>CAXUKA010000432.1:0-5011 GCA_964251335.1 uncultured Hymenobacter sp.
GCTCGACCATGCGCGGGATGAACACGCTGGGTACGCTGTCGCCCTCGATGATGCCCTTGACCGTGATGCCGGCCCCGGCGATGACATTGGGGCTCATATCGAAGTTTTTGTTGGGGGCCGATACGCCGATGAGGCCGCAGGTGCCGTTCATCACCAAGGATTGCATGGCCGACTGAATGACGGCCGGAATACCCGAGGTATCGAGCGAGAAGTTGGCCCCGCCACCCGTGATTTCGCGGATGCGCTCGACGGGATTCTCGTTTTTGCTGTTGATAATGTGCGTGGCCCCCAGCGCTTTGATGAAGTCGAGGCGCTGCTGGTTGATATCGACGGCGATGATGATGGTGGGCCGTGCTGCCATCGGCGGGCCGCCCGCCGCCGAAGTTCTGAGCCATGAAGTTGTAGCAATACGACGGCTTGCCTTGCGTGCAGTTGGGGCAATCGCGTATGCCGTGGGGTATAATAGCTTGTCGGCGTTCAGCAACGCCTTTCAGCAATTGGTGAACCGACGGCCGACAGATTTTTTGCAGCGGGAGCAGTCGGGTAGAGGGCCGATATCACGGCATTCCTAATACTATCCACCTGTTAGTCAATCGACTATACATTACGGCTGCCGCTCAAATTTTCCTTGACCCAGTAGCTCGCCGGCCGGGCCGTAGAGGCGCAGGTAGTAGAGGGCTGGGGCTAGCGCGTGGGTATCGAGCTGCATTTGCTGCATTTGCTGCACTGGCTGCTGTTGCACTCGGCGGCCCAGTACATCGGTTATTTCGGCGGTAGTGCCCACGGGCATGGCTACCGAAAGAGTCAGCTGCTCGCGGCAGGGATTGGGGAAAAGCGTCAGCGGTGTAGCCGTGCCAGCCAGGGTGTTATCCTGCTGCACGCTGCCGGGCTGGTCGGGCAGCCAGCCAAAGTCGTCGACGGTAATGCTGCTTACAGTACCGCTCACTAGCGCGCTAAAGTCTTGGGCGGCTTGCGTCTGGTTGAGGCGCAGTATCTGGCTACTGCCATCCTGAAAGTGCAGGGTATAATCGACTTCCGTCTGAAAAAACGGCGTGATGTAGCCATACGTCACCGTTTCATCTATGTGCAAGCGAAGATTACTGCCCACTTGCCCCCAGCGCACATTGAAACCAGGGAAGCCCTCGCCGCGGTACCACTGCCGGAAGAAATAGTCGAGCGGGCGGCCCAGTTCAGCTTCAAACAAACGTTGAAGGTCAGCAGTGTGGGCCGTGCGGCCGCGATATTGGCTCTGATAAGTGCGCAGCACGCGGTAAAAGCGCGCATCGTCGTGGCAGAGGTAGCGCAGCATGTGCACCACAACTGCTGCCTTTTTATAGCTGAGGCTATACACGAAAATGCGGCTCACACTGGTGGTATCGGGCACGCGCACAGTGCCAGCACCGTCACCGGCATAGCCTTGGGCCTGGTCCATCCAGGCGCGGGCATCGGTAGGGCTGGCAAACGCTTGCAGCGACATATACTCGCCGTAGGAGGCAAAGCCTTCATTGAGCCAGACATCCTCCCAGCTGGCGCAGGTCACGTTGTCGCCAAACCACTGGTGAAATAGCTCGTGAGCCGTGAGCGTGAAGGTGAGGCCATCCTGGGTGGTCATGGTCTGGTGCTCCATGCCGCCGCCGATGGGGGCCAGCGACAGGCCATATTTCTCATCGGCAAAGTAGTAGAGGCCAAAGAGCTTGGAGTAGTTCTCGATGAAGCCGGGAATGCGGTCAAACTCCGTTTTGTAGTAGTCAAGCGACGCCTGGTTATACACGTAGTTGACGATGGGAATACGCGGCCCGCCCACTGGATTGGCGTAGTTGACGTACTCGATATACGGGGCCACGGCCACCGAAATCAGGTAGTAGTCAATGGCATGGCGGGTGCTCCACTCGTAGCGTACCTTGTTGTTGGGCAGCATTACAGTGCGCCGCAGCAGGCCATTAGAGCCCACTTTATTGGGCAAGGTGGTCGTGACGGACACCGCCGAAGAGTCGGCCTTGTCGGTAAGTACTTGCTTGCACGGAAACCACTCGTGGGCCGAAAACGGCTCCGACAAGCTCCAGGTCACATTGTAGGGATACTGTATGTTGTTCTGATAGTAGTAGGTGCGGGTATTCAGGGCATTGCCGATGGCAGTGCTGTTGCCATTGGGCGCGGTGCCGTGGTAGTAGATGCGGGCTTCCAGCACCGAGCCCGCGGCGGCCAGCCGGGGCAGGGCAGCGGTGGCATCGTTGCCCTGCCGCAGCACGCCCGGCGAGCGCCGCCCGCCCGCCACCACCGAGTCGATGAGCAGCGTGGCCGCGCCAGCCAGCGAGCCAGCCGGGGCCTTGTACAGCTCAAACGCCAGCGAGTCGAGCGCCTGCGCCCCCACCCGCACCCGCATGATGACCGAGCCTGCTATGTCACGCGAATTATTTTCGAGGGCAATGTCGAGCTTGTACCACTGCACGTCGTAGCGCTCCATCTTCTGGCGGTGGCGCACGCTGGCCATAGCAGTAGCCTGTGTGGTAGCCCCTTGGCGCTGGCGTGCCAGGGCGCAGGCACGGCCTCCTTCGGCTAGCTCAGCACGGCTCAGCCCCAATGCAGCTTGCTGCGCATAGGCCGAGCTTAGCCCAGCGGCCAGCAGCACAGAAAGCAAAACCCGAAAATATTGACGCATAGGCGGCTGAAAGTCAACAAAAAGTTGGTTTGGTTCAAACAGTGGAACTACTTCCCCGCCCCGAAACCTAGTAAATTTACTCCGGGGCTGGCAGTGGCAAACTTACGGATGCTGCAAAAAAATAAAATCTTTGTCCTTCTCGTTACGCTGCGGCCCAGCTGGCCCCGCTTACTGCTTTCTTTATATGACGCGATTCTACCAGGTTTTCATTGCTTTCCCAACGGCCAGGGTCAAGCGGCCGGGGCTGCTGGCGCTGCTGGTGCTACTGCTGCTGGCCACCGTGCCGGCGCGGGCTACGCACATCGTGGGCGGCGAGCTCGACCTGCAATACATGCAGGGCGACCTCTACCAGTTGTCGCTGAACTTGTATTTCGATGCCATCAACGGTAGCCCCGGCGCACTGGATGCCGACCTCACGGCCGGCATTTTTGATAAGGCCACCAACCGGCAGGTGGCCTCATTGGTGCTGCCGCTGGCCAGCAATGTGTACCTCAACTACACCAACCCAGCCTGCGCAGTGGGCTCGCTCAGCACCCGCCGGTTGCTTTATCGCAATACCATTCTGCTACCGGCCTCTACCTACAATAGCTCGCAGGGCTACTACGTGGCCGTGGAGCGCTGCTGCCGCAATATCACCATTGCTAATATTTCCCAGCCAGGGGCAGCGGCGCAGGCATTTTACATGGAGTTTCCGGCCGTAACGCGCAATGGGCAGACTTTCCGCGACTCGACGCCCAGCATCTTTCCGCCGCTGGCCGACTATGCCTGCGCGGGCGAACTGTTTTACTATGACTTTGCCGGACAAGACCCCGATGGCGACTCGCTAGCCTACGACATGGTGACGCCCCTTAACGGCCACGCCAATGCTACGCTGTCGAAACCGGCGCCGCTGCCAGCTCCCTACGCGCCTATTACCTGGCTAGCCGGCTACAGTGCTACCAACCAGATACCTGGCACGCCCGCCTTGGGTATCGATGCCATTACGGGCCGCCTCACGGTGCGCCCCAGCCGGTTGGGTTTATTCGTGTTTGGGGTGCGTTGCCAAGAGTTTCGCAAGGGCGTAAAAATCGGCGAAACCCGCCGCGACTTTCAGCTGCAAGTGCTAACCTGCCCTCGCAATGCGGCTCCTACTGTGCTCATGCTGCCCGGCACCACCGGCAATGTGGCCTACACGCCTGGGCGCGACACGTTGCGCCTCACACCCACCGGTTCGCGCTGCCTGCGCCTGCGCTTCACCGACCCCGATGCCAACTCGCAGCTCACCCTAAGCCTGCACCCTGTAACCTACACAGGCGCGCTGCCCACGATTACCGGCACCTCCAGCGGCACGGTGCATAGCGCCGGCCAGCCCGATACGCTGGTGGCGACACTCTGCTTTCCCGACTGCCTCGACACCAAGGGCAAGGTTAATTATATAGATGTGATTGTGGCCGATAATGGCTGCTCGCTGCCCAAGCGCGATACCATCCGGGTGGCCGTGCTAGCCATTCCAACCCCCAATGGTTTGCCCACCCTCACCCACACGGCGGGTACAGTGCTGCCGCTGCACGTACGCGTGGGCCAAACGATAGCCTTCGACCTGCTAGCCACCGACCCCGACAGCGACCCTATCACGTTTACGCTTAGTGGCAATAATGGCTTTGCGCCCGCCAGCCAGGGCGCTACCCTCACGCCGCAGGCCCAGGTTGGTACCCGGCGGCAGGCCCGCTTCAGCTGGCCCATCACCTGCGTGGCCGTGACCGACCCACCCGGCCAAGTACGCGAGTTAGTATTCAAAGCCACTACCGTTACCCCCTGCGGAGTAGTGCAGACAGCCCCTACGGTGACGATTCCGGTTATTGTCGATTATAGCAATATCCCGCCCGTACTTACTACTACCTTCCCGCCCGACTCGGCTGGCGGCCCGCCGCTGATACGCATGAGCCTGGGCCACCCCTACAACGCCACTCTCAATGGCACCGACGCCGACCGCGACATGTTGGTATTGAGCGCTACCGGCCAAGGCTTTAACCTCGCCGACGTGGGCATGACCTTCACTGCTACCAGCGGCGCGGGCCTGTCCAATGCCAACTTCACCTGGCTGCCTGCCTGCGATGGCGTGAGCGTCGTCAATGGTGTAGCCCGCGAACTCACAGTGGTGTTTCAGCTTCAGGAGAGCACCTGCCGCCCAGTGCCCCAGACGCGCACAGTACGCTTTGCTGTGGCCTCGCCAGCGGCCCCCGAGTTCAACCCGCCCAACGTCATCACACCCAATGGCGACGACAAAAATCAGTTTTTCACCATGCCTACCCTGCCGCCCGATTTTTGCGATGCGCGCTTTGCCGACGTTAACATCTTCTCGCGCTGGGGACG
>CAXUKA010000433.1:0-5005 GCA_964251335.1 uncultured Hymenobacter sp.
CTTGTACATATCGACCTTCACGGAGCCCACAAACATCTCGGCCTGAAACAGAACGGGAATCTTGTTGCGGTCGTCGGAGAGGTACACTTTGATAGCGTCTTCGCCCCTAAAAATCTTGTTGTTGGGCATCTTGGGCACCAGCTTCAGCACCCGAATAGTGCCAGCCTTCGTTTCTACTACTTCGTGGCCCTTAAAGGTAACTTCCAGATTAAAAGTTGATTCATCAAAAAAACCGGGCATTTTAATTACGTCGCCAGGCTTCATCTTCTCATAGTGCAGGGTGCGTAGGTAGTAGAAGCCACTCACCATCTCCTGGGCGTTGTTGGGGATTTTGTACGGCGTGCGGGTAGGCTTTTCGCGGTCGTGAATCTGTACATCGGCCACGTCGCGCAGGTGGTCATAGTCGACGGTTTCCTTCTTGTGGTAATTTTTTTCCGTGATGTCACGGGTCGAGCGCAGGGGCAAGATGCTGGCCGTGTCGATGAACGAGCGCCACTGGTCGCGGATGTGCAGAAAGAAGTCGAACGAGCCCGTGGTGTGGCCGCTCACGGTGGCGCGGTAACAGGGCCGCTCAGCTATGCGGTCAAGCGAGCCCGCAGTTTCGACTGTTGCTTCGGCCGCGTTAATGAGCCCGTAATGAACCTTATAGCGAATAGTTTCCCCCGTTTTGAAACTCGGATTGGGCCACAGGCGCACCGGTTCGGCGTTGCCTGCGGGTTGAGTAGCCGCCGCACAGGCCAATAAAAATGGAGTATAGAGTAACCAACGACGAGTCATACCAGCGATAAACGTAAATCGATACCTGTAGGATAATTACAAACTAAATGCCAGGGCAAAAATAGGACAGAAGCTATAAGCCCGACAACCAAGGTAGATTAAGATTAGTGCTGATGATGCGACGCGGCGCGAAGTATTTTGCGCGGTTTGGTAAATTACTAACGCTTTGGAGATTAATGCAACGGGCAAGCTGCCACGTTGCGCACAACATGGGAAGTAGCACCAAGCAAAAAGCCCGCTGCCAAATGGCAGCGGGCTTTTATAATTTTTAACCAGAAACAGCTTACAGCGTGTCGTCGCCGTCTTCAGGGCCGCTCAAGTCCACGGGGATAACGTCGGTATCGCCCTTGGCCATAGTGCGAATCTTCTGTTCGATTTCCTCGGCTAGCTCGGGGTTGTCGAGCAGCAAGGTTTTCACCGCCTCGCGGCCTTGGCCGATTTTGTTGGTGCCATAGCTGAACCACGAGCCCGACTTGGCAATGATGCCCATGTCGACGCCAAGGTCCACAATCTCACCTACTTTCGAGATACCTTGACCGTAGATGATATCAAACTCGACCACTTTGAAGGGCGGCGCAACTTTGTTTTTCACCACTTTCACCTTGGTGCGGTTGCCGGTCACGTTGTCCTTGTCTTCTTTGATTTGGCCGATACGACGGATGTCGAGGCGCACCGAAGCGTAGAATTTCAGGGCGTTACCACCGGTCGTGGTTTCGGGGGTGCCGAACATTACACCGATTTTCTCACGCAGCTGGTTGATGAAGATGCACAAGCAGTTCGTCTTGTTGATGGTGCCGGTAAGCTTACGCAGCGCCTGGCTCATGAGGCGGGCGTGCAAACCCACTTTCGAGTCGCCCATGTCGCCTTCGAGCTCACTTTTGGGCACGAGGGCCGCCACCGAGTCAATAACAATAATGTCAATAGCGCCCGAGCTGATGAGCTGGTCAGCAATCTCTAGCGCTTGCTCGCCGTTGTCGGGCTGCGCAATGAGGAGGGCATCCACGTCGATACCCAGCTTCTTGGCATAGGTCGGGTCGAAGGCGTGCTCGGCGTCGATGAAAGCGGCCGTGCCACCCGCCTTCTGGGCTTCGGCAATGGCGTGCATCGTCAGCGTCGTTTTACCGCTCGACTCAGGGCCGTAGATTTCTACCACACGGCCGCGGGGCAGGCCGCCAATGCCGAGGGCAATATCCAGCGAAAGCGAGCCGGTGCTGATGGCCGGAATGTCGTTGACCTTTTGGTCCGACAGCTTCATCACGGTGCCTTTGCCAAAGGCTTTATCCAGCTTGTCCAGCGTCAGCTGAAGCGCTTTGGCTTTTTCAGCGGCCGCGTTGGTGGGGGCGTTTTTCTCGGCTTTGTCAGTTGCAACTGCCATGTCGGGGAAATTAGGGAAAAAAAGTAGTTAGTTTGATGCTTGTACTAGGTGGGCCGCTTTTTTTTGCGGCTCAAAGAAACAGCAATTAAGCCGCGCTTCTGCCGTTCTCAGGCGGCTTTTTCTAACACAGCTACCCCCGGTTTTGTGCCGTTGGGAGCGGAAATATATGAGGAAATTTCTAAAATTTTTGGGATGCCTTGGGGCTGTGCTATTTATGGCCGGCCAAGCACAGGCACAACTGAATAATTCGGCGTTTACGTCGCCAGAACCGGGCAGGCAAGAAGACCTGATTTACTATGGTAAGACGAATTATATGTCCGACCAAGACAAACGTGAGGTTGACAGGACCAACGCTCGTACGGATTATTTAAAAAAGAAATTTCCGGTTCGATTTGGCAGTGAGCAGGCAGTGAAAGCGGCTGGCGGTGATTTGCTAATTTCGCTCAACTCCTTCACTTTCTTCAAAGATAACGAGTATTTCAACGACATTGTCGAAGGTTACACACTGTTTGGTACACAGTTAAATCCGCAGCTTGTCTATTATCCCATCAAAGACTTACGCCTCGAAGCGGGCGTGTTTCTCTGGAAGGATTTCGGCAACCCGCAGCTCAAGCAAGTGCGCCCAACCTACCGCGTTACTTGGACGAAAGGTAACAATCAATTCATCTTTGGCAATATTCGCGCGAACCTCAATCATGGCTATATCGAGCCATTGTTTGATTTTGAGCGTGTAATGCTAAAGCCATTAGAAGAAGGCCTTCAATATCGGCTGAATACCAAGCGCGTTTCGCTGGACGTGTGGGTCGATTGGCTCAAGCAAGAATACCCTGGCGTGAGCTACCAGGAACAGATAGCCGGCGGCCTCAGTAGCAGCTTTCGCCTGACGGGCGATAACAGCCCTGTTCACATAGCTATTCCGTTTCAATTCACGGCCCAGCACCACGGCGGGCAGATTGATACGCTACACGCGCCCATCCAAACGCTATTTAATTATGCTACCGGGGTAGTGGCGCGATTACCCCTGCACGGAACAGTCTTGCAGGGCGTGCGCCTCAACACCTATGGCCTGCTCTACGACGACCATTCCTTCACCTTTCAGCTGCCATTTAAGCAAGGCAATGGCTTGTACCTGAATGGCACACTCGAAACCCGCTACGCCGACCTCATGCTGAGCTACTGGCAGGGCCACCAGTTCTACGCGCCACTGGGCGGGTCGTACTACGAGTCGGTGGCCTCGCGCTACGGCACGCCCGGCTACACCGAGGCCGACCGCCGCCTGCTCTTCGTGCGCCTGATGCGCGACTTCCGCGTGGCCGACGCGGCGGCTGTGACGGTGCGCGTCGAGCCGATATATGACTTCAACCGCAAACTGCTGGATTTTTCGCTCGGGGTGTATTTCAACTTCCGGCAAGAGTGGCTGGTAGGCAATGTAGGGCGGCGCGTGCGGGTGGGCCAATAGACCGCAGATTTAACAGATTTCGTGGATATACCCCTGCAGGACTGGCTGCCCTTATTCTAAGGATGAATTGGGGTAATTGCCTCACTCGGAAGCTATAGAATATGGTGGATAGTCTTTGTTATTTAGCTACTTCGTGCGCATAAAGTGCAGAATAGGTGGCGCTTGCGGTGGGCTATCCCAAAAACTAAAGCGGAACCACGGCCTAGCTGGCTCTTCCTGCGTCAGCAGCCGGAAGCCGTGTGCCAGCGCCACTTGCTGCGCCCGCGTATTATCGGCAAAGCAGCGAATGAGCAGCCGCGCCGCCTGCACCTGCCCAAAGCCAAACTGCACAATGGCGCCGAGCGCCTCGCGGGCATAGCCCTGGCCTTCGGCTCCCTCGGCTAGGTAATAGCCGATTTCGGCTTGGCCCTCGCGCTGTGGCATCAGGCAGATGTCGCCCAAGTAGGCTTGGCTTTCGCGGTGCCAGATGCCAAACACGTAGAAGCGCCCGGTGCGCCAGTCTTGGGCAAACGTGGCTAGCTGCCCCGATGCAGCTGCCAGCGTGGGTACCGCCCGCAAACGGTCGGGGAAAGACAGATGGAGACGCGCCCGACTTTGGTCGAGCACAGTGAAGAAAGCAGCAGCATCGCTGGCCTCGTAGGGACGCAGGTAGAGGCGTGCCGTTTCGAGCACAAGTAAAGGTAAAACAAGAGCAGAATCGGCGGGAAACATAGCTGAGCAATAGTGCCTTAACGCTAAAGCTAATAAGCGAAGAGTAATATCTGGTTAATCAACCTGAACCGTTAGCCCAATAAGAAAGGCCACCTGGTTGGGTGGCCTTTCTTATTGGGCTATAAAATCCGCGAAATCTGAAGAATCAGATGATTCCGTGGTTTAGACAGCGTATTGGCGCGGGCTGCCCAGCGCCTGCTGGGTACGCATCACATTCACCTGGCGAGCGGCTTCGTTGAAAAATTCGAGCCGCCGAATAAGCATTTCTTTGGTGAAAACGCGGCCCTCAGGCGTGCGCATAATGGAATGCTTGTCGGCCAGCACGCGCACCATAGCGGCTAGCGTCTGGTCTTCGTGGCGCATAAACTGCTGCTGAAACTCAGCCAGCCGTGCCACGCCCGTGGCCGATAGCGTAAAGTGTTCACCTGCGCCCTGATTCAGCACCTCACAAAGCACGTACACTTCGAGCGGCAGGCTGGTTTCGAGAGAGGTGGTGCGCAGGTCGAGGCCAGCGGCCAGGGCATCGAGGATGATGCGCACGTTGCGCTCAAATTGCTGGTAGTAGGCTTGGGCTTCCATATAATTCTGTCATGCTGACGAAGGAAGCATCTTATCACGTCCTTCGCACGAAAAAGGTTGTTCTGAGCAATGCGAGCGTGATAAGATGCTTCGCAAGCTCAGCA
>CAXUKA010000434.1:0-4975 GCA_964251335.1 uncultured Hymenobacter sp.
GCCGCGCACCGTGCTGGTGCGCGGCACCGCCGAACAGGAAATTGACCCCGAAAAGCTAGATTTGCTGCTTACGTATCGCTTTTCGGATAATGTGAAGGACAGCGAACGCACCCAAAACCAGGAGGAAAGCCTGCGCCAAGTGGTGCAGAAAGCCGGCATCGCGGCCGACAAGCTGGTGCTCGATGACTTATCGGCCGCCGGCTACGGCGGGTTTTCCAAAACCGCCAATTCCAACGTGGCTCTCAATAAAGTGTACCGCCTCACCCTCGACCAGCCCCGGCAGCTCAATACCCTGATACCGCAACTGGTGCAAACTGGGGCCGACAACCTGCGCGTGGTGAACCTACGCAGCAGCCGGCTTGCCGCCGTCAAAACCGAGGTAGCTGCCCAGGCCGCCGCCGATGCCCGCCAGAAAGCTGCCGCTGTGGTAAAGGCCGCCGGCGGGCAGCTCGGCGGCATCGTAGCCATGACCGAAGTGCCCGACTACGTGCCGATGTCGGAGGCCATGCGCGAGTACCAGCACAAGGGCAATGAAGCCTACAAAGCCTACCAGGGCCGCGCTCGCGAAACCACAGAAATTGACACGCCCACGCTCCGCAAAATCAAGGTGACGGCGGTGTACGAGGTGGTGTTTGAAGTAAAGCTCTGAGCGGCGGCCAGGATGGTGCAGGCCGCGTAAGGCGCACGTTAGCCGTATTTTTGGACGTTTGTTCTGGGTGATTTATCAACTATCAGCTTAAAGCTCAAGTAGTACGCGCAAGCGCACCCTCTCTTGTAATTCTTTCTACATGTTATCTGATTACCCTTCGCGGTCGCACTGGCTGCTGTATTTGCTGCTGTATACCCTGCTAATACTGCTGACGCCCAAAACCGGCCACATGACCGATGTAGCCTGCTGGGTGGCCTGGGCCACGCACATGGATGCCCACGGCCTCACCAGCGGCTACGAGGTCGACTCGAACAATTATAACCCACTGTACCAGTACGTATTATTTGGCTACGGCAAGCTGGCGCACGGCGCCGACCGCATCTACCGCTACCGGCACATGCTCAAGCTGGTGACGCTGGTGTTCGACTTTTGGGGCGCCATCTGGGCGGTGCGGAAGTTTGGCTGGGGCGATGGCAACCAGCGCTTTATTTTGTCGCTGTTATTTCTGCTCAATGTCGGCTACCTGTATAACACGGTGGTCTGGGAGCAGGTCGATGCCATTTTGGGTACGCTGGCTTTTGTGGCGGTGGTGCAGGCGCTGCGGCAGCGCACGGTGAGTAGCATGGTATTTTTTCTGCTGACTATTAACATGAAAAGCCAGGGCATTATCTTCTTGCCGCCGCTGCTGCTGCTGTGGGTGCCGCAGTGGTGGCAGGCCCCGCGCCGCCTGCTGCTGGGCGGGTTGCTGATGGGAGGCGTAGAGTTGCTGATACTGCTGCCCTACATCATCGCCGGCAACGTGATGAAGATTTTCCATTTGGTGTATGATGCCGTGGGATATTTCCCCATCACCAGTATGAACTGCTACAACATGTGGATATGGCTGGTGAACCCTTATGACGTTCCCGATTTTAACACCTACCTGGGCCATACCTACAAGCAATGGGGGCTAGTAAGCTTCTGCGTGGCCTCGGCCGTGGTGCTGCTGCCGCTGGGGCTGGCCACGCTGAATAAGCTGCGCCAACGCGCTACGTTTGGCTCCGACGACTACTCGCTGGTGCTGCTCAGCCTGGGGCTGATACCGGTGGTGTTTTGCTTTTTCAATACCCAGATGCACGAGCGCTACTGGCACCCGGCGCTGCTGTTTTTGGGCAGCCACGCCATTCTGCGGCAGCGGTATTTTCTGTTTATGCTGTTCTCGCTGGCGTATTTCCTGAATCTGGAGGCCGCGATTCAGTACCAGCTGCCGCCCGATAAAATTCACACGACGGTGATTTTCCTGCCCAAAGTAATCGCCACCATGTTTGCTGTGGTGATGGTGGGTGGCATTTGGCAGCTCTATCAGCAAGCCGGCCTGCGGGGCATCTGGCAAGAGCTGCGCCGGCCTAGCCGCCAGTCGGCGGCCGCGTCGCTGGCCTAATCCGGATGGCAGGGCGGGCGCGTAGTTGGTGGCACTGGGCTGCCACTCGCCCCGCGCCACTTTTCATGCGTTTGTTTCTGTTTTGCTTTATCGGCCTGCTGCTTGGCTGCGCCACTCATTCGCCCATGACTACCTCGCCCGCTGTTGCCGGCACTATCTCTTACCTCGCACTCGGCGACTCGTACACCATCGGCGAGGGCGCGGCGGTGGCCGACCGCTGGCCCGAGCAACTGGCTGCGCTGGCCCGGCCGCAGGGCCTGCCGCTGGCCCAACCCGACATTATTGCCCGCACCGGCTGGACTACGGCCGAGCTGCAAGAGGCTATTCGGGCGGCTGACAACCACAAAACCTACGGCCTGGTATCGCTCCTGATTGGGGTCAATAACCAATACCGGGGCCAGTCGGTGGCGCTGTATCGCACCGAGTTTCGGGCGCTGCTGGGTACGGCCATTGCCTTTGCTGGGGGGCAGGCGCGGCACGTGGTAGTGCTCTCGATTCCGGACTGGGGGCAGACGCCCTTTGCCGAAGGCAGCGACCGCGCCCAAATAGCCACAGAAATCGACCAGTTCAACCAGGTGGCCCACGAGGAGTGCCAGCACGCCGACGTAGCCTTTGTGGATATCACGCCGCTCACCCGCGCTGCCGCCACCCACGAGAATCAGTTCACGCCTGATGGTCTGCACTATACAGGTGCGCAAATGCAGCTATGGGCTGCTCGCGCCCTGCCGGTGGTGCAGCATCTCTTGCGCTAAAAGCTGGCAGCTTAGACAATAATGCCGAAATTTGCAGCGTAGTAAGGCCTCATCGGCCGTTCACCGCTACCGGCCTAGCTTAGCTCACAGCCTTCGGCGTGGGCCGGGCGGGCGGTATTTTTCTGCAATTAGTTATGAAGTATTTTCTGCTGGCCGTGCCGGCTACGCTGCTGGCTACCCAAGCATTTGGGCAAAGCATTGAGTTTTCGGGTCGGGCCAATGCTGGGTTCTCGGAGTTTCGGGGCGACAACGCCACCACCACCACTACGGTAGTCACTACCAACGACGGTACTTCGGAGAGCAGCCGGGCTTTCAACCCCTACGGCAAGCACTTGGGCACTGGCTTTGGGGTTAGTGTGCGGGCGCAGCGCGTGGGCAAAATAGGCTTGCTCACGGCGCTCGACCTGGGCTTCGACTGGATGCAGGCCCGCACCGACGTTAGCTATATCAACTACAACAGCCCCACGGGCACCTCCAGCCGCACGGCCTCGGGCCGTGTACAGCTGTATACGCCCGCTATCACGGCCTTTGGCGGCGTGGGCTGGCGCCTGTCGGGAGAGAAGTATTCTCTTGATGCCTTGGTTGGCCCCGAGCTGGCCTACGTGCTCAATTCTAGTGAAAAAGGCTCCGGCGCTTCCAATGTAAACGGGGCTTGGAGCACCGACCTGGAGCGTACCCCCGCCAACCGCTTGGATTTCCGCCTGCGTGGCGACCTCACGCTGTGGCGCAGCCGCGTGGGCCTCACCCTAAGCTACTCCAACGGCTTTGCCAACTACCAGCAGCCTACGATTTCTATTGCCAGCCCCGACGCCGAGGTGCGCCTGCTGCGCGTGGGCCTGGCCTACCGGCTGAAATAATCACGGCCGAAAGTATCTGGGGCTGCTTAGCGTCTAGAAGTACTGTTTAGCGGGGAGGGCTTAGGAAATAGATAAAGCCGAGCCCTCCCCGCTAAGCTGCACTCGCTAACTACTAACGCATGCTACTCCAGCCCGGCCACGACGGTCGCAAATATCTCAACGTATTGCCCACTCGCGTGAACCCGCCCTCGGGCTACGGGGCGCTACTACGTCGCTACATCTTTGAGAAAGGCGAGCGCACGCCCCGGCAGCCGCTCGGCCGCTTTCGGGCCGATGCTGCCGCGCTGGCTGAGCCAGTGCCCGCCGATGCGCTACGTGCTACGTGGCTGGGCCACAGTACACTTCTGCTAGAAGTGGATGGCCGCCGTTTCCTCACCGACCCAGTGTGGAGCGAGCGGGTTTCTCCCTCGCAGTTGGTGGGGCCAAAACGGTTTTTTGCCCCACCGCTGGCCTTGGCCGATGTGCCGCCGCTCGATGGCATCATCCTTTCGCACGACCATTACGACCACCTCGACCCAGTGGCCATTCGGGCGCTGGCTGGGCGCACCACGCGGTTTTACTGCCCGCTGGGCGTGGGCGCGCACCTACGCCGTTGGGGTGTGCCTGCCGCCAAGGTATCGGAGCTGACCTGGTGGGATGAAATCGCGGTGGCTGATGATTTCAAGCTAACGGCCACGCCCGCCCGGCACTTCTCGGGGCGCGGCCTCAGTCGCGATGGTACCCTGTGGGCCTCTTGGGTGCTGCAAGGGCCACGGCACCGCGTATTTTTTGGGGGCGACTCGGGGCCATTTGATGAAGCCTTCCGGCAGATAGGGGAGCGGTTTGGCCCGTTTGACCTAGTGATGCTTGAAATCGGCGCGGCCGATGCAGAGTGGGCCGACATCCACCTCGGCCCCGACGAGGCGCTGCGGGCGCACCGCCTGCTGGGAGGCGGCCCGCTGCTACCTTTGCATTGGGGCACTTTCAGCTTGGCACTCCATGCCTGGCGGCAACCGGTACAGCGGTTGTTAGAGGCCGCCGAGCCAGCAGTGCCACTAATATTGCCCGCACCCGGCCAACGGATAGAGGTGGCGCAGGGGCCATTGCCCACCCGCTGGTGGGAATAGCACTAATGGAGGGCTGATTTCAAAACAACTAGATGTTTGTTGTTTATAGCAGTTGTTTTTGAAAAAAGCCTGTTAAGTTTAGGGGCTGTCTTTAAAAAAATAGATAAATAATTTGCAGAGGGGGCCATATTTTGGCCCCCTCTGCTTTTTTTATTTAGTTTATTTTCCAGTTGCTCTACTATTGTTAGTAG
>CAXUKA010000435.1:0-4963 GCA_964251335.1 uncultured Hymenobacter sp.
CAACGGAGCACGGGGCGGGCGGGGTGCCCGCGGCGCACGTGGGGGGCGCGAGCCAGTGTTTTCCAGGGCCCGTAGCTCGGCCGTTTCGGCGGCGATGCGGGCGCGCAGCTCGGCGCGGCGGGCCGCTAGCTCGGCTCGCTCGCCTTCATGGTCAGCTGCTTCGGCGTCACGGTCAGCACGGGCGGCAGCGCGGTCAGCCTGGGCGGCGGCAAGGTCAGCTTCGCGTTCGGCCTGGTCGGTGTAGTAGAGGCCATCTATGGTATGGTTGCGGATATCATAACGCAGGCGTTGGCGCAGGGCATTTTTATCTAGGGTAGCAAAGCCGTTCTTGTTGAAATGCAGCTTAAATTGCTGGTTGTCAAACTGACCGAAGCTCTTATCGTTGCCGAGGCTCTTCAGAGCGTCTTTCATGGCCTGGCGCTGCTCGTTGGTCAGGTCGGGATTGCGCAGGGCATCGGTGAGGCCGCGCCGAGCCGATTGGCGAGCGTCATCACCGAAAGCGTCGACCGAAAAATTCAAGCTAAAATTCTGGTTTTCGGGGCGCTCCGGGCGTTCGGGACGCTCGGGTCTTTCCGGGCGCTCAGGGCGCTCAACTCGCTCGATGCGCACATCTTGGTTAGGCACGCGCACCACTTCCACGGTACGTACTTTTTCCTTTTTGTCGTGCTTGGATTTCTTGCCTTTCGGGTCGGTATCAACGGGCTGGCCATCGACTACCAAATTCACCACGCGGCCTTTTTTGTCTTTCTCAATCACCACCGTGCTGGCCCGCTCCCGGCGCACCGGGCCTTGCTGCGAGAAAGAGTAGCTGCGCACTCGCGGCGCAACATTGGTTTTGCTATCGGTATCAACATTGGTGTTCGTATCAACCGTCACTCGCACTTGGCGGCGCACTGTATCGGCGGCTGGCGCGGCATTAGCTACCTTGGGTTTGCGGGTAGTATCAGCCGGCACGATGGCTTGTTTTACGTTGGCTAGTAGCGCTTTGGTGGCCTTGCTGCTGGCCGGGGCAGCCAGCGCCACCCCCGTACTAAGGCCAGCTACGCCCAGCACCCCGAGTAGTAGAGCCAGCAGCCCCTCGCCCACTGTGGGGGCCTGGGGCCGGCCTAGCGCCAAGCGCCGCACTCGCGCCAGCAGCGAGCCGCGCCCGCCAGTGCCAGCCGCCGCCAGCGCCAATTGTGGCGTTGAGGCAGTGGCTTCCAGTTCGGCCAAAGCTGCCAGGGCACGCGCCACGCGCAGGCGGTCGCCGCCACAAAGGGCCGCCGCTTGGTCGTCGCAGCAGTTTTCGCGCTCGGCGCGCAGGCAGTTCGCCATAAACCACACTGCTGGATGGTAGAAAAACAGCACTTCTACCACCGCCAAAATCAAATTGAGCAAGTAGTCGCGCCGCACAATGTGAGCCAGCTCATGCGCCAACAGCGCCTCCAGCAAAGCCGGACTAAGACCTGCTACTGCACCCAGCGGCAGCAAAATAATTGGGCGCAAGTGCCCCAGCACCAGCGGCCCCGCTACTCGCGCCGACTCTAGCAGCGCCACCGGCTGCCGCACCCCAGCGCGCTGGGCCAATGCCGCCAGTCGGCGCTGCCAATCGGCCCCAATGGCCTGCACGCCTACTCGGCGCAACCGGCTGGTTACCACCAGGCCACCTACCAGGCGGCCACCCATCAGCAGCAGCCCTAGCAGCCAAGCCCCCACCAAGATGGGCAGGTAAGGCTCGGCCTGGCGGGCCAAGGCGGGCAGCAACGCTACTGAGGGTGCAGGCTGGTGCGCCGCCAAGCCTGCAACGTGCAGCCTCACTGCCTGTTGGCGCGGTGCCAGGCCGCTCAATGCCTGCTCGGTAGGCGTGGGCTCGTTTTGGTAATAGTAGCCAAATGTGCTCCCCACCGCCAGCAGCAGGCCAGCCAGTGCCACCACACTAGCCGCGTAGCGCACTTCGGCCCGATGCCGGCGCAGCAGCGGCAGCGCGGCGGCTAGCACCCCCGCCAGCACCCCACCCTGCCACAGCGAATGCAGCAAAGCGTACCCTACCCCCCGCACCAGCGCGGGCGATACTACTTCTCTAAGCACCTGGGGCGTTGTCATCGGGAGTAGAAGTTGAGTGGTTAGCGTTTTGAATCTCAATATCATTCAGCAGGCGGCGAATCTGGGCCAGCTCGTCGGCACTGGTGCGGCGGTGGCCCAGGGCCTGCATCACCAGCTTCAGGGCCGAGCCGCCGAAGGTGGCATCCACGAACTTATCGAGCAGCAGCCCCTGCGTGTCCTGTTCGCGCACGGCGGCGCGGTAGATGTGGCTGCGGCCTTCGTCGTCGCGGTTTACCAAGCCTTTTTCCAGCATCAGCTGCATGATTTTCAAGGTGGTTGTGTAGCCAACCTCACGTTGCTGGCTCAGCTGCTCGTTCACGGTGCGCACGGTGGCGGGGCCGTGCTGCCAGAGCACTTGCAGGATTTCCAACTCCGAATCCGTCGGTTTAGGGGGGGCTTTGGGCATGAGACTACAGGAAAAAAGTTTCATACGAACTGTTTCGTAGGACAAAGATTATACGAAGTGATTCGTAGTTGCAAATCAGAACTACGAACTATTTCGTATGAACAGCTTATTATTCATTAAGCAATTGAAAATCAAAGCAATTATTTTTACTAGCGCAGCTTTAAAATGGTACGCCGTGTAGCCGCGTCACAAATGCGGTTTTCCAGCTGGTATGCAGTATCGGGGATAGCGACCTTGGAACTGATACAGCTTCCTCTCCTATATGGCACTTGCTCGCTTACCGCTTTTACTAGGAGTACAAACCGGCCACCGCTACGTGGCAACCTGCTGCGCTTGAGTTCGGTAAGAATCAGGGCGTAGTCCCGCCCACTTTCCATTCAGGGTTGCATTTCGAAACTATGAGCCCTTATATTTGTTAAGTAAACTAACAAGTTTTCCTAACAAGATGCCTCCCCCACCCGACTCCCAGCAGATAGCCGCCGAGATACGCACCATTGTGACGCGGCTCATGAAAAAGCTGCGCAGCCACTCGCCGACCCGCGACAAGCTCTCGCTCACCGAGCGCTCGGTTATCAAGCAGCTCGACCAGCAGCCAATGCTACCCAGCGAGCTGGCAGCGCAGGAGAAAGTCACTACTCAATCTATGTCGCAGATACTGAGCCACCTGTCAGAGCTGGGCTACATCACGCGCCAGCCCTCGGCTACTGATAAGCGCAAGGTGCTTATCACACTATCAGCGGCGGGCCAGGCAGTGCTGCTGGCCGTGCGGCAGGAGGCCGATGAGTGGCTGCAAAATGCGCTGCAAGCCACTTGCTCGCCCCAGGAGCTGGCGCTGCTGGGGCAGGCATTGCCTATTCTGACTCGGCTGGTTGACATTGATTAATAGTATAATAAACAGATTCTTATGAGCTACCTCCCGTTCATTGCCTACTTTTTTGGCGGCGCTTTTCTCATCAATGCCATCCCGCATCTGGTAAGCGGCGTGCAAGGCCGCGCCTTCCAAAGTCCTTTTGCCAATCCGCCGGGCAGGGGCCTTTCTTCCTCGACCGTGAATGTGCTGTGGGGGTTTTTCAATCTAGCTGTGAGCTACTTGCTGGTGCTGCACATCGGGACTTTCGAGCTGCGCTCTTTCGGCCACGTCCTGGCGCTGGGGGCCGGGGGGCTGTTGATAGGGCTGTTTTCGGCCCGTTCATTTGGCCAGTTTCACGGAGGCAATTTGCCCGAGCAGAGCAACTCTATCCAAAAATAACTGGCGGCCAACGCTGACCCAAAATTGCATGATTCCTGATACGTTTCGCGCCTTTCGCAGCCGCAATTACCGCCTGTTTTTCACCGGCCAATTGCTGTCTTTGCTAGGCACCTGGATGCAGAAAACCGCCGTGAGTTGGGTGGTTTATTCGCTCACACATTCCAAGTTTATGCTGGGGGTGAGCGTGTTTGCCACACTATTTCCGTCGGCGCTGTTTTCGTTGGTCGGCGGCGTAGTGTCCGACCGCTACAACCGCTACCGGGTGCTGCTGCTGACGCAAATCTTATCGATGGCGCAGGCCGTGCTGCTTGCGCTGGCGGTGTATTTCTTCGCCCAGGAGGCGGTGTGGGCCATTATCGGCCTGAGCGCAGTGCTGGGCATTATCAATGCTTTCGATGTGCCGGCGCGGCAGTCACTGGTGTACGAGCTGGTCGATAGCAAGGACGACTTGCCCAACGCTGTGGCTCTCAACTCGACCATGCTCAACCTCTCGAAGCTGGTGGGGCCGGCCATTGCCGGGCTGGCCATCGAGCGGCTGGGGGCCGCCGCGTGCTTCGGGCTGAATGCGCTCAGTTTCGTGGCCGTTATCGGGTCGCTGCTGCTGCTGAAGCTGCCGGAATTTGTGCCTAAGGTTCGCACCCAGAATGTTATGGGCGAGTTGGCAGACGGCTTCCGCTATGTGCGCGACACGCCGAACATTCGCTTCATTATCACTACCATAGGCCTCATGGGCTTGCTAGTGCTTCCCTTTACCGCCCTGATGCCCGTGTACGCCAAGGACATTTTTCAGGGCAATGCCACCACCTTCGGTCTGCTCGATGGGGCCATCGGGCTGGGCGGACTCATCGGGGCGCTCTACCTGGCCTCGCTGAAGCCGAGCGTGGACCTTAATAAGGTCATGGCTGTCAACACCTTCGTGTTTGGCGTGGGGCTGTTGTTGCTGGCTTACACGCCGTGGCTGGCGCTGTCGTTGGTTTTTCTGGTGCTGGCCGCGTTTGGGATGATGTCGCAGACTACCATTAGCGTCACGCTGCTGCAAACCACGGTGCAGCCAGCTATGCGCGGGCGGGTTATCAGCCTATACGTGCTGGTGTATACGACCGCGGTGCCCCTGGGCAGTGTGTTGGTGGGGCTGGCATCGCAGCACATCAACGTGCAGCCTACTGTGCTGGCCGAGGGCGTTTTAGCCCTCGGCATCGGCCTGCTCTACGTGCGGGAGTTGCGCA
>CAXUKA010000436.1:0-4949 GCA_964251335.1 uncultured Hymenobacter sp.
GGGCGGCTGCTTCGAGACGAGCGAGCTGACCACCCACGGCAAGCCCATTTTCCGCAAATACGACGTGGTGCACTACTGCGTGCCCAACATCGCCTCGCGGGTGCCCCGCACGGCTACCAATGCGCTGAGCAACATTTTTACGCCCATTTTGCAGGAAATCAGTCAGCAGGGTGGCATCAATGAGGCGTTGTTTACGAATGAGCACTTCCGCAGCGGCGTGTACATTTACAAGGGCTCGCTGACCAATGCGGCCATTGCCAAAAAATTTAATATGCGCTACAAAGAGCTGGGTTTGTTGATTGCGGTGCGCAACTAACACCAACACTACGGAGCCACTAGTACGGGGTATGGCGCAGCTAACACGCAGTAGCTGAGCCGTGCCCCGTATTGTTACATAGCTATTTAGCGGCAACCCTGGCCGGAACCCCGTCGTTCAGTCCCCTTCACCTACGGCACTGGGCAAGGGATTATGAAGAAGGAAGATATCATCTTCAGTGACTGGCATCGCTGGCTATTTGGGGAGGCCCCACCATCATTTACGGGGGAAGTGGCCCTGCGGGCGCTGCTGATTTTTATGGTCATGCTGCTGATAGTCCGGCTGATGGGCCGCCGCATGAAGGGCCAGATGTCGGTAACCGAGCTGGCCGTAGTGCTAACCTTAGGAGCCGTTATTGCCGGGCCGATGCAGATACCGACGGCTGGGCTGCTGCCCAGTGTGGTGGTGCTCACGGCCCTGCTTTTTATGCACCGCTTCACCAACTGGCTGGCCTACAAATCGCGCCGTATGGAGCTGGTGCAGCAGGGCGACCTGGCACTGCTTGTGCGCGACGGCTGCCTCGATTTGGCTGCTATGCAGCGCCAGGCGCTTTCGCAGGAGCAGCTGTTTGGGCAGCTACGCAATCAAAATATCGCTCAGCTTGGCGAGTTGCGCCGCGTGTATTTCGAAGCCAACGGCCGCCTTAGCCTCTACAAGCTGCCGGAGCCGCAGCCCGGCCTGAGCATTCTGCCGCAGGCCGATGCGCCGCCCGCCGCCATCAGTGGCCCAGCCCAGGGCAAGCAAGTGTGCGCTACCTGCGGCTACGTGCCCACGCCCACCGACCACGCTGGCACGCGCTGCCTGCGGTGCGAAGCCGAAAATTGGGTGCCCGCTTCTTTGCCCAAAACTGGAAAAGAAGAGAAAGAATAACCGGTCGAACGAGGTGATAAAAGCCACTGAAAGGTGCTGCATACTAGTGCTTTGGTTTTGCAATACGTCGTTTGCTAGTCATTAATTTTTATTTACCGATAGCTTTATCATGCCGCCGCCCCCTCCACCCCATATTACCGATTACCTGCGCATTCTGATGGGCGAGGTGCCCTGGAGCTTCCTGCTGGAATGTGCTCTGCGCCTCGTGGCCATGTACCTGCTGCTGCTAACTGGCCTGCGCCTGATGGGCAAGCGCATGGCGGGCCAAATCAGCCGCACCGAGCTGGCGGGGCTCGTGTCGCTGGCCGTGAGCATTGGTATTCCGCTACTCTCGCCCGACAGGGGGCTGCTGGCACCGGTGGCCATTGTGTGCGTAGTGGTGCTGCTGCACCGGCTCGTGACGCACTGGGCCGCCCGGCATATCACCGCCGAGCGTATGCTGCAAGGCACTGTCACGACGGTGGTAGTCGATGGGGTACTTCAACTGCCGATTATGGAGCGGGTGGTGCTGTCGCAGGAGCGGCTATTTGCCCAGCTGCGCGGCGAAAGCCTGGAGCATCTGGGCCAGGTGCGCCGCCTATACATGGAGGCTAACGGCACCTTTAGCCTAGTAGAAGCCGATGAGCCCCAGCCCGGCCTGTCCATCATTCCGCCCTGGGACGAAGGCTTTCGCCAGGCGCAGCCGGTGGCTGCCGGCAAGTTTGCCTGCCCCGTTTGCGGCGAAGTGGTGGCGGCCCCGCAACTGCCTACTCAGCAGTGCTCGCGGTGCAGCGCCCACAAGTGGGAACCCGCTGTGGAGGCTATCGCGTAAGGGGCAGCCGAAATGCTTTTCTGGTCAGAATTAGGCAGACGCAGCTAAAGCTAGTTAAGTGCGGTGGTTGCGTAACGAGAAAGCCGGGCTTATATACTTGCCTGGCAACTTATTGGTTATGAGTAGAGTATATTAATTGAGAGTAGCTTTAGCAAATGCCGCCAGCCGGTTCCTGACGGGGTCGGGATGTTGTACTTAAACCCAAACGCATGAACCAAGCAGCGACGAACGTAGAAATCTGGGGTGGGGTGGAATGCACCTGCCGACGTGTGGGCGATACCTATTCGGACCAGCTCACCCGCAATGGTCACCGCGACCGCCTCGACGACCTCGACCGTTTTGCCGACCTTGGCCTGCGCACCCTGCGCTACCCCGTGCTCTGGGAGCACGTAGCCCCCGAAAGCCTCGACCATCCCAATTGGCAATGGCCTGATGAGCGGCTGGCGCGGCTGCAAGAGCTAGCTATTGAGCCCATTGTGGGCCTGGTGCACCACGGCAGCGGCCCGCGCTACACGGCGCTCGACCAGCCCACATTTGCCCCCGGCCTGGCCCGCTACGCCCGCATGGTGGCCGAGCGCTACCCGTGGGTAAAATACTACACCCCCGTAAATGAGCCGCTCACTACGGCCCGCTTCAGCGGCCTTTACGGCCTGTGGTATCCGCACGGGCACGACGACCGCACGTTTGTGCGCATTCTGATTAATGAGCTGCAAGCCACGAAGCTGGCCATGCTAGCTATTCGTGAAGTTAACCCCGCCGCCCAGCTGGTGCAGACCGAAGACCTGGGCCAGGCCCACGGCACGCCCGCGCTGGCCCGGCAGGTAGAGTTCGAAAACCACCGCCGTTGGCTGACCTTCGACGTGCTGTGCGGGCGCGTAACATCGGCGCATCCGCTGTGGAATTATTTGCTTGACAACGGGATAGCTGAGACGGAGCTACAGGATTTTATCGACCAGCCACTGCCGCCCGATGTGCTAGGCATCAACCACTATGTCACCAGCGAGCGCTACCTCGACGAGCGTCTGGCGCTGTACCCTGGCCCGCCGGTGCTCAGCGGGCAGTTTCACCCGGCGTATATCGACCTCGAAGCGCTGCGTGTAACTGGCGTGGAAGTGGTGGGCCTCGAAAACCTGCTGCGCCAAACCTGGGAGCGCTACCGCATCCCGCTGGCCATCACGGAGCTGCACCTGGGCTGCACCCGAGAGGAGCAGCTGCGCTGGCTGCACCAGGCCTGGGAAGGAGCCAACCGCCTGCTAACCAGTGGCATCGAGCTGCGGGGCCTCACGGTGTGGTCGTTGCTGGGTGCATTTGACTGGGATAATCTACTTACCCAGGATGGGGCCTCTTACGAGCCGGGCGTATTTGACGTGCGCAACGGGCAGCCCCGTCCCACTGCCCTGCATCAGATGGTGCAAAACCTCATTCGTTACGGTCGCTTCACGCACCCTGTGCTGGCTGGCCGGGGCTGGTGGCAGCGCCCCGAGCGGTTTTACTGGCCGGCGCAGGCGGCGTAATTTTTTTTGTGATATGCTCTATGACAACAACTCAACCCCTGCTCATTACGGGTGCTACCGGCACGCTGGGCCAGGCCTTTCGGCGCGTCTGCCGCATCCGGGGCCTCCATGCCGTTACGCTTGACCGTACCGAGTTGGACATTGCCAATGCTGGTTCTATTGCCCAGGCGCTGGAACACCACCAACCCTGGGCCGTAGTGAATGCGGCCGGCTACGTGCGCGTCGATGACGCCGAAACCGACCAGGCCCGCTGCTACCGCGAGAATACCACTGGTCCGCGCCTGCTAGCCGAGGCCTGCGCCGCGCAAGGTGTGCAGCTGCTCACGTTTTCTTCGGATTTAGTTTTTGACGGCCAAAAAACGACGCCGTACCTGGAAAGCGACGTAGCCCAGCCGCTCAATGCCTATGGCCACAGCAAGCTGCTGGCCGAGCAGGAGGTTCTAACTCGGCTGCCCGCTACGCTGGTAGTGCGCACCAGCGCCTTTTTTAGTGCCTGGGACGAGCATAATTTCGTGCATCACGCCCTCAAGGCCGGCCGCCAGGGCCAGCCTTTCGCGGCGGCCGACGACCTGTTTATCTCGCCCACCTACGTGCCTGACCTCGTCAACGTCAGCCTCGATTTGCTGCTCGACGGGGCTCGGGGCTTATGGCACTTAGCCAACGAAGGCAGCTACTCCTGGGCCGAGCTGGCGCGCCTGGCCCTGCGCGTGGCGGGTTTGGATGACGCTTGCGTAGTGCCGCGCCCGGCCGCCAGCTTCGGCTGGGTTGCCCGCCGCCCGCGCTACAGCGTGCTGGGCAGCGAGCACGGCGCATTATTGCCCGGCGTGGAAAGCGGCCTGCATCGGCATCTGGCAGACGAGCGGCTGCTGGCATCAGCTAACCCGCCGGCGATTTTGGTGGGGTAGAGTGGGCTCAATGGGAAGGTTCTTTACTTAATAATCCACCTGACTAGTAGATTTTCTCCATATAAGAAGTGGGCTTTAACTTCAATTTTTAAGTCAGGTTTAATAGCTAATTTATCAGCTAATAAGCTTTTCAATTCCTCATGTCTCATCCTGTTTTCAGGAAGTGCTGGATGGGTTTCTACAGTAGTTTGACCTGCGTGAAAAGCGGCTTCCCATCGTAGCCAGATTTCTCAGTCCTCCATTGCAAGCTGAAATGTTTCAGCATCCAGTGGGCTAAGTAGGTAGTCTTCATCTGGCCCATATTCCAGTTCGCATTGGTAATAATGAGGTTGACCTCCGAAGTCAGCGATACCAGTTCGGGCACCATCATACCAATCGAAAATGGTATGGACAGTTTCGTAAGTAAGCGATTCCATTGTACTACTTACCCTACCTCTTCCAGCACCTTTTCCACCCAGCCCTTGCCCCAGTCTTCCAACTCCTGGGCGCTCCACAACTGGGGGTAAAAAATGCGGCGCTGAAACTTGGGAGGC
>CAXUKA010000437.1:0-4943 GCA_964251335.1 uncultured Hymenobacter sp.
GTACAAGGTATAGCCGCCCAGCCACGATACGCTATCGACTTGCTTGAGGTAGCCGCCGCCCGGCACCTCCTCGCGGTTGAGCACGCTGGCATTGTCGAGGCCCAGAAAGCTGCCCTTGAAATCTTGCTCGGGGTGGCGGCGAAACCGCTCCATCCACCAGTTGTGGTTGGCTTGCAATTGTGAAAAAGCCGCTCGCAGAAAATCCCAATCGGCAAAGCCTGAGGTCTTCCGCTCGTAGTCGAACAGAAACCACGCCGATTGCCCCCGTACGGCCGGGTTGCCATTCGAGAAGTCGTATTCGTAGCTCGGAATCTGGCCATCGCCCCCGTAATAGCGTGAGCTGCTGGTAAGTAGCAGGCACTGCTGCTTGGCCGTGGCGATGTCCACGGGGGCCAGCGCCAGGCAGTGAAACACCATGTCCCAAGCCGCAAACCACGGGTATTCCCACTTGTCGGGCATCAGGATAATGTCCTCCGCCTTCAGGTGTCGCCAGGCGGCATTGCGGACCTTGCCGCGCTCGGGGGCGGGCGGAGGAAAGCCGGGGTCGCCGTCGAGCCAGCGGGCCACGTCGTAGTTATAGTACTGCTTGCTCCAGAGTACACCGGCCCACGCCTGGCGCTTCACGCTGGCCAGGTCGGGCGGCGTATTTTTCAATAAGGGTTTGTAAAACTCGTCGGTTTCGCGCTGCCGGTCTTGGAAAATGGCCGCAAACTCATCGCCCAGCGGGTTTGCTATCGCTGAGTTTTGGCTGAGGCGCAGGCGCACTTCGGCCACTCCGCCCGGCGCTATGGTAAGGTGATAAACCGGCGCAGCCTTAGTACCACTAATGGCGGTACGGCTGGGGTGGCTGGCGTCGCCGGGAATCAGGGCGGCGTGAAAAGCGTCTTTCACCAGCGCTCCACCCACGTTGGGTGAACCAAAAATCCACTCGGTATTTGTCTCGTTTTCAGTTAGTAGTATTTCCTCAGTAGGTGGGAAATACAGCGTGTACTCACCTAGCCGGTCGTGCTGCGCCTGCACAGTGTGGTAGCCAGCGCCCGGCTCTTGGCGGGTTATCTGCGGCTTGCCTTCCTCTACCCCAAACGTCCATCGGTTGCGAAACCACAGCGTGGGCAGCAGGTGCAGCGAGGCCGCTTCAGGACCGTGGTTGCGCACCGTTAGGCGAATGAGCAGGTCAGTCGGGCTGGCTTTAGCGTACTCGGCCACTACGTCGAAATAGCGGTTTTCGTCGAAAATACCCGTGTCGAGCAACTCAAATTCCGTCTCAGTAAGCGGCCGTTCTTTGTTCGCTTCGATTAATTGCTGATAGGGAAAAGCGGCCTGTGGGTACTTGTAAAGCTGTTTTTGGTAGGAGTGCGTGGGCGTGTTGTCGAGGTAGTAATACAGTTCCTTCACGTCCTCGCCGTGGTTGCCCTGGTGGTTGTCGAGCCCAAAAAGTCGCTCTTTCAGAATATCATCTTGCCCGTTCCAAAGTGTGAGGGCGAAGCACAGCGTTTGCGTGTCGTCGGAAATGCCGGCCAGGCCGTCTTCGCCCCAGCGGTAGGCGCGGCTACGGGCTTGGTCGTGCGAGAAGTAAGTCCAGGCTTCACCGTCGGGGCTGTAGTCTTCGCGCACAGTTCCCCACTGACGCTCTGAAAGATAAGGCCCCCATTGCAGCCAGTTTTGTTCGTGGGTATTTTGCTGGTGCAGGCGCTCTTGCTCTGTCATAAATAAACAGCGCGAGCTCACCGAGCCCGCGCTTTAAATGAATTTTAGACAGGTCATACGAGGATTAGGGCATTTGCGCCGTTTGGCAGATAAAACGAAACGCATACTGCCTGCTACGACTCCTGCAGATGAAGCTATAGCAGGCAGTATGCTACGTTAGGTCCGGCCTACTATAATACTGGCTTTTATACCGGAGGATTTTAAATAAACACCCCGTTTAGTCGTTGATTTTTAACGACTAAACGGGGTGTTTATATTGCAGTTTAAATTTGCTACGCTAGCTCAAACTGCAATCGCAGCAAATTGGCATACAGCCCGCCCGCCCGCTCGCTCAACTCGTCGTGCGAGCCGGCTTCTACTATGCGGCCGCCGTCGATAACCAGGATTTTATCAACCTTGCGAATAGTCGAGAGGCGGTGGGCGATGATGAGGCTGGTGCGGTTCTGCATCAATTCATCCAAGGCACCTTGCACCAGCTTTTCGCTTTCGCTGTCGAGCGACGAGGTAGCCTCATCAAGAATAAGGATGGCGGGGTTTTTCAGGATGGCGCGGGCAATGGCCACACGCTGGCGCTGCCCGCCCGAGAGCTTAATGCCCCGGTCGCCAACCACCGTATCGAGGGCCTCAGGAAACTTCTGAATAAACTGCCAGGCATTGGCGCGCTGGGCGGCTTCGATGATTTCCTGGTCGGTAGCGCCGGGCTTACCGTAGGCAATATTGTCGCGGATGGTGCCGCCGAAGAGCAGCGTTTCCTGCGGCACGATGCCGATATGTGAACGCAAAGCAGTGAGGTCGTAGTCGGCCACATCGTGGCCATCGACCACGATGCGGCCGCCGCTGAGCTGGTAAAACTGCATGAGCAGGCCCGCAATGGTGCTTTTGCCTGCGCCGCTGGGGCCGACGAGCGCAATCTTCTCACCCGCCGATATATGGAAATCAATGTCTTGCAACACGGGCACATCGGGCCGGGTGGGGTAGGTGAAAGCCACGTGCTCGTAGCGAATGTCGCCGTATACCTGGGCCGGCACCAGCCCAATGGCGGGTTCCTGGTGAGTGGGCTCAGGCGTTTCATCCAGAATTTCGAGGATGCGTTCACTTGCGCCGAGCGTGCTTTGCAGCTTGCCGTAGAGTTCGCCCAGGCCGGCTACCGATGCCCCAATAAAGGCGGTGTAAATGATAAACGACGTGAGGTCCCCGATTTTCAGGTGGTCAGGGTCGCTTAGGGGCGTGTGTACCAGCGTGGCCCCGCGCCACAGTACCAGAATGATGCCGCCAAACAAGCCAATAATCACAAATGATACGAAGCCGCCCCGATACAGATTGCTTTGCAGCGCGGCCCGCACCACCTTGCCCAGCGAGTCGGTGTACCGCTTGGTTTCAAACCGCTCGTTGGTAAAAGCTTTCACCGAATTAATGGCTTGCAAGGTTTCCTCCACGATGGTGTTGGTGTGGGCCAGCTCCTGTTGCACAGTGCGCGAGAGAGTGCGGATTTTGCGCCCAAATAGCCCCGCCGCCAACACGATAGGCGGGAACGTGAGCAGCATAAAAAGCGACAGCTTCCAAGACACAACCATAATGAACGCGATGCCTCCCAGCAGAGTAAATACCTGCCGGAATAGCTCGGCCAGCGTCAGCGAAAACGAGTCCTGAATCTGGGCGACATCGCTGGTAATGCGCGAGGTAATAGCTCCTATGCGGTTTTTTTCAAAAAACGGGATGGGCAGCTGCACAAATTTGGCATACAGCGCCTGCCGAATATCGCGCACCGTGAACTCGCTTACCTGGGTGAAAAACCAGATGCGCCCGAACGAGAAAAATCCTTGTAGTACGGTCACCAAAAACAACCCCAGCGCCACCCGATTAATATCGAGTACCAAGCCACCCGGTAGCACCAGCGGCTCGCCGGTAGCCACGTTCACCAGTTTGCCGGCTATCCACGGAAACGACATAGTGCTGAGGCTGCTGAGAACCAGCAGCACCATGCCCACCACAAATTTGCTTTGGTAAGGCAGCACGTAGCGGAATATCCGCAGGCCGCGCCGTAACGATTCTTTATTTACTTTCGGTTTGGGCAGGTCGGCGGTGGCGTCACTGTCACTAGTATTGAATCCACTTCTTGGCATAATGCTTATTTATAAAATCCTATGTAGCGGCGATTTCTAGCGTGCTTTTATGAATTCATAGAGCCAATTTCTAGCTATGAATTAGGGGTAAGTTGTTCGGAATAGGAGCTAACATGGAACCTGTTTCTGAACCTGCTTAGTAAAATTAACATTCAAACATGAGCTAAATATGGTTCTGGGGCGAGCTAGGGTGGGGCAACAAGCTAGTAAACGTAGAAAGAGGTAGAATACCTTGACCAATAGGCCGGCGGTAATATAAAAAGTGGATGACAAGTAGTTTCAGCATAGGAAGCTGCTTCTGCAATCAGTTGCGAGAAGTAGGCAAAACGCAGGGAAGCATCTCGCGTGACGCAGCAACCTCTTTCCTAAAGGTTTACTACGCCACACAAGATGCTTCTCTGCTTCCCGCACCTAGTTTCTCAAACAGTTGCGAATGCTGAACGACGCTTACTGTCTGTCCCAGGCTCTCACGGCCTGCACGATGCTGCTGGTAGCCGCGCTGTCGTCCTTAAACGTCCAGTCCAACTCCTTCATCGTGGTGGTATTATCGCTACTGTTGTGGTAAAATATGACGCTTTTGACCAGCGGATATTTCACTGGCATATCGGTAAGAGCTTCCTTAAACCACTGGCTACGGCTGCCGCCCACTTTCAGGCTGCCGAACTCCGTAATCATAATCGGCTTTTTATAAGAAGCTAGCTGTGGGTAGTACTTGCCAAAAATATCGGCGAAGCTCCACCACTGGCTCCAGGTCGCCACGGTGCCGTAGTTGAGCGTGCCCACGCCGACCCAGTCCACAAAAGCATCGCCGGGGTAGTACGCCGCGAAGGTGTAGGCCGGGTGCGGGCTCCATACCCACGCCACATTATTGGCACCCGCCTGCCGGAAGCGGCTGACCACATGCTGCCAGGCCGCGATAAAGTCCTTTGGGTCGTTGTTTTGCGGGCCCCAGGGGTAGCGGTAGGGGTCGTTCATTTCGTGGCCCAAGCGCACCAGCATGGGTTTGCCGGCTTTTTTGGCGGCGGCGGCCCAGCGGTCGATGTAGGCGTCGAAGCTGCCGTTGGCCACGGCTTTCATGCCGGCTTTGTCGCGGGTTTTGGCATCGGCCAGGGC
>CAXUKA010000438.1:0-4911 GCA_964251335.1 uncultured Hymenobacter sp.
CTGCGTACGGTGCTCACGCGCCTGCTGGCCCTGCCGCCATCCTACGGGTCAGTGGAGCAGCGCCAAAAATGGACCGCTATGCTGGGCCGCATCCCAGCCATCAGCTTCCGTGAAAGCCAGGGCCATCCAACCATCGCGCCAGCAAAATCCTGGGAGCGCATCAACAATTCAGAAAGCCCACAACTGTACCCAGTTTTTCCTTGGGGCATTTATGGCGTAGGCAAAGCCGGCCTCGACACGGCCCGCAACACTTACCTATATGATGCTGATGTGCAGCGCTTCCGCAGCCACATCGGCTGGAAGCAGCACAATATCTTCGCCGCCCGCCTCGGCCTCACCGACGAAGCCGCCGAACTGACGGTGAAGAAATTGCAGGATTCTGGCCGCCGCTTTCCGGCCTTCTGGGGGCCGGGCTACGACTGGGTGCCCGACCACAACTGGGGCGCCTCGGGCATGATAGGCTTACAGGAAATGTTATTGCAAACCGACGGCCGCAAAATCTATTTACTACCCGCCTGGCCTAAGAATTGGGACGTGCATTTCAAGCTGCACGCGCCCTACCAAACGACGATTGAGGCCGTGGTGAAGGATGGGAAAATTCAGGAATTGAAGGTGTCGCCCGAGTCGCGGCGGCAGGATGTGGTGGTTATGTAAGCAGCCCAGCTCAACAAAGTTGAGGCGAAACACTAAGGTGATAGCAGTCGCGGAAGCTGGACACTAGCTGACGACCGAGCCTTGCTTCAAAAATCAAACGAGCCGGTTCGGGGTTGTAGCAACTTCAGATTCATTTAGCAATGCTTCCCTTTATGCCGACCAATGCCTTATTCGCGCCGTTTGCGCTGAAATCGCTGCAACTCAAGAACCGCATTGTCATGGCTCCCATGACTCGCTCGTTCTCGCCCAACGGCGTGCCCGGCCCGGACGTGGCCGCCTACTACCGCCGCCGGGCCGAGGGCCAGGTGGGCCTGATTCTCTCGGAAGGCACTGTGGTAGAGCGCCCCGCCTCGTCCAATGACCCCAATATTCCGCATTTCTACGGCGAAGCCGCCCTGGCCGGCTGGCAGCACGTCATCGACGAAGTGCACGCGGGCGGCGGCAAAATGGGTCCGCAACTCTGGCACATGGGCGTGATGAGCGAGCACCGCTCCGGTTGGAAACCGTCGGAGGCGTTTGAGGGACCCTCCGGCCTGCTGAAACCCGGCGAGGCCACTGGCAAGGTCATGACCGAAAACGATATTACGGATACTATTGCCGCCTTTGGCCAGGCCGCCGCCGACACCAAACGGCTGGGCTTCGACTGCCTGGAGCTGCACGGCGCGCACGGCTACCTCATCGACCAGTTTTTCTGGGACGGCCTCAACCAGCGCACCGATGCCTACGGCGGCGACGACCTGACCGCCCGCAGCCGCATCGCCGTGGAACTGGTGCAGGAAGTGCGCCGGCAAGTGGGCGAAGATTTCGCTATCAGCCTGCGCCTCTCGCAGTGGAAACAGCAGGACTACAACGTGAAGCTCGCCCACACGCCCCAGGAAATGCAGGCTTGGCTCACGCCCCTGGCCGATGCTGGCGTAGATATTTTCCACTGCTCGCAGCGCCGCTTTTGGGAGCCGGAATTTGAAAACGAAGGCTCCGATTTGAACTTCGCTGGCTGGGTGAAAAAGCTCACCGGCAAAACCACTATCACCGTAGGTTCGGTAGGCTTGTCTGGGGAGTTTCTGGCGGGTTTTGCGGGCGAAGCCTCGGAGCCGCGCTCCCTCGATGAGCTGCTGCGCCGCCTCGACCGCCAGGAGTTCGACCTCGTGGCCGTGGGCCGCTCCCTCGTTGTTGAACCCAACTGGGTTGAAAAAATTCAGCAGGGCCGCTCTGATGAGTTGAAGGGTTACAGCCGCGAGGCGTTGCGCACGCTGGTGTAGTCAGGCGGGGCGATATTCTCCAGTTCGCTTTTAAAGCAGAAAAATCCCAGTTGCCCGATTCAAGGCAACTGGGATTTTTAGTTCTGCTGAGCCATCACGACGCCTTTTCAGTTGCTTCAGGATGCTAATGTCCGTTAAAAACCAAGTACAACCCAACCATCACCACCGCTAGCGCGGCCCATAGGAATTGTACGCGCCGCGTGGGCCGGGCCAGCACCCCATAGTCCACCGCCTGCCGCCGGGCCTGCCCCGCTGGGTCAGTCAGCGAAAGCAACACAGCGGCCACAAACAGCACGGCAAAAATGAGAAACGAGAGTATCAGATAGTGCGGCCAGAAGCTGTATTTGGCCGAAGGCAGCACCCACAAGTACACCACGCCCACGCCAAGGCTGAAAGCCGAGCCCACCGATAAAATGGCATTGACGGCGCGCTGCGTGGTGCGCCGCCAGAATACCGACAGCAAAAAAACGACAGCCAGCGGCGGCGCAATGAACCCCAGCACCGCCTGGAAAATATCGAACAGATTCAGGCCCTTCACGCTGTCGATGGCCAGTGCCACCAGCACCGCAAAACCGCAGCCAACGAGGATGGTGAGACGGCCCACCGATTTGATTTGCTGGTTGGTAGCCTGGGGGTTGATGTTGCGGGCGTATACATCCATCGTGAATACGGTACTCAGCGAATTGAGCGAGGAGCTAATGGTACCCACCAGCACGGCAATGAGCACCACGATAACGAGCCCCTTCATGCCGGCCGGAAATAAGCTGGTAACCATCGTCATATACGCCTCACTGGGGTCTTTGAGGTGCGGAAACAGCTCGTAGCACAGAATGCCCGTGAGGATGAACAATGGCAGCGACAAGATTTTCAGCCAGCCGATGAAGTTGACACCCAACTGGCCTTGCTCCAGGCTTTTGGCCCCCAGCACGGACTGCACCATGGCCTGGTCGGTGCAGAAAAACGCCACCGCCGACACCGGGTAGCCCAGCGCAATGGCGTACCACGGATATTTCGGGTCGGAAGCGGGGTGTAGCAGATTCCAGTAATTGCCGGGCACGCCATGGTATACCTGGCTCAGCCCGCCCACTTTCAGCACGCCGATAACGGTGAGCGTGAGCGACACGGCAATCAGTAGAATCATCTGAAAAACGTTGACTTTAGCAATGGCTTTGAGCCCGCCCACAAAGGCAAAAAAACCTGCGAACAGCACCAGCACAATTACCGACTGCCACATCGGAATGCCCAGAATCTGGCGCACCAGAAAGCCACCCGCGAACAAGCCCAGCGACAGCCACGAAATCAGGATTTTAATCAGCGCATACCAAGCCAGAATATTCTGCGTCGAGTCGCCGTACTGCCGCCCCATAAAGCCGGGCATGGTGCTCACATTGGCCGCCAGATAGCGCGGCGCAAACACCACTGCCAGCAGAAACAGAAACACGAAAGCGTACCACTCAAAATTCACCGCTACAATGCCCGTGCTGTACCCAATACTGGCAAACGCCAGTAGCATTGACGGCCCCACGTTGGTGCCCCACATATTGAACCCGATACTGGCCCAGCCCAACGACTTATTGGCCAGAAAGATGGATTCATCGGGCTTCTCGCGCTGCGATGAGCTGGCCCGAAAGCCGATAACGACCAGAATAACGACGTAGGCCACGACAATGGCGTAGTCCCAAATGGTGAGGTGGCCGAGTAGGTTATTGCCCATGCGGGAAAAGGCAGTTTTGGGTGGGAATTAAACTGTTGGATGTACTCAGACACTTTTACCTCACCCCCGGCCCCTCTCCTTGGGGAGAGGGGAGACGAGCGCAAACTGCCGTTAGCGGGCGTAAGTAGTCATCAGGCTCCCCTCTCCCCAAGGAGAGGGGCCGGGGGTGAGGTAAAAGCGCCTGAGGCTAAAACGTGATGCCGTGCTCGGCCAGAATATCGCGCACTTTCACCGGTTGGCCGGTGCTCAACGAGCGGTCCATTGCCTGTAGCAGTGCTACCGTCCCAATGCCCTCACGGATATCGGGATAAGCGGTAAAATCCTGCTCGATGGAATCGGCGAAATACTCCAGATAATTCTGGTATTCGCCGGCGTGGTGGCTCTTGCCCTCGAAGCGGAAATAGTGCTTCAGTTTGTGCTCCCAGGTGATGATGCGCTCCTCGCCCGTCTTGTCGGTGATGGCGTAGCGCAAATCCATGTAGTCGCCCTGGCTGGCGCCCTCGGTACCACGCAGAATGCAGCTCATCTCGCTGTCGCGGGTTACAGGCTGCACAGGACCGGTGTAGGCGCCGCTCACGCGGGCCACGCGGCCATCGGCGGCTTTGAAGATGAAGTGCATGGTATCCTGGTGCTTGAGGCCACCTTTGGCCCCGTTGCTGCTCAGCATACCATAGCCCATCACTTCCTCGATATTAGGCAAGTACCAGCGAATAAAATCCACTGGGTGGCTGAGGCCGCCGTAGAGCCACTTAAAGGCGTTCTCCAGCGACCAGCCTTTTTCCAGAAACCAGCGGTGGTCGGCGTGGTAGTAGGCTTCGATGGTGATGAGCTCGCCAATCAGCCCAGCTTCGTAGTCGGCACGCTGGCGCTTCATGGGCTCAAAAAACCGCGAACTCTGGCCTACGAACAGCTTTTTACCCGAAGTCCGGCTTAGCTCCAGTAGCTCGTTGGCCTTGCTCAAATCATCAATAAATGGCTTGGTGCAGACCACGTGCTTGCCGGCCCGCAACGCCTGCGCCACGTGCTCGGCGTGTAGGTGGTCGGGCGTGTAAATGGCCACAGCGTCAATTTCCGGGTCATCGAGCAGGTCCTGGTACTGCGTGGTGTAATGGGGAAAGTTGAATTCCTCAGCGCGGTGGCGGCACAGGTCTTCGTTGCGGTCGCAGATGGTTTTGAGTTTCCATTTCGGGCTGTTCAGGGCGGCCGACATGGTGCTGCGGCCTTCACCGAGGCCCAGGATTCCGAGAGTTAGCATGCTAGTTGGCAGAGTGTAAAATGGCAGGT
>CAXUKA010000439.1:0-4904 GCA_964251335.1 uncultured Hymenobacter sp.
GTGCACGAGCGTCACATCGGAGGCCACGTTGGCGAGGAAGTTGGTCCAGTCGAGGGCTGAGTCGCCCCCGCCCGCAATCACGATTTTTTTATCACGAAAATGCTCAGGGTCGCGCACCATGTAGTGCACGCCTTTGCCGCCCTCAAAGCGCTCCAGGTTTTCCACGGCTGGCTTGCGCGGCTCGAACGAGCCCAGGCCGCCCGCAATGGCCACCGCCTTGCAGTGAATTTCGGTGCCGTCGGTGGTGTAAAGCTGAAACGAGCCATCGTCCAGCTTCGCGAAGCGCTCTACCCGTTCGCCCAGCGTGAAGGTGGGATGGAAGGGCTCGATTTGCTTCATCAGGTTGTCTACCAGGTCGCCAGCCAACACCTCCGGAAAGCCGGGAATATCATAAATCGGCTTCTTGGGGTAGATTTCGGTGAGCTGGCCGCCGGGCTGCGGCAGGGCATCTACCACGTGGCAGCGCAGCTTCAATAGGCCGGCCTCAAATACGGCAAACAGGCCCACGGGGCCCGCGCCAATGATGCAGATATCCGTCGAAATACTCTCGGGCATTACAGGAAATTTAAGTATTTAGAATGAGTACAAAGATACGGCCGGGGGCATGGACTAGCGTGGGAAATCCGGGTTTTTGAGGGGGCTAAATCAGCATTGGCCCGGTTTTAGTTTTGGCGGGTACTGTAGTCGCAAGCTTTAGCTTGCGGCTGCGTTTGGGACACTATTGGCACACCCTCGCAAGCTAAAGCTTACGCTACCTTGCCTTTTATTCTTATTGCATATGGCCATTTTCTCAATTTCTACCCTATCGCGTTTCGGCGCGCTCACCTGCTTGGCGGCCACCGCCTGCACCGCGCCGCGCGGCATTACTACCTCGGGTAAAGTCACGCCACAGGGCGAATTTCGGGTGGCGTACAACCAGAGCTTTAACGTAGCCACCGCACCCCTCGACAAGGGTACTACGGCCATTAAAAACGCCGCCAGCCAGCTTGGCACCCAAGCCTCCGAAGGCCAGAAGGTGAATTACTCGGGCGTGGTAAGCGACGTGCAAACCGCTGCTCTTGCCTACCTGCTCGACCCCGTGCAGCCGGCCGCCGATTTCAGCGTTCGCTACGGCATCGTGCCGCGCCTCGATGCGGGCTATAAGTACGCCCTCGGCTCGCATGTGTTCGATGCGGCCTACCAGCTGGTGGGCCCCACCGGCTCGGTCGAAAACCCGGGGCGCGGGGTGACTGGCGGCACCACCTACGCCAGCATTGGTTTGCAATACGCCATTCAGCGCACGGGCCTGCCCAAGATTTCCTTCCTCAACGACCTGAACAATCTGCTGGGTGTCTCGGCCACGCGCCACGACTTGATTATCCCGCTCACTATCAGCCAGTCGCTCGGGCCGGAGGAAAGCATCGGGGCCATCAGCTACGGCGCGGTCTACGCCCACTCGTGGATAGGCTACAGCTTCAACCCAAACAACCTATACGACCCTACTGGCACGTATAAGCTGCCCTCGCTACAGGGCCAGAGCAATAATTTCTCGTCCTACGGCTTGTTTTTCAATGTCAAGCTGGGCTACAAATACGTGTACATCATCCCCGCTTTCAGCTATTACTACCAGAACTACGGCACCTACACCCTAGTCGATGGCAGCAAGGCCTCATTGAGCGGGTCCACGTTTATCCCGTCTATCGGGGTGCAGTTCCGCATTCCGAACTTTCAGCAGAGCCGTTAGGGGCTGGCCCGGCCGGAACTTCACGCTACCTTGCCGTGTCTGCGCTGCTACTGCTGGCACCCGGCCAGCGTGCGCAACCGGCCGCCCTGCATGAAGTTCCTCCTACTTACTCAACTACTTGCCGCGCTGCTGTTTGGGAGCGGGCGGTTGGGCCACGCGGCCCGGCCAGCCCCACCCAAGCAGCAGCGCGTTACGGTATATGTGTTTCTGGCCGAAAGCTGCCCCATCAGTCAGCAGGCCACGTTGCCCTTGCGCGAGCTGCACGCCCGCTACGCGGCGCAGGGCGTGCAGTTTGTCGGCGTATTTCCGGGCAGCACCGCCACGGCAGCTTCGGTGGCGGAATTTGACCGCAAATACGAGGTGCCGTTCCCGCTGCGCCTCGACCCTGGGCATGCGCTCACGCAGCGCTTCAAGGCTACTATTACCCCCGAAGCGGTGGTAGTGGCCGCCGATGGCCATACTATTCTCTACCAGGGCCGGCTCGACGACCGATATGCAGCCCTGGGCGAGCGTCGAAGCATCAGTCAGCACCACGAATTAGCCGAGGCGCTGGCCGATTTGGCGGCCGGGCGGCCGGTAGCGGTGCCGCGTACTGAGGCCGTGGGCTGCTTTATTGAGAAGTAATGCGAGCTTTCCAATTCGCATTACTAATTTTCTCTATATTCGTTATAAATCTGATGATTACGCTATGAAAAAATACTTTTTACTCTTATTGGCTAGCCTGACGCTGGGCTTGGCCGGCCGCGCCCAAGCCCAGACTACCACGCCGAATTTCAGCGAACATATTGCGCCGCTCATCTATAACCACTGTGCCCGCTGCCACCGGCCGGGCGAGGTAGCGCCGTTCTCACTGCTGAGCTACACCGACGTGGCCAGCCGGGGCAGCACCATCAAGGCCGTGACGGGCTCGGGCTACATGCCGCCCTGGAAGCCCGACCCCAACTACCGCCACTACCTCGACGAGAATGTACTGAGTGCCAGCGAAGTCGCCCAAATCAAGAATTGGGTCGATGGCGGCATGCCGCAGGGCAATCCCGCGCTGGCCCCGCCGGTGCCCACCTTCCCCAGCGGCTCGCAGCTCGGCACGCCCGACCTGGTGGTGCCGATGGCGCAGAAATTCACCATCCCTGGCAACAACCAGGATTTATACCGGGTATTCGTGCTGCCCGTAACGCTGCCCGCCGACCAAGACGTGGCCGCCATTGAGTTTCGGGCCGGCAATAAGAGCCTGGTGCACCACTCCATCATCGGCCTCGACACCACCAACCAGGGCGCACAGCACGATGCACTGGACCCTGGCTACGGCTACACCAGCTTCGGCGGCTTCGGTTTCGGGGCCGTGGAGGACAATTTTGCGGGTTGGGTGCCGGGCATGCAGGTGCGCTTTTTCCCCACTGGCATGGGCAAAAAGCTATACAAGCACGCTACGCTGCTGGTGCAGGTGCACTACGGTCCCACCAGCGTAGTCCAAACCGACTCGTCGGTGGTCAATGTGTTTTTCAGCCGCCAGCCCGTGACGCGCTACGTGCACACCGTAGACGCCATTTCGCCCTGGAGCGGCCTCACCAATGGGCCGTTCGTCATTCCGGCCAACCAAGTAAAAACCTTCCACACCAGCCTGACTATTCCGCAAGATGTGAGTCTATTATCGGTGCTGCCGCACAGCCACTTGCTGGCCAAAAAGTGGAAAATTTGGGCCGTGAAGCCTAATGGCGATACCATCAAGCTGGCCAAAATCGACTCCTGGAATTTCCGCTGGCAGGGCAATTACCGCTTTCTGGCCATCCAAAAGCTGCCCGCCGGCTCGCGCCTCGAAGCCGACATCACCTACGATAACACCACCGCTAACCCACGCCAGCCAAACTCGCCGCCCCAAACCGTGCAATGGGGCGAAAACACCAGCGACGAGATGCTGCTGAGCTATTTCGACATTGTGCCTTACCTCCCTGGTGATGAAAGCATCGCCCTGGCCACCCGCGCCGTGGTGCCCGTCGGGGCGGCCGCCGATGATGACTTCCTGCTCCACCCCAACCCCGCCGAGCTAGGCTCGGCCACTGCCAGCTTCACGCTCGCGCAAGGCAGCCCCGTGAGCCTGCGCCTGCTCGACCAAAACGGCCGACTGGTGCGCACCGTGTTGGCTGGCGAAAAACAGCTAGCTGGCCAGCATCAGGTGCCGCTACCGCTCCAGGAAGTGGCGGCTGGCTTGTACCTAGTGCAGCTAGAAGCCGAGGGTCGCGTGCGCACCGGCAAGCTGCTGGTGCAGTAGAGATGAACCGGCAGGATGGTGAAATAGTGAGTTATTTGTCTTGGCAAAATATTACGCCACCAATTAACTCGCTATTTTACCCGTTCACCACCCATGACCATCTTATACGGCGTGCCCGGCGAGGGCCTCGGCCACGCCACGCGCAGCAAAGTCATTATTGCCTGGCTGCTGGCCGAGGGGCACGATGTGCGCGTGGTCAGCAGCTCGCGCGCCTTCACGCTGCTCGACAAAACGTTTCCCGGCCGGGTGCTAGAAATAAAAGGCTTCCACTTGGCTTACAAAGAGCTGACGGTGTCGAAGTCGCGCACCATTGGCCTCACGCTCCGCACCGCGCCCGAGGCGCTAAAAACCAATTTTCGGCAGTACCGGCAGCTGCTGCACGGCTTCCGGCCCGAGGTGGTGATTTCTGATTTTGAGTCGTTTAGCTACCTCTACGCCAAGCTGCTGCGAGTGCCGATTATCAGCATCGATAACATGCAGATTATCAACCGGGCGCTGCTCGATGTAGTGGTGCCCGAGACCGAGCGCGAGCATTTCGACGTGGCGCGCTACATCGTTCGGGCCAAGCTGCCCCGCGCCCGGCATTATCTTATCACTACGTTTTTCAACCTGCCGCTGCGCCTACGCTACGCTGAGAATACCACGCTGGTGCCCAGCATTATCCGGCCCGAGATTCAGGCCGCACAGCCGAGCAAGGGGGATTACGTATTGGTCTATCAATCAGCCACTACGCAAGGCGATTTGATTGATATCTTGCAGCAGATTCCCGGCCAGGAGTTCCGCGTGTATGGCTTTAACAAAGACGAGGCGCACGGCAACGTACTGCTGCGCCCCTTTTCCGAGGCGGGCTTTATTGCCGATCTCGCGGGCAGCCGGGCGGTGCTCACGAATGGCGGATTTTCGCTGATTTCGGAG
>CAXUKA010000440.1:0-4877 GCA_964251335.1 uncultured Hymenobacter sp.
TACCGCTATGCTTCGTAAGCTTCTCGCCTCTGCCCGCCTCTGTACCTGCATTGCCGCTGCTCCACCGGCTGCCCCAAGCTACCAGATAGCCAAGCTGCACTACGGCGGCGGGGGCGACTGGTACGCCAATAAAACCAGCCTGCCCAACCTCATCAACTTCTGCAACCAGAGTCTGCATACCAACATTGCCCCTGACGAGGCCACTGTGGAGCTCGACCAACCCGAGCTGCTCAGCTACCCTTTCTTGCACATGACCGGCCATGGTAACGTGAGCTTCACCACCCAGGAAGCCCAGAACCTGCGTCGCTACCTCATCGGCGGTGGCTTCCTGCACATCGACGACAACTACGGTCTCGACAAGTTCATTCGCCCCGAAATGAAGAAGGTATTTCCCGAGCTGGAGTTTGTGGAGCTGCCCTTCTCCCACCCCATCTACCACCAGAAGTATCAGTTTCCCAAGGGCTTGCCCAAAGTGCACGAGCACGATGGCAAGCGCCCCCAGGGCTTCGGCCTCGTGTATAAAGGCCGCCTCGTGTGCTTCTACACCTTCGAGTGCGACCTCGGCAACGGCTGGGAAGACGTGGGCACCTACCCCGAAGACACCCCCGCCGTGCACGATGCCGCCCTGCGCATGGGGGCCAATTTGGTGAGCTACGCCCTTACGCAGGACTGAACCCAGCTAAATGTTGACTGCTCCGTTTGCGCCGATTAATAGCTAAACAACCGTGATGAATAGGGTATTGGCTATACTCTGCGCCCTGGTATTACTATCAGGCTGCGAACGAGAAAATGATTTGCAGTTGAATGCTAACCATATTTCCAGCATTGATGTAATTGCTTTTGGGCTCGGCAGCCAAACCGAGCTTAGGCAAATTACTAACCGATAAACAATCAGTCAGCTAGTCAATTGCCTGAATCAGGCCAGCAAAGAGCTCAATAAATTTTATCCCAGCTACAAGCTGATTTTTCACACTCCCACCAAAGCGGATTCAGCCGTTATCAGGGGCAGCAGCTTTAAGATGGCTGATGGACGGCGGTACGTGGCTGATTGCGATATTGAGCAGCTGCTACGCTAAACCTTACCGCACTCCTTTTTCCGGGAAGCGACCTTTTTTGGTGCGGTAGAAAGCTTTTATCTCTTCTAAATCCTTCTCGTAGTCGCCGGTGGGCCAGAAAACGGGGCCTACGCCGGCTTCCTTTTTGCTGTAGTCGAGGAAGCCCAGGATGATGGGCACGCCAGCACCAAGGGCCGCGTAGTAGAAACCCTTGCGCCACTTGGGTTGGTAGGCCCGCGTGCCTTCCGGCGTGATGAGAATCACCAGTTCATCATGCTGGTTGAACAGCTCCACCATACCATCGACGAGGCTGTTGTTGCGTTTGCGGTTCACGGGCAGCGCCCCGATGGCTTTCACCAGCCAGCCTAGCACGGGGTTTTCGGTCCACTCACTTTTCACCGTAAAGCGCACGTCCACATCCATAATGTAGAACGCGGCGCGAGCCATGATGAGGTCCCAGTTGCTAGTGTGCGGGGCCGCAATCATCATGCTTTTCTTGATTTCGGGGGGCACGCCGCCGGTTTGTTTCCAGCCAGCCACGCCGAAAATAGCCTTAGCGATGTAATACCAGAACGTCGAGGTTTTGCGGGCAGCCATGAAAAGCGAAACAGAATTTGGAACCCCAAAGCTAGGCAAAAACCGTTGTTTGGGGGATAAGCAGGCCGTAGCGCGGACTTTCAGTCCGCGAGTCAGTATAGCCAATTGGCTCGCGGGCTAAAAGCCCGCGCTACAACTCTACCAGCGCTCGCAAGTCGGCTGCTCGCCCCAGCGTGTAGCGGTAGCCAATCTCGAACAGTTCTGCGGACTTGCGGAAATCGAGCGGGCGATAGCCCTGGAGCTGCGGCGGCTCCAGCAGCAAGGCGCACTGGGTTTTGCGGCTCGCCACGTTGGCGCTGAGGGCTATTTGCAGCGTGCGCTCGACCACCCGGCCCAGCGTGGGCAGCTGCGCCTCCCGGTTGAGGGGATTGCAATGCACGCCCACCACCGGGCGGCCCAGACTTAGCAGCGGCTCCACGGGCAGGTTATTGAGCAAACCGCCATCGACCAGCAGACGCCCTTGGTACGCCACTGGCCGGTACAGAATCGGCACCGCCGCCGAGGCTAACAGCGGTGGTAGCAGCGGCCCCTCGCTGAAATATACCGACTCGCCCACCACTAGGTCGGTCGCCACCAGCGTCAGCGGCAGGCGCAGGTCTTCAAACGTCTGTACCGCGCCCAGGTGCCGGGCCAGCAGCCGCTCCACCGCCTCAAACCCCAGCAGTCCATGCCGGCTGAAAGCCAACCGCGTGAGGCGCGGAATACTGGTGGCTTGCAGCAGACGCAAAATCTCGCGAGGAGTCAAGCCCGCCGCGTAAAAAGCACCCGCAATGCCCCCCGAGCTGGCACCCGCCAGCGCGCCCACCGGTATTTTCAACTCATCGAGCGCCGCCAGCACGCCCAGGTGCGCAATGCCCCGCGCCCCGCCACCAGAGAGCGCAAGGGAAATAGAAGATGGCATAGTTAAGATGCGAGGCGTGCACCCGCCCGGCGTAAAGGTTGTTTGGGTAATTACTCAGCGCCTAAAACGTTCGTCATGCTGAGCGCAGCGGAGCGGAGTCGAAGCATCTTGCTCACTTCGTTGCTACCGCAGGAGTTTACTACACCACGCGAGATGCTTCGACTTCGCTCAGCATGACGAACATTATTGACGGCCGAACAACGACGGGCGGGAGCAAGTCGCTCACCCTATAAGTCGCTGATGCGCAATGTCTCGCCTAGGCGCACGCCCTTGTCAGTGAGCTGCACAGTGCAGGCTTCGTTCACAGCATCGTGTTCCAGCAGTAGCACCCAGTTTTCCTCGGCGGCGCGGCGCAGTACGGTTTCTTTTTCGGAGAGTGTGATGAGTGGACGCATGTCGTAGCCCATTACCCAGGGCAGCGGTATGTGGCCGGCACTGGGCAGTAAGTCAGCCATATACGCCAGGGTGCGGCCTTTATACTGCATCACGGGCACCATCATTTTTTCGGTGTGACCATCCGCCAGAATGAGGTCGCTGAACTGCGGTAATGCGGCCGGCACACCAGCGGCGGGGTCGATAAATTTCAGCTGGCCGCTTTCCTGAATGGGCAGGATGTTCTCGCTCAGAAAGCTGGCTTTTTCGCGGGCATTGGGGTGAATGGCCCAGTCCCAATGCGCCTGGTTGCTCCAGTAGGTGGCGTTGGCGAAGGCCGTTTGCAGCGCGCCATCGGGCCGGCGCACCACCGAGCCGCCGCAGTGGTCGAAGTGCAGGTGCGTCAGGAACACGTCGGTAATATCGGGGCTAGTAAAGCCTAGCTTGCGCAACGACTTCTCCAGCGTATCATCGCCATGCAGGTAGAAGTGGCCGCGAAACTTCTCGTCCTGCTTCTCGCCGATTCCGTTGTCGATGAGCACCAGCTGGTTGCCATCTTCGATGAGCAGGCAGCGCATGGCCCATGTACACATATTGTTGGCATCGGGTGGGTTGACCTTTTGCCACATCGAGCGGGGGACCACGCCAAACATGGCCCCGCCATCAAGCTTGAATAAACCGGTATCTACTGCGTGGATTTTCATTTTTAAGCTGTTAGCTTTTAGCGGCTGGCTGTTAGCTTCTTCTGAAAAAAAGCTAATAGCCAGCCGCTAAAAGCTAACAGCTTATTCCTTACTCAACTACCACACCCATCGCCGAAAACTTGTCGATGCGCTGCGAAATGCGCTCCTCGGCCGGAATGGCATCCAGCTCGGCCAGCGTGTTGAGCAGCGTTTCTTTCAGTATCTCAATCATTTGCGCCGAGTCGGTGTGCGCGCCGCCTAGCGGCTCTTTCACGATGCCATCTACCAGCCCAGCCTCCAGCATGTCGATAGCGGTGGGCTTCATCGCCTTAGCGGCTTGCTCTTTGTAGTCCCACGAGCGCCACAGGATAGTCGAGCAGTTTTCGGGCGAAATCACGGAGTACCAGGTGTTTTCCAGCATCAGTACGCGGTCGCCGATGCCGATGCCCAGCGCGCCACCACTCGCTCCTTCGCCGATGATGACGCAGATAACGGGCACCTTGAGCATAAACATCTCCTTAAGGTTGCGGGCAATAGCCTCGCCCTGGCCGCGCTCCTCGGCTTCGAGACCCGGAAACGCGCCCGGCGTATCAATGAACGTCACGATGGGCTTGCCGAATTTTTCGGCCAGCTTCATCAGGCGCAAGGCTTTACGATAACCCTCGGGGTTAGGCATGCCGAAGTTGCGAAACTGCCGCTGCTTGGTGTTATGGCCCTTTTGCTGGCCGATAATCATGACGGTGCGGCCACCGATTTCGGCAAAGCCGCCCACCATCGCCTTGTCGTCGCGCACTGTGCGGTCGCCGTGCAACTCTACAAACTTGTCGGCCATGCCGCCTACATAGTCGAGGGTGTAGGGCCGCTCGGGGTGGCGCGACAGCTGCACGCGCTGCCAGCGCGTGAGGTTGGCGTAGGTTTCAACTTTGAGGGTTTTGATTTTGGCTTCGAGGGCCGCCACGGCCTCCGACACGTCAACGTCGCTGTCGGCAGCCAGCTTTTGCATTTCCTGGAGCTTGCCTTCGAGGGCGGCAATGGGTTGTTCAAAATCAAGCAGCATAGTACCGGGGTGAGATTGCGAAGTGCGAAGGGGAAGAATACCGGCCCTGCGCCGGGACGGGGCAAGTTAGCCCGCCCTCGCGCAAAAGCCGGGCGGCAAAGGTAAAGCCAAACCCAGCCAGTGGCCCGCGCCGAAAATAATCCTCCTGAGAAACAACCTGCAACGTCCGCCAACTACTCAATTCTGCCCTTTTTTGGCCTGCGGGCTTGCAG
>CAXUKA010000441.1:0-4876 GCA_964251335.1 uncultured Hymenobacter sp.
CTCTTTTAACTGCTTCTCGGTTTGGAAAATCATCGAGTCGGCTTGGTTTACTTTGCTGATGCGCTCGGTTTCGGCTTTGTCGGCTTCGGCGTTGGCGGCGGCTTCGTCGCGCATGCGCTTGATGTCGGCTTCGCTCAGACCCGAGCTGGCTTCGATGCGGATTTTCTGCTCTTTGCCAGTGCCTTTGTCTTTGGCCGTTACGTTGAGGATGCCGTTGGCATCAATGTCAAACGTTACCTCAATTTGCGGTACGCCACGGGGTGCGGGCGGAATGCTGTCGAGGTGAAACTTGCCGATGGTGCGGTTTTGCGAAGCCAGCGGGCGCTCACCTTGCAGCACGTGGATTTCTACCGAAGGCTGCGAGTCCGAAGCCGTTGAGAAAGTCTCCGATTTTTTAGTCGGGATGGTGGTGTTCGACTCGATGAGCTTGGTCATCACGCCGCCCATCGTTTCGATACCCAGCGAGAGCGGGGTCACATCAAGCAGCAGTACGTCTTTCACCTCGCCGGTGAGCACCCCGCCCTGGATAGCAGCACCGATGGCCACTACTTCGTCGGGGTTTACGCCTTTCGAAGGCTTCTTGCCGAAGAACTTCTCCACCTCTTCCTGAATGCGCGGAATGCGGGTCGAGCCACCTACCAAGATTACTTCATCAATCTGCGAAGCGCTCAGGCCAGCGTCTTGCAGCGCTTTTTTGCAAGGCTCCATCGAGCGGCGCACCAGTTCGTCGCTCAGCTGCTCAAACTTCGAGCGGCTTAGCTTCACTACCAAGTGCTTGGGGCCACTGGCAGTAGCCGTGATGTACGGCAGGTTGATTTCGGTTTCGCTGCCGCTCGACAGCTCGATTTTAGCTTTTTCAGCAGCTTCTTTCAAGCGCTGGAGGGCCAGCGGGTCTTTGCGCAGGTCGAGGCCTTCGTTGTCGCTGGCAAACTGGTCGGCCAGGAAGTTGATGATAACCTGGTCAAAGTCGTCGCCGCCAAGGTGAGTATCACCGTTGGTGCTCAGTACTTCAAACACGCCATCGCCGAGTTCGAGGATAGAAATATCGAACGTACCACCGCCAAGGTCATACACGGCGATTTTCTGGTCGCTGTGCTTTTTGTCCATGCCATAAGCAAGGGCAGCAGCGGTAGGCTCGTTGATAATGCGCTTCACATCGAGGCCCGCAATGGCACCGGCTTCTTTAGTAGCCTGGCGCTGGGCGTCGTTGAAGTAAGCGGGAACCGTGATAACAGCTTCAGTGACAGTAGTGCCCAAGTAGTCTTCTGCCGTCTGCTTCATCTTTTGCAGAATCATGGCCGAGATTTCCTGGGGCGAGTAGTTGCGGTCGCCAATTTTGACGGCTACCGTGTTATTGGGGCCGGGCACTACGTCGTAGGCCACGTATTTCTGCTCCTGGGTCACCTCATTGAAGTGGCGGCCCATGAAGCGCTTGATGCTGGCGATGGTGTTGGTAGGGTTGGTAACGGCCTGGCGCTTAGCCGGGTCGCCCACCTTGCGCTCACCCTTGCCGTTGTCGAGGAAAGCGACAATCGACGGGGTGGTGCGGCGGCCTTCGGAGTTGGGGATTACAACCGCCTCGTTGCCTTCCATTACGGCGACGCACGAGTTGGTGGTGCCCAAGTCAATACCGATGATTTTGCCCATGATAGTGCGGGTGCTTAGATTTTTAAGAGTGGTGAGGTGTCTCGGTTGGAATAACGGCTACGCGGCCGTTGCTGGCCTTGTTACAAGCCGCGTACCAGTCGGCTTTTTCTGCCACTTTGGCGGGGCATACTGGCCAGTGGCGGCACTGGTCTGCCAGAGCGACTTTTTTAACACACTTGCTGGCGGCCTACTCTGCCGTAGTTGCAGGCTGCCGCTGCCAGCCTATGTCAGCCAGCGATGGGTATTTGGTACCACAGCTGCCATTTGTTAGAAAAATACAAAATAATATCTGCACTTTATAATGCTTTAACTATCTATTGATTAATAATTTTGTATCGATTTTAACTCTACCATATTTTCATCTTTAACCTTATTTTTCTCAAGTGAAAAAGCTTCTTCTTTCCGCCCTTACTGGCCTAGTACTGGTTAGCGCTTGCAAAAAGGATGACGAGACCGTCCCAACCATGCAGGTATCGGGCACGCTTAGCGGCAGCCAGGAAGTGCCCGCCGTTACGGCCTCGGGCACTGGCACCGTCACGGGCACTTATACCCCCAGTACCAAGGTGCTGAGCTACAACATTACTTACTCGGGCCTCACGGGTGCGCCCACCGGCGCTCACCTGCACTACGGCAATGCCAAGCACGCGACGGCTGCTCCCACAGTACCGTTTTCAAACCTGCCTACCACTGCCAGCGGCACCTTTAGCGGTACCGTGACCCTAAACGCCATGCAAGCCGACTCCCTGACGGCTGGCCGTATCTACGCTAACATCCATACTTCGACCAACGCGGGTGGCGAAGTACGGGCTAACCTGACTGTTAAATAGATAACTACAATCTTAGCCAACCTATTCGAGCCTGTCGCTAATGCAGCGGCAGGCTCGTTTTTGTTTAGGCGCGGCAACTTTGGTGGCGTACCCTGCATCTTTGACGATAGTATTATTTTCCCTTCCGTTTTTTCCATGAAAAACGCTTTTCTCGCCGCGCTGCCGGGCTGCCTTTTGCTAGCTGTCGCGGCTCAGGCCCAGGCACCCGCACCGCCAGCCGCCCCGGCTGGCCCCTACCGCGCCTCGGCTACCAAAATTAACGACTTGGTGCACACCAAATTGGCGGTGCGCTTCGACTATGCCAAGCGCTACCTCTACGGCCAGGAATGGGTGACGCTGAAGCCCCACGGCTACGCCACCGACTCGCTGCGCCTCGATGCCAAAGGCATGGATATTAAGAAGGTAGCCTTAATGAGCGCTGGCAGTGCCCAGCAGCCACTGACCTACGATTATACCGACAAGGAAAACCTGCGCATCAACCTCGGCAAGCTTATGAAGCCGGGCGAGCAGTACATGGTGTACATCGAGTACACTGCCAAACCCGACGAGCTGAAGGTGAAAGGCTCGGCGGCTATTTCCGATGCTAAAGGTCTGTATTTCATCAACCCCGACAGCACGGTGAAAGGCAAGCCGGTGCAGGTCTGGACGCAGGGCGAGACGGAAGGCTCGTCGGCGTGGTTCCCGACCATTGACCGGCCCAACCAGAAAACCACGGAGGAAATCGCCATGACCGTACCGGCCAAGTACGTGACCCTCAGCAACGGCAAGCTAGTGAGCCAAACGCCCGCCGGCCCCGGCCTGCGCACCGACACCTGGAAAATGGACGACCCGCACTCGCCGTATCTCTTTATGATGGCGGTCGGTGATTTCAAAATCTACAAGGACACGTGGCGCGGCAAGGAGGTAAATTATTACCTCGAGCCCAAGTACGCGCCCTTCGCCAAACAGATTTTCGGCAATACGCCCGATATGATGGAGTTTTACTCCAAACGCCTGGGCGTAGAGTTTCCGTGGAATAAGTATTCGCAAATCGTGGCCCGCGACTACGTGAGCGGCGCAATGGAAAACACCACCGCTACGCTGCACGGCGAGCAGGTGCAAATGACCGATAAAGAGCTGGTAGACCGAGAGTACGGCAGTGAATCGGTGATTGCGCACGAGCTGTTTCACCAGTGGTTTGGCGACTACGTAACCGCCGAATCGTGGTCGAACCTGACGGTGAACGAGTCGATGGCCGACTTCTCGGAAGGCCTCTACGCCGAGTATAAATACGGCCAGGATGCCGCCGACGCGCACAACTACCGCTACGCGCAGCGCTACCTCGGCAGCCGCCGCGACGCCAGCAAAAACCTCGTACGCTTTTATTATGGCGACAAGGAGGATATGTTTGACCTCGTGACGTACCAGAAGGGCGGGGCCATCGTGCAGATGCTGCGCACCTACCTGGGCGACGACGTATTCTTCGCCGGCCTGCAGAAGTATTTGACCGATAACAAGTTCGGCAACGGCGAAGCCCACCAGATGCGCCTCGCTATGGAAGCCGTATCGGGCAAAGACCTGAACTGGTTTTACAACCAGTGGTACTACGGCGCGGGCCACCCCATCGTGACCATCGACTACGCCTGGGATGCCGCTGCTAAAAAGCAGAGCGTTACCGTGAAGCAGACGCAGGATGGCAAACCGTTTCAGCTGCCGTTTACCATTGATTACTACGTGGCGGGTAAGCCCGTGCACCAGCAGGTAATAATGACCGAGGCTACCCAGACCTTCACCATGCCGCTGGCGGCCAAGCCCGAGCTGGTGAATGTGGACGCTGACAAAACCCTGCTCTGGAAGAAAACCGATAACAAGCCGCTAACTGAGTTTACCTACCAGTACGCTCACGCTCCGCGCTACGTAGACCGCGCCGAGGCCCTGGAGGCCGCCCTGGCCAAGCAGACGACCGACCCGGCCGCTCGCGCCGTGGTGGTGGCCGCTCTCAAGGACAAGTTTTATCAGCTCCAAGTAGCGGCCATCGAAGGCTTGAAAATGGATAACAAGGACGTGGCTAAAGCCGCCGCGCCCACGCTCCGCAAGCTGGCTACCACCGAGAAAGAGCCGCACGTACTAGCCGCGACGCTCGGCGCGCTTGGCGACCTTAAGGACAAAAAAGACGAGAAGCTAGTAGCCAATGAACTGGCTAACAACCCTTCGCTCGCCGTGCAGGGCGCAGCCCTACGTGCCCTCGGCGACCTCAATCCGACTGAAGCTTTGGCCAAGGCTAAAGCATACGAAGTAGACGCCCCCGCATCTCTGACCGCCGCGATGCTGAGCGTGTATGCCCAGCAGGGTGGCTCGGCGCAGTGGGCGTTTATCCGCGACCACTTCGACGCGGCTACTGGCCGTGCTAAGTTCAATTACAT
>CAXUKA010000442.1:0-4812 GCA_964251335.1 uncultured Hymenobacter sp.
CGCTTACGGGAGTAGCCCGCGAGACATTGCTGGGCACTGACTTTTTCGCTTTTTTTACCGAGCCAGAGTTGGTACAGGAGGCGGCACAAGAAGTGATGGCCAAGGGCGTGGTTAGCAACCGGCCATTTACACTGCGCCAGGCGAACGGTACCCTGACTGAGGTAATGCTCGACGGCTCGGCCAACAAGGACGACCAGGGCGTGGTGCTGGGGGCCGTGCTTGTGGCCCGCGAAGTGGCCGAGAAAAACTGGGCTACTGAGCTGGGCATTGCCAACAAAGAGCTGGCTTTCCAACACAATGAGAAGGAAAAGCGGGCCGACGAGCTCAGCATTGCCAATGAGGAGCTGGCCTTCCAAAACGATGAAAAGGAGAAGCGGGCGCAGGAATTAAGCGTCGCTAACGAAGAGTTAGCCTTTCAAAATGATGAAAAAGAGAAGCGCGCCCAAGAACTGAGCGTGGCCAACAAAGAGCTGGCGTTTCAGAACGATGAAAAGGAAAAGCGCGCCGCTGAGCTCAGCATTGCCAACAAAGAATTAGCTTTTCAGAATGATGAAAAGGAAAAGCGGGCGCAGGAATTAATCATTGCGAATAAGGAGCTGGCTTTTCAAAATGACGAGAAGGAAAAGCGGGCGCAGGAGCTGAGCGTGGCCAACATTGAGCTGGCTTTCCAGAACGATGAGAAGGAAAAGCGGGCGGCTGAGCTGGTCATTGCCAACAAGGAGCTGGCTTTTCAAAACGATGAGAAAGTAAAGCGGGCGGCCGAGCTGCGCGTGGCCAACTACGCCAGGGGATTGATTGAGGCGAGCCGCGACCCGCTCGTTACTATCAGCCCGGAAGGGAAAATAACGGACATGAACCAGGCCACGGTGAACATCACGGGCATGGACCGGGCGCAGCTGATTGGCTCCGATTTTTTCGTGTATTTCACCGACCCGCAGATGGCGCGCGAGGTGTATCAGGAGGTTTTTGCCAAGGGCACGGTGGCCGATTCGCCCCTCACGCTGCGCCACAAAGACGGCAAGCTGACCGACGTGCTGTTCAACGGCTCGGTGTATAAAAACGACGAGGGCAAGGTGCTGGGCGTGGTCATCGTGGCCCGCGACGTGACCGACCAAAAGCGCATTGCCACCGAGCTGATAGAGGCCAAATTTGCGGCCGAGCGCGCCACCGTGCTGGCCGAAGAAGCCCAGGCCAAAGCCGAAAGCGCCACTGGCATTGCCGAAAATGCGGTGAAAGCCAAGCAGCAGTTTCTCAGCAACATGAGCCACGAAATCAGGACGCCCATGAACGCCATTATCGGCTTCACGAAGGTGGTGCTGAAGACGGAGCTGACTGATAAGCAGCGCGAATACCTGACGGCCATCCGGCTTAGCGGCGATACGCTGATTGTGCTCATCAACGACATTCTGGACCTGGCTAAGGTAGACGCGGGCAAGATGACGTTTGAGCAGATTCCGTTCAAGCTCGCGGCGTCGGTGTCGGCAATGGTGCACTTGTTCGAAACCAAAATCCAGGAAAAAAACCTGGCGCTGGTGATGGACTACGACGCCAAAATACCAGAAGTGCTGGTGGGCGACCCGGTGCGGCTGCACCAGGTTATTTTGAATCTGGTGAGCAACGCCGTCAAGTTTACCAGCGAAGGCACCATCACGGTGGGCGTGCGCATGCTGGTGCAGGACGCGGAAAAAGTCATCCTGGAATTTGCCGTCAGCGACACCGGTATCGGCATTGAGGAAGCCAAGCTGGGCACCGTATTCGACGATTTTCAGCAGGCTACCAGTGGCACCAGCCGCCTGTATGGCGGCACGGGGCTGGGGCTGGCCATCGTCAAAAACCTGGTGGAGCCTCAGGGCGGCACTATCCATGTGAAAAGCAAGGTGGGCCTGGGCTCGACGTTTAGCTTCATTTTGAGCTTTGGCAAAACCACTGAGAAAGCCGACGCCGAATCGGCCCTGACCATCGAGCGGGAGGAGGAGTTCAAGAACGTGAAAATCCTGGTGGTGGAAGATATCGCTCTCAACCAGCTGCTGATGAAGACCTTGCTGGAGGACTTCGGCTTTGAGATGGAGGTGGCCGGCAACGGCAAGCTGGCCCTGGAAAAGCTGCGCACCACCCGCTACGACATCGTGCTGATGGACTTGCAAATGCCGGTCATGAACGGGTTTGAGGCCACCGAATACATCCGCAATGAGCTGCACCTGAAAGTACCCATCATCGCTCTCACGGCCGACGTGACGACTGTGGACGTGGAGAAATGTAAGGCCGTGGGCATGAACGACTACATCTCGAAACCCATTGATGATAAGCTACTTTACAGCAAAATAATCAAGTACCTCAAGCTAGCGGGCCATGACCAAGCCGCCATGCCCGACCCAGTCGAACAGCCCAGCCAGCCCCAGACCTGCGTCAACTTTGACTACCTGAAACGGATAACCAAAAGCGACGCGCGCATGGCCGAAATGATTGGCCTCTACCTCCAGGAGATTCCGCAGCTGGTACAAACCATGAAAAAGGCTATTGCTGAGAAAGACTGGATTGCCCTGAAACGGGCCACGCATTCCATCATTCCCACCTTTGCCACGATGGGTATGAATCCTGAATATGAAGATATTACCAAGTCCATCCAGAGCATGGCCGTCGATTTGATTTCCGTGGGCGATGGAGCCAGCCTGGAAGCGATGACCAGCCTGCTCGGCTTATTTTCAAAAATAGAGGCCATTTGCCTGCTGGCTGCGCAAGAGCTGGAGGAGAAGCTGCGGGCACTGTTGCTTGCCGCCAGCTTGGCTGAGGTATAGGTTTCCTCGCTCACGCCACCTACTAGGGTACTAGACCAGCACCGCTACCCCCGCTTCCTGGTACTGCGCCAGTAGTGCGGCGGAGGCTCGGGCATCGGTTATCAGGGTGTTGATGAGGGAAAGGTGCGCAAACTGTAAGTACTTGTCCTGCTCTAATTTACTGGCATCGCAGAGCAGGTACACGTGGCCCGCCACCCCGGCCACCGCCAGGGTGATGGCGGCTTCGGCTTCGCTGTTTGCGCTTAGGCCGCGTTGCACGGAAACGCCATCGACTCCTAAAAAGGCTTTGTCCACGCGGTAGCGCTTTAGCTGCTCGACCGCTACCGTGCCGTGCATGGCTTGGCGCTCGGCATCGACCTCGCCACCGGCCAGCACCACTTGCACGGCCGAACCCACTAGCTCGAACAGCACGGGCAACGAATTGGTGACTACCCGAATTTTGAGGTGGCGAATTAGCGGGCACAACGGAAACGTAGTGCTGCCGCAGTCGATGAAAATGGTATCGCCGGCGCTAATCTGCGCGGCGGCCAGTTGGCAGATAGCCGCCTTCTCGGCGGCGTGGGATGTCGATTTGCGGGCAAAAGCTACCGGGTTTTTCACCACGCCGGGGAGCACGGCCCCGCCGTGGGTGCGCACCACCAGGCCCTCGGCCGCCAGTTGGGTTAAATCCCGCCGAATGGTCAGGGGGGTGGTTTGTAATTGCTGGGCCGCAGCCGCTACTTCCAGGCTTCCCTGCTGGGCGAGGGTGGCCAATAAATACTGCTTGCGCAATTGAAAATTCATGGATTGGCCGTTACTTGTGCTCATACAATCACAAAGAAACACCTTCAATCACAAACGAACGATTAAATTGCCATGAACGAACGTATTCGCCTGCACGAACCCGTGCTTTTGTCGGATAACTGGTACCGGCTTCGCAAATTCACCTTTGAGTACCAGCGCAAAAACGGCACCTGGGAAACCCAATCGCGCGAGGCCTACGACCGGGGTAATGGAGCCACTATTCTGCTGCACAACCCGGCCGCCGACACTGTCATTCTGACCCGGCAGTTTCGGCTGCCCACCTTTGTCAACGGCAACCCGACGGGGATGCTGATTGAAGCCTGCGCCGGACTGCTCGACGACGAGCACCCCGATATCGCCATCGTGCGCGAAACGGAGGAGGAAACCGGCTACCGGCTCACGGCGGTGCACAAGGTAATGGAGGCCTACATGAGCCCCGGCTCGGTGACCGAGCGCTTGTTTTTCTACCTGGCCGAATACTCCCCGGCCACCGAGCGCCACGGCGGTGGCGGCATTGAGGAAGAAGAAATCGAGGTGCTGGAACTGCCGCTTGCGCAAGCGCTGGCCATGGTGGCCACCGGCGAAATCCAGGATGGCAAAACCATCATGCTCTTGCAGCATCTCCGTTTACAGCAGCTTACGTCTTAGCCTTTCTTCCCATGCATAATGGTACTCGTTGCCGGTGCTTATAGTGAGTACAAGAGGCTGGAAGGAAATCACTTTTTTAGTGTTCGGCCTGGGGCATTTCGACGGTAAAGGTGGTGCCGACGCCCTCGGTACTAGCCACCGTGATGGTGCCACTCCACAATGGTTTTGCAGAGCAGCAGGCCCAAGCCGTTGGTGGACTCGCCGTGCAGCCCGGGCTGCACGGCCGGCGAGAACCATTCAAACAGGACGGGTAGCAGGGCATCCCAATGCCGGTGTCGCACACGTGGATTGCTAACCAGATTGATGAGTACCTGGCGGAACTTGTTCACGTCCAGGTTAGCGTACACGGGCTCGAAAGGCAAGGGGTAGGTGAAGCGGTCGGCGTTGGCTTGGTAGGCTTTCTGCTCGCTGATGTCGGGCGGGGCGGGTTTGGCCAACATCGCCTATGGGCGTTGGGCCAGGTGGTCTAACTAGCGTAGGGAAGGCAAGCGCTTTTTTTGAGCATGGCAATGATTAGTAGGAGGCCCTTAACTCCTACCGGTATATAGCCTAGTGTTGCTTGGGACAGCTAGCACCACCCCGAAGC
>CAXUKA010000443.1:0-4801 GCA_964251335.1 uncultured Hymenobacter sp.
CCTGCTTGTCAAAGCTAGAGCCTATTACGCATTTCCTTGCAAATAGAAGCAGTTTTTTCGGCTATTCAGGCTGCTTTTAGTTACGACATAGACTCAGCAGCGTCGAGAAAGGTCGTAGTAGGCTTTTGCGGCACTGCCTCGCCCTATGATATATGTCAACCATCAATTGCTTAGCTCGCTGGTAAGCGCTGGCCGCTTCAGCATCGAGCCTGAGCGCTCCGATAGCGTGCCCGCTGGCAGACGGTGGCAAAAGTATGCCTTGCTTGATATTCATACTTTTTGGTTTGAATCGTGTTTTTTGCCGCTATCGGGATAGGGGACCTTTGTGGCGTCGATTACGCGCCCTGAAACAGCGCTGGCAAACTGGTTTAAGGACGGTTTGCGCAGCTATGCTCAGACGTTGGTAAACCAGCCGAAAATCGGTGCGATTCACCCAGTCAAACAACCCAACTACTCATGGCAACAGGAGAAATAAAAGCAGAAAACCATGCGGTTTCTGAACAGCCCCACACAAAGGTCGCCGCAGCAGATACTACGCCCCAGCAGGCAACGCCAACCCACACGATGAAGGCGATTCGGCAGTACGAATTTGGTGGGCCGGAGGTGCTGCGGTATGAAGACGCGCCGCTGCCCGAGCTGAAGGCAGGGGAAGTGCTCGTTCGCGTGCACGCAGTGGGCATCAATCCGCCCGATTGGTACCTGCGCGATGGGTACAAGATGCTGCCGCCCGAGTGGCAGCCTACGGTAACCATGCCTCTCATTCTGGGTACGGATGTGTCGGGCGTCGTCGCGGCCGTAGCCCCTGATGTGCAAGGCTTTGCCGTGGGCGAGGAAGTATTCGGCATGGTGCGCTTCCCGAGCGTTGGGGAGAGCCGGGCGTATGCCGAGTACGTGGCCGCGCCCGCGTCGGACCTAGCCCACAAGCCGGCCGGTATCGACCATGTGCAGGCAGCCGGCGCGCCTATGTCGGGGCTCACCGTGTGGCAGTATCTTATTGAGCTGGGGCACACCGCGCCCAACCCGTTTCAACCGGAAGCGCATCGCCCGGTGCCGCTGCACGGCAAGCGGGTACTCGTGAATGGGGCGGCGGGTGGCGTGGGCCACTTAGCAGTGCAGTTGGCTAAGTGGCAGGGTGCGCACGTCATCGCGGTGGCCTCGGGCAAACACGAGGCGCTGCTGCGCGAGCTGGGGGCCGACGAATTTATCGACTACACCAAGACCACGGCCGAGGACATTGTACACGACGTTGACCTCGTGCTTGATACGCTGGGCGGCCCCACTACTGGCCGTTTCCTGCGCACGCTCAAGCGGGGTGGGGCGTTGTTTCCGGTATTCTTAGGCTTCGCCGATGCCGAGGAGGCCGCCCAGCGGGGTATCACGGTTTCGGCAACTCAGGTGCGCTCGAATGGCGCGCAGCTAGCAGAGCTTGGGCGCTTGCTCGATGCTGGGACGGTACGCGTCGTCATCGATAGTACGTTTCCGCTGGCCGAGGCGCGCCAGGCGCACGAACGCGTTGCCCACGGGCACATTCAGGGCAAAATCGTGCTCATAGTCGCGTAAGGACGTGATGGATGCATCCGCTAAATCTGCCGAGCGCCACCTACTCGTGACCGTTCGGAGCCAGCCCGCGCACCGCCAGCGCGTGCAGGAGCTATTGCTCGAACTCGTGGACCTGGTGCGCCGCGAACCCGGCTGCCTGTATTACACTATTTTCCAGCAAGCCGAAGACATAAATGTGTTCATAATAGCCGCCGCTTGGGCTGATGATGAGGCCGTAGCCGCCCACCCGACGCCCCCTCAGTCCCGCCTGGTTGAGCTGGTGCTGCCGCTCCTGGCTGCTCCCATGCAGGTCGTCCCCATTCGGCGCGTGAGCGAGAATCCGGCGTAGGGGCATCGCTCGGGCGTGATTTCTAGCTTTTTAAGCTTCTCAAGGAAGTCCTTTACGGGCCGTTTGCGTTCAGCCGATTGTTGATGCATTTCGTCATTTTGACTGAAACAAAAGGCATTTTGATTAAACCTGTTTTTCAATCAGTAGGGACATTTGTATCGTCATTAACAACAAAATAACTCCTGATGAAAGCGGTAAGAATCCATGCATTTGGCGGCCCCGAGGTGCTGCACCTAGAAGACATAGCGCGCCCGGTGCCAGCGGCCGATGAGATTTTGATTGCCGTATATGCCAGCGGCGTAAACCCGGTAGACTGGGTGGTGCGAGAAGGCGGCAACGACGCGCTGAGAGCCTTTTTAAAATTGCCGATGACCTTAGGCTGGGACGTGGCCGGCATTGTGGTCGAAACTGGCAGCGAGGTCACCGGCCTTCAGAAAGGCGATGCCGTGTACGGGGAGCCCAATTTTCCGGGCGACGGTAGCTACGCTGAGTATTGCGTGGCCAAAGCCAGCCAGTTTGCCCGCAAGCCCCAACGCCTCAGCTTCAACGAGGCGGCAGCAGTGCCGCTGGCTGGCCTCACGGCCTGGACGGCGCTCTTCGAGCACGGCAAGCTCCAGCCCGGCCAACGCGTTTTAATTCAAGGGGCCTCGGGCGGGGTGGGCAGCTTTGCGGTGCAGTTTGCCAAAGCCAAAGGGGCGTATGTAATTGGCCTCGCCTCGGCTAGCAACCTGGAATATCTCAAGCAATTAGGAGTTGATGAGGTAATTGATTACCGGAGCCAGCGGTTTGAGGAGCTGGTGCACGACGTGGACGTGGTAATGGAAGCGTCGCCCCTCCGCGACAACGCAGAGCGTTTGAAAGCGGTAACCGTGTTAAAAACAGGCGGGATACTCGCCAGCGTCAATGTAGATTTTCCGTTCAATGAGGAAGTGCTCGCCGCCCTGGCCCAAAAACAGGCAACTGGTGAGCTTGTGGCCAACCAAGCCCGGCAGGACTGGCTAACCGAAATTGCCCAGCTGATTGACGCAGGCAGTGTAAAAGTTGTTATCAGTAAAGTGTATCCGCTGGAGCAAGTAGCTGATGCCCATCGCGAAAGCCAAACCTGGCACGTGCAGGGCAAGCTGGTATTAGAAGTCAGGAAAGAAGGCGCGCCGGTATGAGGCATTTTAAAACGATAAGCGAATTTCACGAATTTGTGAAATTGCCTACACCGCAGCATCCGCTTATCAGCGTGATAGATGTTGGCACCGTTCCGCATCGGGACGTTGAGGAGCCAATGACTATGACCATGGATTTTTACGCTATTTCGGTGAAGCGAATGCGTAATGTAAAGTCCACTTATGGGCAGCAGCCGTTTGATTTCAACGAAGGCATCCTGTCGTTTATGTCGCCCAACCAGGTGTTTAGTATTGCGGTGGCGAACAAAGACGAACCAGTGGAAAAATCAGGATGGGTGGTGTACATCCATCCTGATTTTATCTGGAATACGCCGCTCGCCAACACTATCAGCCACTACGATTTTTGGGATTATTCGCTCAGTGAAGCCCTCTTTCTGTCGGCCAAAGAAGAAGCGACTATCACTAATATTATTCTGGCTATTCAGCAAGAGTGCGACGCCAATATTGACCGGTTTAGTAAGCAGATTATCGTCTCGCAAGTGGAAGGCTTGCTAAACTATGCCGACCGGTTCTACAATCGCCAATTCATCACCCGCGAAAAAGCCAACCATCAGGTACTCGCGCAGGTAGAAACCCTGCTGCGCGCGTATTTCAGCAGTCCTGATTTGGCGGAAAGAGGCTTGCCAACCGTGCGGTACGTGGCCGAGAGCCTGCACCTTTCTCCTAAATATTTAAGCAACCTGCTGCGCGTATTAACCGGGCAAAACACCCAGCAACATATTCACGCTGAGCTGATAGCCAAAGCCAAAGAAAAACTATCGGCCACCAACCTCACCGTTAGCGAAATTGCGTACGAGCTGGGTTTCGAGCATTTGCAATCATTCAGCAAACTGTTTAAGACCAAAACGAAGCTGTCCCCTTTGGAATTCAGGACTTCTTTTAATTGACAAAAACACGGTAGAAGCCGTGTGCCAACATTGTCGGCACGCGGCTTTTCTGTGAAATTGCGCTTGCTTGATTTTCGTACTTTTGCGCCATGACAGTTTCTGTGGTTAGCTCGCCCATCAAGTGGAATCCTCGGGACTTGAAACTGAAAGGTTTCAAGATGTACGCGGTCGATAGCCCATGCACGACGAAGCCCCATTTTGGCCGGCGCGACTGCTACAAGGTCATCCTGATGACGACCAAGGCGCGGCTGCGCTATGGCCACCAGAGCTGGGACCTCGACGGCACGTATCTGGTATTTTTCAACCCGCACATTCCGTATGCGATGGAAATGCTGGGGGAGTTGCGACACGGTTACATCTGTCTTTTCACAGAGGAGTTTATCACGGCGCTCGACCGGTCGGAAAGCTTGTTGCACTCGCCCTTGTTTAAAATCGGGAGCACGCCGCTCTACCAGCTTCAGGAGACGCAAATCCCGTTTATGACGGGCATTTTTCAGAAAATGCTGGCCGCGCAGGAAGCCGATTATCCTTTCAAGGCCGAGCTAATTCGCACTTACCTCCAGCTAGCCATTCATGAGGCGCTGCACCTTCAGCCCGCCGAAACTTTTGCTCAGCACCATAATGCGTCTTCCCGCCTGGCCGCCCAGTTTCTGGAGCTGCTAGAGCGGCTGTTTCCGATAGAAAGTCTCGAGCAGACCCTACCGCTGAAAACAGCGCAGGAATTTGCCGACCGGCTGGCCGTGCACGTCAACCACCTGAATCGGGCCGTGAAAGAAGTCACCGGCAAGCCCACGAGCGCGCACATCACCAGCCGCATTACCGATGAGGCCAAAGCCCTGCTGCAACAC
>CAXUKA010000444.1:0-4797 GCA_964251335.1 uncultured Hymenobacter sp.
CCGATGTTGTGTGTAACCTTCATCAATCCAAAGCCAGCGTCTTCACTATAGACTTATGTCAGATAAAGCTGCCGAGGTTATTTTTGCTCAACTACTTACTTTTTATTACATTTTAAGCTGTAAATAGGCACTGTGCGAAGGCATTTTTTCACCTTTACCAGAAAACCACGTAGGAAGCTTTTTACTACCTTAAGCTGGTAGCTGCTATCTGCCCGATACTTTGTTTTACGATTATGCCTGCCGTTTCTTCCGACCTGCTATCTGTCTTCAATGTCTTGCCAGGGTCTTGCCTACTTTTGTCGCCTGACTTAGTTATCGAGGCAGTTAGTGATGCCTACTTGGCTGCCACGCTGACGCAACGTGACAATTTGGTGGGAAAATATGTATTCGACGTTTTTCCAGACAACCCTAATACGCCAGATGCCTACTCGGTACGCACCGTACAGGCTTCGCTACAGCAGGCGCTAGCTACCGGGCAGCTCCAGGAGGCAACGCTTCAACCCTATGACCTGCCCGACCCTGCGCAACCAGGCCAGTTCTTGGAGCGCTACTGGCGCACGCGTAATGCCCCGGTGCTAGACGCGCAAGGGCAAGTGGCGCACGTTATTCACGAGGTGGTTGATGTTACGGCGCAGGTGCAGGCTTCTACTGAGCTGCGCGATAGCCAACTGCGCGAGCAAACTGCCCATGCCCAAGCTGAGCGCCAGCGCGGCGAGTTGCAGCGCATATTCGAGCAGGCTCCGGTGGCTATAGCTGTGTACCGGGGGCCGCAATTTATCATCGAGCTGGCAAACCCGACGGTGTGTCGGCTCTGGGGCCGCACCCAGGAGCAGATACTTGGCAAAGGCTTGTTTGAAGCCCTACCCGAAGTAGCCGGCATGGGCTACGAAGAATTGCTGACCGATGTAATGACAACTGGCAAGCCTCACGTGGCCTACGCCATGGAAGCTGTACACGAGCGCGATGGCCGGCGCGACATTGTGTATTGGGACTTCGTGTATGTACCTATGTACGAAGATGATGGCAGCATCTACGGCGCGATGGTAGTAGCCACCGAAGTAACCGAGCAGGTGCAGGCCCGCCAAAAAATTCAGGAGCTCAATGACCAACTGGCCGCCGCCAACCAAGCCCTGCACGTCAGTAATGGTGAGTTGCTCAGCAACCAGGAAGAGGTACTGCAAGTGCAGCAGGTACTAGAAGCCCGCGTAGCCGAACGCACTCACCAACTGGAATCGGCCCTGGCCGAAGCGCAACAGCAGCGTAGCAATGCCGCTACGCAGCAGCGGTTGCTCGACCAGATTTTGGGGCAGGTGCCGGCTAGTATTGCCACGCTTAGCGGCCCCGAGCATCGGTATTCGTTCTTTAATGACCAGTACCAAACGCTCTCGGGGGGCCGCACGCAGCTTGGGCAAACGGTAGCCGAGGTATTTCCCGAAGTAGTGGCTCAAGGCTTCGTGGGCTTGCTCGACCAAGTGTATGCCACCGGCACGCCCTTCCAAGGCCGCGACACGCCAGCCCAGCTCTACGACCCAGCGACCGGCAAGCCTGAGCAACGGTATGTAGATTTTGTTTATCAGCCGCTGCTCGGCGAGCAGGATGATACGCAGGGTATCTTGGCCTTCATACTCGATGTGACTGACAAAGTGCTGGCCCGCCAGCAAGCGGAGGCTTTGCAGGCCCAGCTGTCGGCTAATAGCCGCGCAAATTAGCTAGCTGCTTTAAGATGTTTGTAAGCAAAAAGGCCGACCGCTGCTAGCGGTCGGCCTTTTTGATTCTTCGATAATCCTAATTAAACGAACCCTATTGCTGGCTAGCGCGAAAGAGCTTTTGCTTTTCATCCTTCGACAAGCTTTCGTAGCCAGAGCGCGATATTTTGTCCAAAATCAAGTCGATTTCTTCCTGGCCGGTTGATGAGCTAGTAACTTTTGCGTTGCCACTGGCGGGCCGCGCAACAGTAGCTGCCTGTCGGTGCGTGACGCGCATGCTGGGCTGCCCGCTGAAAAGCCGGCCAAACCATTCGCCTACTGCAATAATGGGACGACCTAAGTCAGTGCCCGCGTCGAGCTGCTTGCTGTAAATGAAACCCAGCAATACCCCGCCAATGTGCGAGATTTCGCCCGCTGTGTTGCCTTTATTGATAACTGCCACCGAGAATAGCACCATCACCGTCGCAATCCACTTTATTTTAACCGGGCCGATAAACGGTAGTACAAACTCGTAGTTAGGCAGCTTGGTAGCAATGGCTACCACTATCGCCATGCCCGCCGCCGATGCCCCGATAACGGGCAGGCGCGCGTCGGCAATGGGCTGTAATACCGGGATGAGATTACAAGCCAACAGCACGGTAATGCTGCCCGCCAGCGCCCCCAATACATAGACACTTAGCAAGCGCTTATCGCCTAGATACTCCCGAAACAACCCGCCGAACCAATACAGGTACAGCATGTTGGAGAGGATGTGAAAGGGATTCTGATGCACAAAGGCGTAGGTGAGCACCGTCCAGGGGTGGCGAATTACCACACCCAGGTTGGCTGAAAGCTCCAGCTGCCGCATAAACAGCGCATACCAGCCGCCCGTTTGGGTTAGGAAGGCGATAGCGTAGAGCAGCACTACCACCGCAAACACGATAATATTCAGCACAATAAGCTGATTGAGCGCATTATCGCGGCGGGCAAACGTATCGCGGATATCTTGAATAATGCTCATGGAAAGAGAAGTAACGGGAGCGGAAAGTACCGGACAAGTCTAGTAGAATTGTTGCCGGTCGCGCTCCCATACTTTAATAATCAGAAAGGCAATCAACATGCCGGCCAAGTGCGTGAAATGCGCCACATTGTCGCCAGGTACACGGTGCGTGCCTTGGTAAAGCTCCAGCCACCCAAAGAAGAACACTAAGTACTTGGCCTTGATGGGAATCGGGATAAACATCAGGTATATTTCCGTATTGGGAAGGAGGTAAGCGAAGGCGAACATTAGCCCAAATACCGCTCCTGACGCCCCGAGCATACCTCCATGCGGCGAGTTTTTAATCTCATCGACGGCCGCATCCACGGCTTGGGTAGCAGCGGAGATGTAGCTGGTATTCTGCGGCTCTAGCTGCAAGTCGCGGGCCAAGGTTTCATAGCCGCTTTCTCCGGGAAAATTGGTGCGATAAAATTCGGCGAAGTCGCCACCCGTGGGCCGCTGGTGAAACTCGATGGCAGCCTGCTCCATACGCTGAATTTCGTAGAAGCGCGTACCCTCGTAGAGCAAGCCCGCCCCAAAGCCGCACACCAGCCAAAAAGTCAGAAAGCGCGACACGCCCCAACGCTGTTCCATCATGGGTCCGAATATGACTAATTGGAACATGTTGGAAAAAATATGCCCCCAGCTAGCGTGCAGGAACATATACGTCACGAACTGCCAGGCGTAGAAATAAGGCGAACCTATTGGAAATAAACTTCCTAGCTCCGTGAGGTGCAGCGCAGGCGCATAAATCTGCATCAGGAAAAATCCCAGGTTAATCAGCAGCAGATTACGGACGGCCGGCGTAATATTTAGATTATACATACACAACTACCAGTCTCTCGACCAGTAAACAGAGAGGATATATGTCGTAAAGGTCGGCTACGCGCCGGGCTTACGGAAAAAGTCGGCCAGCTGCTGGCCATCGAGCAGCACCACGGTGGGGCGGCCGTCAGGGGTATAGTTGGGCACCTGGCAGGCAAAGAGCTTATCGACCAGCGCGCTTAACTCGACTTCAGGCAGGCGGGCCTGGCTGGTGGCCTGCGCCACGCGGCGTGCTAAGGCGCGAGCCAGCCCCTCGCGGCGGTCCACTTTAAGCGACGTAGACCCGTTGCGAAACTGCTCAATAAGACTTTCCAGCAGCTCCTTTTCACCCTGCGCGGGCAAATCAGCGGGCACGGCCTCGATGGCGATGGTGAGCGGCCCAAATTCCGCGAAGCGAAAGCCCAGCAAGTGCAGTGGCTGCGTCAGTTCTTGCAGAATCGCAAAATCGGCGGGCGTAAACGTGAGCGGCCGCGGAAAAAGCAGCGTCTGCGAATGCACGGCGCCTCGCGCCTGCCCAGCCGTGTACTGCTCGTAGAGAATGCGCTCGCGGGCCGCCTCCTGGTCGATGAGCATGAGGCCCGATTTCACGGGCAGCAGCACGTAGCGCGTGAGCACCTGCGTAGCACGCGGCGAATGCGAAAGCTGCTGGCTTGGTGAAGCGGCAGCAGCTGGCTTTAGCGAAGGCTCGGGAGCACCGGCATGTACGAAAGGCAGCTCGGGCAGCGTGGGCGCGGGCGGCAGCGTGGGAATCGCCGGAGCGGCGGGTTCGTCGGGGCGCACGGGCTGGCCTAGCTCGCGGTAGAAAGCTTCTAGGTCGCGCTTGGCCTGCTCGGTGGGGCGCGGTGGCAGTTGGCGCTCGGACGCGCGGCCGGGGTTGGCCTGACGCGAGGCCGCCGCCGATACCGAGGCCGCCAACGCATCGGGGTTGAACTCGACGTGGCGCGTCGGCGTGGGCAGCGCGGAGCCACCGGTCCCAGCAGAGAAGCCAGCGCTCCCCGATGACGTGCGCAACGGCCGGATAGGCGCAAAATTCACATCACCCTCAAAATCGAGCGAGGGTGCAAGGCTATGAATACCCAGCGCCTGCCGCACGGCCGCCCGCACCACTGCGTACACCGTTTTCTCGTCCTCGAATTTGATTTCCGTCTTGGTCGGGTGAACGTTGATGTCAATGGTCTTAGGGTCAAGCTCCAGAAACAGCACGTAGAAGGGGTGCGTGTCCTTGGGCAGCAGGCCCTCATAGGCGGC
>CAXUKA010000445.1:0-4793 GCA_964251335.1 uncultured Hymenobacter sp.
GCTCTGGTCCGGCTGGGCTAGCAGCGGCGGCGCAGCTCACCGAGGCGGGCCACACCGTCACGGTGTTTGAGCGCGACCCGCATCCTGGCGGGCTGCTGCGCTACGGCGTACCTGATTTCAAGCTCGAAAAATGGGTGATTGAGCGCCGCATCAAGCTGCTCGAAGATGCCGGCGTGACCTTCCGCTGCCACGTCGAAATCGGCCGCGACGTAACTGCCGACGAGCTGCGCCGCACCTTCGACGCGGTGGTGCTGGCGGGCGGTGCCTCGGCTCCCCGCGAGCTCGACCTGCCCGGCCGCGAGCTCAGCGGCATCCACTACGCCATGGAGTACCTGACGCAGCAAAACCGCCGCGTGAGCGATACGCCCGTGGACAGCGAGCACATTCTGGCCGACGGCCTCGACGTAGTGGTCATTGGCAGCGGCGACACGGGCTCCGACTGCGTGGGCACCGCCAACCGCCAGCAAGCCAAGTCAGTAGCGCAGTTTGCCATGATGCACCAGCCCGGTGAAGAGCGCCCGGCGCACACGCCCTGGCCCATGTACCCCACCATTTTCCGCACCAGCAGCTCGCACGAAGAGGGCTGCCAGCGCTACTGGGGCGTGAACACCAAGGCCTACCTCGGCGACGACCAGGGCCGCGTGCGCGCCCTGCTGGTGAGCGACGTAACTTGGGAAACCGACGAACTGGGCCGCCGCGTGCGCTTCGAAGAAGTGCCCGGCTCCGACCGCGAAATCCCGTGTCAACTGGTGTTGCTGGCCTTGGGCTTCACTGGCCCGGCCAACGCGAGCCTGCTCGGCCAGCTCGCCGTGGGCCTCGACCCGCGCGGCAACGTGCACGCCCCCGAAACCACCTACCACACCAGTGTGCCCGGCGTGTTCGCGGCTGGCGACATGCGCCGGGGCCAGTCGCTGGTCGTCTGGGCCATCTCGGAAGGCCGGGAGGCGGCGCGGCAGGTCGATATGTACTTGATGGGCAAGACGAACTTGCCGAGCAAGAATGCGGTGGGGATGTTTGGGTGAGGTTTTTGGTAATTGTTGTAAAAGAGAAGCCCCGGAAGCTGTTGCTTTAGGGGCTTCTCTTTTACAACAATTAATCTTTAGAGGAAAACGCTTGTCGCTCTGCAAAGCGCTGGTTAATCACCCCATCTGTTCCTGTTTGAATTATACAGTAAACAGTTTGCCCCGCGCAACGCCGTACCTAGCCGGCTGCCAGACCTTTGTGGCGTTACTATTCATCTTTCCCAACAGACTACTCATGAAAGTTTTCGTAACTGGCGCATCGGGTTTTATCGGCACGGCCGTGGTGCAGGAATTGCTGGACGCAGGCCACCAGGTACTTGGCCTGGCCCGCTCCGACGAGTCGGCGCAGAAGCTGGAAGCGGCTGGGGCCGAGGTGCTGCGCGGCTCGCTCGATGACCTCGACAGTCTGAAGCGCGGCGCAGCGGCTACCGATGGCGTGATTCACCTAGCCTTTATCCACGATTTTTCGCAGTTTCAGGCTGCCGCCGCTGCCGACCAACAGGCCATTGAGGCGATAGGCAGTGTGCTGGCCGGCTCGGGCCGCCCGCTGGTGGTTACTTCCGGCTTTGCGGGGTTTGCGCCAGGCCGCCTGGCTTCGGAGGATGATACCGCTGCTGCCGGGGCACGAGCTTCGGAGCCGAGCGCGCTGGCCCTGGTGCCGCAGGGCGTGCGGGCGATGGTGGCGCGGCTGGCTGCCTCGGTGCATGACGCTGGCGACCACGGCTTTGTGCCCTACCTCATTCAGGTGGCCCGCGAGAAGGGTAAGGCGGCTTACATCGGCGACGGGCAAAACCGCTGGCCCGGCGTACATCGCCTCGACGCGGCTCGGCTGTTTCGGCTGGCGCTGGAAAAGGGTGAGGCGGGGGGCCGATACCACGGCGTGGGCGATGAGGGCATCACCTTCCGCGAGTTGGCCGAAGTAATTGGCCGCCACCTCAATGTACCGGCAGTATCCGTCACGGCGGAGGAAGCGCCCGCGCATTTTGGCTGGATGGCCCGCTTTGCGGGGGCCGACATGCCGGCTGCCAACCAGCTGACGCAGGAGCGGCTAGACTGGCACCCCACGCACATCGGCCTACTGGCTGATATGGACGCCAATTATTTTGGTGGATAAGACGAGTTCGGCTACCGCATTTTCTTCCAAAAAGGCGGTAGCAAGCAGTATAAAAGAGAAGCCCTGCAAGTAACAGCTTGCAGGGCTTCTCTTTTATACTGCTTGCTAATCAACAATTTACTGGCTAAACATCAAGTGCGACGCGCTGGGCAACCATCGGAATCTGCCGGTCGCCTATTTAGTTGGAATCGCTTTTCACTGCAGTAATGCAGCAGTAGGCGAAACCAGTTAAGCTACTTAATAATACTATCCAACGTATTGTCCAGCACGTTTTTAATTATATTCCAACCGGACTGAGTAGCACTATTTACTTTACCGTCAGGACTTTGCTTATTGACCGTTATCACCACAGTACCGTATTCGAAGGCGACCGTTTCTACCACAGCTGAATTACCATCGGCCGCCCACGCAACCGTTTTTATGGCCGCCAGCTTGTAGGTCAGTCGGCTGAAGATGGTGTTTTGGGCCGAAACGAAGAAAATTTCGGCGGTTTTATACGGAGTGCCGGATGCGGACGCTTGAAACAAGAGCGGCGATGTCGCATCGAGGTACCTGGTTATGGAGAAGGGATTAAAAGTGATTTTGCCGGCCCCTGCGCCCGTGGACTGCGACCCGATATTCAGCGTTTGCTCGACGCTGGCATTATAGGTCAACACCTTGGTAAACTGCGGACTATTCGTATCAAAACCAACATTATCCACATTGACACTAGCAATGGCAGTGCCGTCGGCGGCTACTACTCTTCCGCTGTAGTCGGTCAGGCGGAGGTAAATGGAGACCGAGGGAGAAGATGTGGACGGCATACTATGCGAGCAAAAAAGTGAGCGTACTAGCCAGGGAAACACCACTGCCGCCGAGGTGCCTGGGACACAATCGAGGGGTTACATTTATTTTAAATGCAATATATTATATTTAAAACAAATGCGGCGTCCTGCTCTCTGTTACGCTACACCCGGCAGCCCAATGGTATAGCTGCCGGCGTAGCCACCCGTGGCGGCATTGGGCACTACGTGGAAAATCGCCAGTGCCAGCGTATCGGGCGTTTCGCTGAACACCATATCAGCCGCGTTTCGCTTCATGCTGGTATTGCTGCCGTGCTTGTTATAAAGCGTTTGAGCGCACACGGTGGCCTTAATGCTAGCGAGGAAAACGAGCTGACTGGTGAGCACTTTCTTCTTGTTGAGTAAGTACTAGCCGTCGGCGTCGCAGTGCCACACATCGACGCGGGCGGCGGGGATGGCAGCGCGAAATTCTCAACTTTTGAAATCCAGCTTCTGCCGATGGATGAGGGTGTTTGGGAAGCTATACTACGGCGCACTGCTCGTCACATCGCAGCTAAAGCAGCTACTGCTTTGCGGGCCGCACTGACTTGCCCCGCGCCCGGCGCTTGAAGAAAAAAAGCCAAACACTGACCATCATCGGGATTTTGGCGAAGAGCAGTACGAAGGCGACAGCAGGGCTGAACAGTGCTACGAAGATGGCGATGGCGGCATTGAGCATCTCCAGGTTGCAGTAGACGCGGAAGCGAAAGTTGCCGAGGCGGGTAAGGCTATTGGGGTTGAGGAAATCGGGGCGGGTGGCCACGTAGTCCCAAATGAAATTTTGGCAGACGGCAATGCACAGCGTGTTGGCGCAGTAGATGGCAATGGCAGGGCTATCAAAGAAGTACGCGCTGACCAGCGTGGTGGTGAAAGGCAGCAGGATGATAAAGAGCAGCCAGCTAATGTTGAGCCACAGCAGCCGCTCGTCGATGCGCCGGATGTGAGCGAAGAAGTTGTGGTGCGTTTTCCAAAACTGCGCGATGTTGAGGAAGGAAAGCAAAAAAGCGGCGAACGTGCGCCCCTGAGCTGCTATATCAACCAGGTGCAGATGGGCGGGCGCGGGGCGCGGCAGCCGCAGGTCGAGGGCTAGCAGCGTGATGGCGATGGCCACCACGGCATCGGAGAAAAATACTAAGCGGTCGAGTTGGAGGTTTCGGTCTTCCATGCAGGAGCGGGTATTCGCATAGCGAAGCTACTGAGCAGCCGCTAACTGCTCTCCTTCTCTTTTACCACGACTTCACTAGGTTTTGGGCAGCGCGGCCAGCAAGGCGCACAGCTCGTCGGTATCGGTAAAGAGGGTATCGCCGGCGAAGACCAGGCTATCGAGCGAGCGCTGGGCGGCTTCGGGGTGTCCCGCGCCGCAGGCATCGCGCACCACTACGGGCAAGTAGCCGAGGTCAGCAGCGTGGCGCACGGTGGGCTCGATGCCGATTTCCATCGCCGCGCCGACGAGGATGATGGTGCGCACGTCCAGGTCGCGCAGGGCAATGTCGAGCCAGGTGCCTTCGAAGGCCGACATGGTGAGCTTGTCAAATACGGCTTCGCTGGCCAGGGGGGCCAGCTCGGGCAGGATGGCAATACCGGGGCTGTCGCGCAGAAACCAAGGGCGCACCTGGCGTGGGTCGTCGGTGCGCTGCCAGGCCAGAGCCATGCGCATTTGGGCCGCGCCCATCAACTCGACGGGTAGCGACAGGTGCCGCGAAAAGAAGACGGGCAGCTCAGCCGTGCGGGCGGCGGCGACTATCTGCACTAGGCGCGCCGTGAGGGGCGCAGGCTCGGGCAACTGCGAAAAGATGCCCACCTGAGCATCGTATACGAGCAGCGCCGGGCGCACCG
>CAXUKA010000446.1:0-3914 GCA_964251335.1 uncultured Hymenobacter sp.
GTACACCCCTACTAACACCCCTACAGCCACCGCCTGGCCGGTACGTATGCCCGGCGACCAGCGCCTAAGTCGCCAGCGACTTAGCCCTTCCTGAGCCAGTAAGGCCAGCAGTACATACGAGCAGAACACGCTGGCCAGCAACGTGCGCGGCGGCGCATACAGGCGCTGCCCCAGCACGAATGCAAATGGCACGAATAGCACGGCAAAGCTGAGCCACCCCAGAGGCCGCAGGCCCGGTCGCAGCCGGGTCAGCGCCACTGGACTCAGCCCCAGGAGCATCAAAAGCACTGGCACGCTCCAGCGGCCATGCCCCCAAAGCCGGCTCCCGATATCGATGAAATACGATGTATACAACTCGTGGCTAAACTCTGCCCAGCTGCGCGAAGAGTGTACATAGGGGTTTTGAAACAGCGTATGCCAGCCCGAAATGGCCCCGATTGGAGCGTAGAGCAGCCCCGCCGTGACCACAATTCCCCCAGTAGCTGCGGCCAGCCGGCCCAGGCGGTGCCACCGCACGCGAGGCGCTTGCTGGGCGTAGGTGGCGGCCAGCACCACCCCAAACGCGGCTAGTATCCCAGCATGCGTGGGCACGGCATACAGCCCGATAATGCCGCTCAAAATAAAAGCTGCTTCCGGCAGCCGCCTTCGTCCGTCCGACCGCAGCAGCTCTAGCGTCGCAAAAAAACCAACTACAGTCGCCGCTAGCTGCAAGCTGTAGCCGCGCCCCGCCACTGCGTAAAACACAGGCAGCGGCAGAAACGTGAACAAGCCCAGCGCGAGGGTAGCTGCGCTAAAGCGCAAGTATCTCAGCAGCAATAAATAGCTGATTGGCAGCAGTACTATTCCTATCAGAAACGCTGGCAGGCGCTGGAGCAAATCGGGCGAAAAGCTGGTTAGCTTGCCTAGCCCACCCACCAGCAGGTTGTGGAGTACGTGATTGTTGGGCAGGGAGTAGTTGCTGGCCGTTAGGGCCAGGCCCGGATGCACGTAGAAGTCGAAGGACAGCAGTTCATCGTCGGTAATGGGAACACGTAGCAGTACCCAGCCGCGCAAACTCAGCGCCGCTACTCCTAGCAGCAGCGCTATCGCTTGCTGCGCTGGCAGCAACTGCTGCCAAGCAGCTAGTAGGCTACGCTTACTTTGCCGCCACTCTGCGCCTAGGCGCGTGCCCGCTGCCCGGCGGGGCGGGGCGGCTCGCCGTAGCAGCACTAGCCCACCGGCGCTGAGTATGGCCGTAGCCAGCAAGCCCAGCCGCAGGCTGGTATAGCGCCCCGAGCTGAGCGCGGGCAATGGGAGTGCAGGCGGGCAAAATGCCGACGTATTCGCTTCACGCATCCCGGCTTGCACCCGCTCCACAGGTGTCACGCCAAATAGCCCACTGAATAGCAAACTTATTACAAACCAGATTTTTAACAAAAAGCGAAGCTGCGCAAGCATATACTAAACGAGTGGTGCTAAGCCCCTACCTGCTCGCGTAGCAGCTTAGCCAGCGCGTCGTCTATTTTTTGGCCTCGCGTAGCCGCCAGGCCCTCGCGTGCGGCCTGCCCCGCTGCCAGCTCTTCGGCCAGAAAGGCTACCAAGGCGGCTGGCCGTGCCAGCGTGGTTTTTTCGTTGGAAACAGCCTTTTGCGCCAGCAGCTCATCGACGCTGCTTTGCAAACTGCCCGGCAGTAACTCACGCAGCGGTGCAAACTCCATCGGGGGCAAGGTCTGCCGCTCGCGTATCCAGCGGGCGGCCAGGGCCGAGCGCAGGGCATAAAACAGCCGCTTCAGCCGTACTTCATCGCCGATTAAATCCTCCTCTACCCCGCGCCGCAGCTGGCCTAGGTAGTGGTGCAGGCCGGCTTTCAGGTTAAAAGCTGCTGGCAATGAAGGCGCTAACTGCGCCCGAAAACCGGCCGCCTCGTGGTACACAATGGGCGATTGCAGCCACTCGAAGAGCGCGGCATTGGAGCCACGCAGCAGGCGCAGCATTTTGCGCAGCTCCCAGCCGGCGAGGTCTAGCTCGTCATCGACGGGAAAATTGAGCGTATCGGGGCCTTCGTCGAGGCGCAGGTACCAGTCTAGTGGGTGCACGTAGATAAAGCGCACATCGTAGTCCGAGTCGGGCGAGGGAAAGCCCCAGGCGCGGCTACCCGACTCGCAGGCGTAGAGAATACGGATGCCGTGCTGGGCTTCGAGGGCCGCCAGCGCGGCTTGAATACGGGTTGTCATGGAATAAAAAACGCCGGATAAGTGTTAGCAAAGACCCTGTACGAAAGGGATAAGCTAGTAGGCAGGTTAAACAGAAGTAGGCAAAAAAACGCTGAATGCGCGCTTTGTTGAGAAAAAATATTACTTTTGTTAAACAAAATACCGCCCTTCTTTCTTAGCCGTTAGCTCGTCGGCTAGCCAAACTAATCTGGCCTCGCAAGCTGGCTACCCTTTTATACAAATGCCAAAATCTTTTACCAGTAGCCCACAAACCTATGCGGTAGTTGCCGGTAATTTGCCCATTGTATTGCCTTTGCGGTGAGCTGCTCCGGCCGCAGCCACCTTCTGAGCCTCGAATTTTACACAAACAAAATCTTAACTACTCACAACCCTTTTAGCAATGGCTGAAGAACACAACCAACACCCGCCCGCTGGCAACACTACGGAGCATTTCATGAACGACCCTTCGGCGGCGGCGAAATGCCCATTTTTGGCAGGGCAGGCGCAGCAAACCGCTGGTGGCGGCACCCGCGACCGCGACTGGTGGCCCAACATGCTACAGCTCAGCATCCTGCGCCAGCATTCGGCTTTGTCGAACCCCATGGGTGCGGACTTCAACTACGTGGAGGAGTTCAAGAAGCTCGACCTGAACGCCGTGAAGCAGGACCTGTTTGAGCTGATGACCACCTCGCAGGACTGGTGGCCGGCCGACTATGGCCACTACGGGCCGTTCTTTATTCGCATGGCTTGGCACAGCGCCGGCACCTACCGCATTGCCGACGGCCGTGGGGGCGCAGGTGCGGGCATGCAGCGCTTTGCGCCGCTCAACAGCTGGCCCGACAACGCCAACCTCGACAAAGCCCGCCTGCTGCTCTGGCCTATCAAGCAGAAATACGGCGAGCAGATTTCCTGGGCCGACCTCATGATTCTGGCTGGCAACTGCGCCCTGGAATCGATGGGCCTGAAGCCGTTTGGCTACTCGGGTGGCCGCGCCGACGTGTGGGAGCCGATGGATGAAATCTACTGGGGCTCGGAGAAAGTGTGGCTGGGCGACAAGCGCTACACCGGCGACCGCCAGCTCGAAAACCCGCTGGCCGCCGTGCAGATGGGCCTCATCTACGTGAACCCGGAAGGCCCCAACGGCAACCCGAACCCGATGGGCTCGGCCCGCGACATCCGCGAAACCTTCGGCCGCATGGCCATGAACGACGAAGAAACGGTAGCCCTGATTGCGGGCGGCCACACCTTCGGCAAAACCCACGGCGCGGCTGACCCCGCCGAGTACATTGCGCACGAGCCCGCCGCGGCCGGCATCGAGCAGCAGGGCAAAGGCTGGCTGAACTCGTATGGCACCGGCAACGCCGGCGACACCATCACGAGCGGCCTCGAAGGCGCTTGGACTTCTACCCCGGCCAAGTGGGGTAATGGCTATTTCGATAACCTGTTCGGCTACGAGTGGGAGCTGACCAAGAGCCCCGCCGGTGCCCACCAGTGGAAGCCCAAAAACAACGGCGGCGCGGGCACCATCCCCGACGCCCACGACCCGAACAAGTCGCACCAGCCCTTCATGCTGACTTCGGACATCGCCCTGCGCGAAGACCCGATTTACGAGAAAATCTCGCGTCGCTTCCACGCCAACCCTGAGGAGTTTGCCGATGTCTTTAGCCGCGCCTGGTTCAAGCTGACGCACCGCGACATGGGTCCCCGCTCGCGCTACGTAGG
>CAXUKA010000446.1:3924-4786 GCA_964251335.1 uncultured Hymenobacter sp.
GCCCCGAGGTGCCCGCCGAGGTGCTCATCTGGCAAGACCCGGTGCCTGCCGCCGACTACGCTTCGGTTGACGAGCAGGACATCAAGACGCTGAAAGACCGGCTGTTGGCCTCGGGCCTCACGGGCTCGCAGCTCATCCGCACGGCCTGGGCTTCGGCTTCTACGTTCCGTGGCTCGGATAAGCGCGGTGGTGCCAATGGGGCCCGCATCCGGCTGGCCCCTCAGAAATACTGGGATGCCAACAACCCGGCCGAGCTGGCCAAGGTGCTCGACGTGCTAGAAGGCATTAAAAACGAGTTCAACGCCGCGCAAACCGGCAAGCAAGTATCGCTGGCCGACCTGATTGTGCTGGGTGGGGCCGCTGGCATCGAGCAGGCTGCTAAAGAAGCCGGCTACGACGTGCAGGTGCCTTTCCACCCCGGCCGCACCGATGCCTCGCACGAGCAAACCGACGTGCAGTCATTCGAAGCACTGGAGCCGCACGCCGATGGCTTCCGCAATTACTTGAAAGCCAACCACGAAGCTGCTGCCGAGGCGATGCTTATTGACCGGGCGCAGCTCCTGACCCTCACGGCCCCCGAAATGACGGTGCTGATAGGTGGCTTGCGCGTGCTGGACACCAACTACGACCACTCGAACCACGGCGTCTTCACCGACCGCCCCGGCGTGCTCACGAACGATTACTTTGTGAACCTGCTCGACCTGGGAACCACCTGGAAAGCCACTTCCGATACCGACCAGGTATTTGAAGGCCGCGACCGCAAAACCAACCTGGTGAAGTGGACCGGCACCCGCGTCGACCTCATTTTCGGCTCGAACTCGGAGCTGCGCGCCATCTCTGAAGTGTACGGCACCCGCAATGC
>CAXUKA010000447.1:0-4735 GCA_964251335.1 uncultured Hymenobacter sp.
GTTGGGGCTTGCGCCGGGCTTGGTCTGGGCGACGGCGGCGAAGGGGAGGAGCGCCAGCAAAAAATGCTTCATGGCGGAAAATTAACCGTTAACCTTGCTTTAGCTGTGAATTCGGCCGGGCGTAGGGAATAAGTTTACCCATCTTGTGCCGCCCATGGCGAGGCCGGAGCTTTGCCAAAAAAACGCGATGAACTACCAACAATTCGGCTCTAAGACGGGGCTTTGGGTAAGTGAGCTGGCGCTGGGCACCAGCATGTTTGGCACAGCCACCGGCTATGGGGCCGAACCGGCCGAGGCGCGCCGTATCTGGGATGGCTACGTAGAAGCGGGCGGCAATTTTATCGACACCTCCGATGCCTACCAGCGCGGCGAGTCCGAAACGTTGCTGGGCCGGTTTATGGAAGGTAATCGGGGCGACTTCGTGCTGGCGTCCAAGTACACCCGCAGCGCCAGTGCCACCCCGGCCATTGCGCAACTCGGCAATCACCGCAAAGCCATGACGCAGGCCGTGGAGGCCAGCCTGCGGCGGCTGCGCACAGATTATATCGACCTGTATCTGGTGCATCTGCCCGACGGCCTGACGCCCATCGAAGAAATCGTGCGCGGCTTCGACGACCTGGTGCGGGCCGGCAAAATCCTCTACGGCGGCTTCTCCAACTTCCCGGCCTGGCGCGTGGCCTCGGCCGCGATGCTGGCCGACCTGCGCGGCTGGGCTCCGATAGTCGGCATTCAGGTCGAATACAGTCTCTTGCAGCGCACGGCCGAGCGCGAGCTGCTGCCAATGGCCGAAGCGCTGGGCCTCGGTATGCTGGGCTACTCGCCGCTGGCGGGTGGCGCACTCACTGGCAAATACCGCCAGGGTGCCACCGGCCGGGGCACCGTGTGGGCCGGCTCGGTGCCCGGCGCAACCCAGGCCGACCCGGTGCTGGACGTGGTACTCGCCGTAGCGCAGGAACTAGAAGTAACGCCCGGCCAGGTAGCCTCGGCATGGGTGAAAGCGCAGGGCGTGCTACCCCTGGTGGGGGCCCGCACCCGTACCCAGCTCGATGAGCAGCTGGCAGCGACTCGCGTGGTATTGAGCCCCGAGCAGCTCCAACGGCTGCGCGACGTATCGGCCATTACGCTGGGCTACCCGCACGATGTGATGACGGATGCAGCCCGGCGCACTATGTTGACGGGCGGCCGCGCCGAACGGGTAGCGTGGCCCACGCGGCCGGTAGCATAGGGGGTTAAAAAACGAAAAAAAATGTCATGCTGAGCTTGTCAAAGCATCTCTGCCGCTTCAGTTGAGCCATTCAACGGTGCGGTAGAGATGCTTCGACAAGCTCAGCATGACGCTCCTTATTAGATGGTCTTTCCCTGCTAAGATGCTGCCTCAGCTGGCGCAAGCACCTGCTCCAGGCGTTCGCGGTGAGTTTCGCCCCATTCGCCCAGCGCGGCAATCACGGGCAGCAGCGTTTCGCCGAAAGCGGTGAGCTGGTAGGCTACTTGCAGCGGCCGTTCAGAAAGGATTGTTTTGCTGATTAAGCCCTGCTGCTCCAGTTGGTTGAGCTGCAAGTGAATAACGCGGCGCGTGGCATCGCGCAGCTTTTGCTGAAGCTGGCTGGGGCGCTGGCTGCCCTGGGCAATGTAGTAGAGCAGGCTCGTTTTCCATTTACCCGCCAGCACCTCGCGGGCTAGATTCACGCCACAGGCCAAGTCGAGCGGAATTTTGCGTTCGTACATGCTGCAAGTAAGCGCGAATTACTCGGGCTGCAAAAAGCTTTCGAGCGCGAAGCGGTAGCCCGGCAGCCCCAGCCCGGCAATGACACCCCGGCTGTTCTTCCCCGTCACGGAGTGCTCACGAAAAGCGTCGCGGGCGTGGATGTTGGACATGTGCACCTCGACTACTTTGGTGGTCACCGACGAAATAGCGTCGGCAATGGCATAGGAGTAGTGGGCAAAAGCCCCTGGGTTCATAATAATGCCATCGAAAGAGAAGCCCACTTCGTGAATCTTGTTCACGATTTCGCCCTCGATGTTGCTCTGGAAATACTCAATCTGCACGTCGGGGTACTGCTGGCGCAGCTCGGCCAGGAAGGGCTCGAAGCGCTTGGTGCCGTAGGTTTCGGGGTCGCGCACGCCGAGCAGGTCCATGTTCACGCCGTTGATGATGATAATTTTCATGCCTTTATGCGGGGCCGGAGGCGTTCGTTTTTGCGCCTGGGCACTGAGACCGGCCACCAGCAGGGCCAGCAGCAAGAGCAGCTTATTCATGCTGAGCAAATGGACCAAAGGCACCAATAGCACCCTCAAAGCAGCGCCAGCCAGGCGGCCCGTTTACCTGGCTGGCCAATGGAAAAAAAATAATCCCGCCGGGGCGGGACTATAAAATTTTACGGAACCCAAAGCAAAAAGGTCAAAAAGCAGCACCATGGGGCCATAAATTATCCGGCAGACAGCTATCAGTTGGTCCCAATCATTTTCAGCAAGGAGGCTAACTGCCAGGGAAAAATGCGTCAGCAACTGCCGTTAGATACCTTCTAAAAAAAAGTAGCGCACCGTTCGAGTTCGGCTGCTTCTGGCTTGGCTATAATTTGCTGGGTGGCCTGCTGCTGCACTTGCAGTTCCGGCGCCCGCTGGTGCGCAAGCAAGTGGACCTTGGTTGCCGAAGACCTATTTTAGGCGGCCCTTAACCAAGTAGCTCGGTGGCCGAGCTAACGCAGTATGCAACACCCGCTCCGGCAACACATCGAAAAAATCACGCCGCTGTCCGATGATGAGTTTGCCTATATTCTGTCTCATTTCAATCAGAAGAAAGTGCGTCGGCAGCAGTTTTTGATTGAAGAGCAGGAGCCCGTTCCGTATGAATATTTTGTCATCAAAGGCTGCCTGAAAGCCTTCAATATCGACCGCGATGGGAAGGTGCACATCATCCAGTTTGCCCTGGAAGACTGGTGGATAAGTGACTATCAGGCGTTCTTCAACGAGGTGCCGGCCACCATTTTCCTCAGCAGCCTCGAAGAAGGGGAGCTGCTCACCATCACGCTGGCCAACCGGAATAAGCTGTGCGCGGAGATGCATAAGATAGAGCACTTCTTCCGCCTGAAAATCACGGCCTCGTATGTCGCCTTGCAGCAGCGCATTCTGGGCGGCATGAACCTGAGCGTGCAGGAGCGGTACGACAAGTTGCTCAAGCTGTACCCCAATCTTTCGCAGCGCGTGCCGAAACAAGATATCGCGGCCTATCTGGGCGTAACGCGAGAAACGCTGAGCCGCCTCGGACGCTCCTGAAACCCTATCGCATTCTAAAGAGCGTCATGCTGAGCTTGTCAAAGCATCTCTATCGCACTAGTAAATAAATTACTTATGTGGTAGGAATGCTTCGACAAGCTCAGCATGACGCTCTTTCTATTTCTTGCAAATCCTTAGAAACGAGAATTTGCCACCTCCCCAATTGGGCTTACAGCCACCACTTCCCGAGAGCTGAGCAGGGGCACGATGGTACCCAGCACAAATTGCTGAAAGTGCGCGGTTTCGCGGTGCGCCGTGGCGGCCGCTGGGCTAGCGTAAACCTCATAGATATAGACCAAATCGGGCTGCGTGGTGCTTGCGTGAGGCTGGTAGTAGAGGCAGCCTGGTTCGGTGCGGCTGTATACCACCAACTGCCGGAGAGCCTCGTTAACGACTTCCTGCTGGCCCGGCTGAATCTGCCACTTGGCCATGAAAAATACTTTGTTCTCTTCCATATAGTTGGTAATGAGTAAAATTGGTTGAGGCGAGGAGCTAGTGAAAGGCCATCAATGGAGCGAAAAGTATTGCCACCCTGAGTAGTCTGGCAATACCTCCGTCGCACTTAGTTGCTGGCCGAAACCGTGGTTGGCTGCGCTTCCAGCAGCTTAATCATATCCTGGGCGACGGCCGTCGCCGAGGCCGGGTTTTGGCCGGTTACCAGCAGGCCATCGACCACGCTCAGGGGCTGCCAGGGCTTTACTTCGGCAAAGCGGGCACCTTGGTCGCGGAGGGCTTTTTCGAGGATAAATGGCACATCGGCGACGGCGTAGCCGTTTTCTTCCTCTTCCGTGAAGGCAGAAATCTTCTTGCCATCAACGAGGTATTTCCCGTTGGAGAGCTTGGCATTGAGCAGCGCGACTGGCCCGTGGCACACGGCCCCTAGCACTTGGCCGCGCTCATAGACTTCTACCACCGTTTTCTTCACCAACGGGTCGTTGGCGAGGTCCACCATCGGCCCGAGGCCGCCGGGGATGAACACTGCATCGTAGGCCTTTGTGTCTACTTCGCTCAGCTTGCGGCTGTTGTTGAGGCGCGTAAAGCCTTTGCCGCCAATAAATTTCTGCTGGAGCGGGTCAGTGGCGTCGTAGCCATCGTAAGTAGGCGCCCCACCTTTGAGCGTCGCAAAATCGACGGTGTAGCCTTGCGCAATAAACTCGTGGTACGGGTGGGCCACCTCGGGAAAAAAGTAGCCGGTTTTGCGATGTTTGGGGCCGATTTCGGCGGTGTTGGTGACAATGAAAAGAACGTATTTCATGGGGATAATAGACTGAGGTTGAACTGATTTTTTGGTGGTTTGGGCCTGCGCCATGCTGGTCTGCCCCATCAGGAGGATAGCAGTAGCGAGCAGAAGGAGATTTTTGAAGTTTTGCATGAAAAACTGAAATTGGTGGGGTGAATTGGCAAGCTTTTCGGACCTTGCCAGCCGCTTGGAAAATAGACTCTTCCAGCTTAGCGGCCGAGT
>CAXUKA010000448.1:0-4709 GCA_964251335.1 uncultured Hymenobacter sp.
AGTGAAACGAGCATCTACGTAAGCGAACGACTGCCTGCGTAGATGCTCGTTTCACTCGCGCACGAAGCGGAAGCTTCGCGCTATTTACTTCTTCATCAATCGCTCGATATCAGCCAGCTCCAGCGGGATATCAGCCATCAAATCCTCCACGCCATTGGCAGTGAGCAGGAAATCATTCTCCAGGCGGATGCCCAGCTTTTCTTCGCGGATGTAGATACCCGGCTCGTTAGTAAATACCATGCCCGCCTCAAACGTGCGGTACCGGAAGCCCACGTCGTGTACGTCGAGACCGAGGTAGTGGCTGTTGCCGTGCGGGAAATACTTTTTGTAGAGCGGCGCGTCGGGGTTCTGGTTTTTCACGTCGCTGGCGTTCAGCAGGTCGAGCTTGATAAGCTCTTCGCTCATTTTCTCTCCTACCTCCCTGTGGTAGTCTTCGATGTTGTTGCCGACTACCAGGCGGGTTTTAGCGAACTTAAAGACATTCAAAACTGCCTCATATACCTGGCGCTGGCGCGGCGTGAAGGTGCCATTGACCGGGATGCTGCGCGTGAGGTCGGCGTTGTAGTTGGCGTACTCCGCACCGAAGTCGAGTAGCAGTACGTCGCCATCCTGGCATTGGCGGTCGTTGGAGATATAGTGCAGAATAGTAGCGCTTTCGCCGCTGCCGATGATGCTGGTGTAGGCCGGCCCCCGCGAGCCGCTTTTCACAAACTCGTGCAGAATCTCGGCCTCAATCTCGTACTCCCACACGCCAGGCTTCACAAAATCGAGCACCCGCCGAAAAGCGTTGCCCGTGATGTCGCAAGCGCGGCGCAGCAGCCGGATTTCCTCGGGGCTCTTGATAGCCCGTAGCTGGTGCGTTAGTTTGGCGGCGCGGCGGTACTGGTGCAGTGGGTAGCGCCGCTGCAAGTCCTTGATAAAGCGAGCATCGCGGGTTTCGACCTCCACCACCGAGCGGATATGCTCGTTCGAGTTCAGGTACACGTACTCTGCCTCGTTCATGAGGGCCGTAAGCACCGTATCGAACTGGTCGAGCCACATGATGGTCGGAATACCGGACACTTCGCGGCCTTGCTCCTTGGTCAGCTTGTAGCCTTCCCACACCAGAATGTGCTCGGAAGTCTCGCGCAGAAACAGGATTTCGCGGTACTTGGGCAGCGCCGCATCGGGGCAAATGACAAGGATGGTTTCCTCTTGGTCAACACCCGACAGATAGAAAAGGTCGTTGTTCTGCCGTAGCGGCAGCGTGCCATCGGCATTGGTGGGCAGAATGTCGTTGGCATTGAAAATGGCCAGCGACTGCGGTGGCAGCAGCTCGCGGAAGCGGCGGCGATTTTCGATGAACAGCTCGGGGGCGATGGGTCCGTAGCGCATGGGCAACAAGCAAGATGGGCAGAATGGAGGCCGCAAGTTAGCGGTTACCATTCTGCCCATCTTGCTTGTTGCCAAGCTATGCGGCAATTACTACTTATTTATCAATAAGTTGGCCTACGCCAGCTGCGGCGTGAGCGCCGGAACACCGATGCGCTGCGTGCGCGCCCGCAGCAAGGCAGTCACCGATGCCTCGTCGCGCTCCACACCATCGAGCAGCACAAAGTGGCGCGCTAGCAGGTCGTAGCGCTTGGCCATGAGGTAAAAGAAAATGTGCAGGAAATGGATACCATCGAACACAATAGATTCTTGTTCAATGTATTGGTCGAGGTTCTTACGAAAGTGCGTGGGGTGCTCGGTCCAGTGCATGGCCGGCTTGAGGTGGTGGCTGATGTGGTAGCCATCGTTCCAGCACTTGTGGTTGTAGCTGGTGTTGATGCAGGTAACGCTGTTGGTGTAGCAGTTTTCGGGCTCGTTGGCGTCGATGAAGGCGTGCTGCGCCCAGTTGCCGAGCATCATAATGACTCGCGAGAGCACGAAGGGCACCACAAACACGGCCAGCGTGGCCGGCAGGTTGATAAAGGCCAGCGCTATCGTACCGACTATATAAATGGCTTCGCCGCGCAGCAGCCGAAAGCGTAGCGTGGTTTTGTTGCGGCGCGTGAAGTAGCCCGTCAGCCGCACCACGCCCAGCACCATAAAGTCGCTGAGGTAGCGCAGGAAGCCGCGCAGCGAGTCGCGCTGGTAAAACATGGTCGAGCTTTCGTCGTCGGGCAGGTTGTTTTCGGGGTGGTGCATGCCCAGGTGGTGGACAAAATACGACTCCGGTGTTTGCCCAAACAGCGGCCCGAGCACCCACGGAATGTAGTTATTCATCCAGCCGTATTTCTTCTTGAACAGCACGCGATGGCTGGTGCAGTGCAGCATCAGGCCAAACGGCCCTTTGAAGCGCGCATTGCTAAAAAAGAAAAACAGCCCAAACGTGGCCCACCACCACGGCCCGCGCAGCGCGGGCACAAACAGCAGCACCGCCAGCGGCAGCATGGTAGCCGTTATTTTCAGAATAAGGTGGGCAAACGGCAAATCGCGCTGGTCTTGCAGGTAGCGGCTCAGCCACGTATCCAGGCGGGACAACTGCGCCGGCCGGGCGTAGCCGGGGTCGGTAGAGGCAGTCAATACTTTCATAAAGTCACTTCGGCAAATGAGCGCGACCTGAGTAGGCAGCTCATTACTGCTATTCCGGCGGGCGGAAAGGCAGGCAGAAGCAAGCTCGGCGGGCAGCGGAAAGGAGCGAACGCAGCCCCGAGCGGTGGGCCAGCGTGGCCCGTAGTGCGAAGGTAACCGGTGGCACCGGAAAGGAGTTCGGGGCCAGGGGTAAATACCTACTTCATTATCAGTATTTATCGGTAGAGCGAGGCGAAAACCCGCTTTCCAGGCCAAGCCGGGCGGTTGTATCTTTACTACACAACTGCCCGCTGCCTGCCATGCCTACTTTCTCGCACCTTCACTCCCACACCCAATACTCGCTGCTCGACGGCCAGGCCAGCATTGGCGCGCTCATGAAAAAAGCGCAGGCCGACGGCATGCCCGCCGTGGCCCTCACCGACCACGGCAATATGTTCGGGGCGTTCAACTTCGTGGCCGAGGCCAACAAGTACAACGTCAAGCCGATAATCGGCTCCGAGTTTTACATGGTGGCCGACCGCCACAAGAAAACTTTCCTGCGCGAGAAAGGCGAAAAGGATAACCGCTACCACCAGCTGCTACTGGCCAAAGACCAGGCCGGCTATCACAACCTAGCCAAGCTCAGCTCCTTGAGCTACATCGAAGGCGTGTACTCCAAGTTTCCGCGCATCGACAAAGAGCTGATACTGAAGTACCACGAAGGCCTGATTGCGACGAGCTGCTGCATCGGGGCTGAGATTCCGCAGGCTATTCTCTTTGAAAGCGAAGCCAAGGCGGAGGAGCTACTGAAGTGGTGGCTAGACGTATTCGGCGATGATTACTACATCGAAATTCAGCGCCACGGGCTGATGAATTTCGACGGCACCGGTAAAAGCCAAGAAGACGTGAACCAGGTGCTGCTGGGCTTTGCGAAGAAGTATAACGTCAAGGTTATCTGCACCAACGACTCGCACTACGTCGAGCAAAACGACTACGCGCCCCACGACTTGCTACTCTGCGTGAACACGGCCGAGGAGCGCGCCATTCCGGTCGGCGACTTCGAAACGAACTACTACACCATCCTCACCGCCGACCAGCGCGTGCACTATGGCCTGCTCGAAGACTTGCGCAAAACGCATAGCAGCGACGACCACGCCCGCCGCATGCTCTCGCGCATCGACGAGGAAATCCAGAAGCCACCGAAGCAGCGCCGCCGTCGCTTCGGCTTCGCCAACGACCAGTTCTTTTTCAAGAGCCAGGAGCAGATGAACGCGCTTTTCGACGATGTGCCGGAAAGTGTGGATAACACCAACGAGATTGTGGATAAGGTCACGCCACCCAAGCTGGCGCGTGATATCCTGTTGCCCAACTTCCCACTGCCGCCCCAGTTCGCTACGGCCGACGCGTTTTTGCGCGAACTGACCTACGTAGGTGCCTTCGGCCCCGAGGCCGGCAACGGCACCGTAACGATGAACAAGCCGCCGCGCTACTCCGAGCGCACGCCCGAAATCGAGGAGCGCCTGGACTACGAGCTGCGCATCATCCAGACGATGGGGTTTGCGGGCTATTTCCTTATCACGCAAGATTTTATCAACAAAGGCCGCAGCATGGGCGTGGCCGTGGGTCCCGGCCGGGGCTCGGCGGCGGGCTCGGCGGTGGCTTACTGCGTGGGTATCACCAACATCGACCCTATCAAGTACTCGCTGCTGTTCGAGCGCTTTCTAAACCCCGAGCGCGTGTCGATGCCTGATATCGACATTGACTTTGACGACGTGAACCGTCAGAAGGTCATTGACTATGTAGTGGATAAGTACGGCAAAACGCAGGTAGCCCAGATTATTACCTTCGGTACCATGGCCGCCAAGTCGTCTATCAAAGACGTGGCCCGTGCCATGGAGCTGCCGCTGCCCGCCGCCAACGAGATGGCGAAGCTCGTGCCCGAAAAGCCTGGCACTACCTTATCCGGCGCCTTTCGCGATGTACCTGAATTGCAAGCTATTCGGGATGATAAAACCGACCTGAAAGGCCAGATTCTGGCGCTGGCCGAGCGCCTCGAAGGTTCGGTGCGCAACACCGGCATCCACGCGGCCGGCGTCATTATCGCGCCCGACGATATCACGAACCACATCCCGGTTTCGACCTCCAAGGACTCGGACCTGCTCGTGACGCAGTTC
>CAXUKA010000449.1:0-4701 GCA_964251335.1 uncultured Hymenobacter sp.
CTTCCTGCACCGTTAAGGTTACGATACCGGGCTCTCGCCGTCGCCAATTCAGAAAACGCAGGTCCTGGGGCGGCGTGAGCCCCTGCGCCTGGGCCTCGCGCAAAAAGGCCTTGAGACGGGTAAGTACCTTGGCCAGCGAGTTGTCGGTCAGGCGCCCAGTGGCCAGCAGGTAGGAGGTGAAGCGGGCGGCGAAGACGGGGTTCAGATGGGCGAAATCGACCGGGTGACCGGTGGCGGCTTGGAAGGCGCGTAAATGAGCGAGCGTCGTAGCGTTGCTCTGGCGCGTGCGCGGGCTACGGCGGTCGGCTTGGTCCTGGTCCCAGGCTACGTAGGCCGCTAGTAGGTCCGGGGCAGCAGACCCTTTTAAGGGGTCGCTCCCGGGCTCTTGCTCGGCCGATGCGACTTCGATGGGTACGACCTCAACGGACGACACGGCGTCGGTGGGCGCGGTCACTGGTATAACAAGCCCCGGCGCAGCAACGGCCGCTGGGCTTGCTTCGACTACTGGCGCGGGGTCGAGCACCTGGCGCAGCTGTTCGGGCGTGGGCACCCGGCCAGCGGCCAGGGCGTCAAGCAGGAAGGTCTCGAGTTTGGCGCGCTGGGCGGCCAGCGTGGCATTGAGCTTTCCCGCTTGGGTGTTGCCGCGGGTCAATACGATTTGAGCAGCCTGCTGCCACTTACGGGGCTCGATGCGCAGGCCGGTGTACACCTTAACCTTAGTCCCCGCCACCGACACCCGGGCGATAATGGGCGTAGGCTGCGTCTGCCGGGGCTCTTTGAGGAAGAACGTAATACTTGCCACAAGAATTTTATTGTGCTTAAACACTGAATATCAGTTATTTATAACACAAAATAAATTACTGCGCGTTCCACGGACAAGTCCTCCAACTTGTTGTTTTAGTACTGTTTATCACCTACTTAAGTCGACCGGATACAACGACATGGGTGGGATACGTGCAATTAGCGCGACGAACGTCGCCTAATTAACTAGTTGCTTAGCAGGCGGCAATTGCCATAATTCCCTAGCCTGCCCCAGTAAAACGAATTAGAACTGAACAGTTAGCTTCGCTCGGCACTACTTCCTAAATTTACTTCGACCATGCCCACACCCCCGGACAAGTACGAGGAAGAAGATTTTGTAGGGGAGCACAAGATAATTAAGCTCTTCTTTCGCTGCTTGGCAGCTCTGCTGGGCTTCCTAGCCGTACTGGTAGGAGCGTCACTGCTATCCGGCTCCTGGCTCCCGCTCCTGCTAGCTGACCTCCTGTTTCAAAACGCCTATCTTATCCTCGGTATCTTGGCAGCACTACTGGCCTTGGTTATCAAAATACAATCAACCAAGCCAAAGCCCTAGCTCCCTACCCCGGCTTCCACTGGCATACTGGAGGGGGAGGCGACCGCGACCCGATAGCACAACTTACGTTACCGCCAGTGCTCGCTGTAAGTCCGCGGCAAGGTCAGCGGGCGTGGCCATTGCGGATAAACGCGCGGCCACGAACCCGTCCGGCCGGATTAGCAACGCTTCCCCCGGCTGCGTATGGGTGAGTTGCTGCCAGGCCTGACGGGCAGCGGTAGGCAGCTCCCGCACCGTAACCAAAGGAGCAAGCATCGAAGCAGTACCGGCGGATTGCCAGCGGGTAGCCTCGCCGCTGGCTACTAGCAGAAAGGTGCCCCGACACCAATCGAGCGTCGAGGTGGTATGCGCCTCGTCGAGCCAAAGGTGGGGCAGGCGGGTACCGGGCTGGCCATTCAGCGGCAAGGCACTGGCGGGGGTGGTGAGGTGGTTATCAGTCGCCAAGACGGCGGTTGAGCGATACGTGTAGTCGGGTAGGCCGATAAGCTGCTGCGCGTGCGCATTCATCTTGGCGGGGTCCACGAGGCCGTCGGCGTCGGCCATATCGCCCGAGAGCTGGGCGTAGAAGGCCCCGATGGGCTGGCGCTCGGCATTGTAGGTGGTGAGCAGGGCGGGACCGGCCTGCCCGCGCAGAGCGGCCGCCAGCTTCCAGGCCAGGTTGTGCACGTCTTGTACGCCAGCGGCCGCCCCCTTACCGGCGTAAGGTGTCATCGTATGGGCCGCATCGCCCGCCAGAAACACCCGGCCAAATTGCGCCTGCGCCACGGTGCGCACGGTCATTTCCCAGGGCAATGAGCTCAGGATACGGACGGGTAGCTCGGACAAACCCAGCACCCGGTGCAGAAGGGCCTGAAGCGCAGTGGCGGTGAAGTCGGCTGGTTGTTGGCCCCGTTCGGGGTAGTAACGCAGGTGCAAGGCCCAACGGTCACGGTTGTTGATCGACAGCAAAAAACCGGTTAAGTCGGGCTCTTGCAGCAGGAACATGCTGAACTCGCGGCCCCGCACCTGTTCGGTCAAATCGGCCTCAAAGTACACGTTGAGGTAATACCCCAAACTGCCGCGGCCGCTGGTGGCCGCGGGCAGGGCTTGGCGGATGGGGCTGTTCGCACCGTCGGCGGCTAGCAAGTAATCGGCCGTGAGCATGTGCTCGGTATCGGTGTCGCGGTCGCGCACCGTGGCCGTTACGCGGGCAGCGCCTTGTTCGAAGTGCAGCAACTCGTGGTGAAAACGCAGGTCGCCGCCCCGCGCCTCGGCCGCCCGGCGCAGCACCGGCTCGGCCAGGTCCTGGGTGCAGCGAGCCCCGCTCTCGGGACTTTGAACGGCTAGGCGCTCGAAGGCGGCCAACTGGCTGGGATGGGTGATGCGCCCGGCGTTAGCGGGGGGCTGGGTAGCGAGGGTTTCGGCTAGGTTGCGGCCGCGCAGCACGCCCCAGGCCAGGGCCAAGTCGCGGCCAGCCTCACGGATAGCCTCGCTCAAACCCAGTTCTCGAAAAATCTCCATGCTGCGCAGGTCGAGGCCGCGCGCCTTGGGCAGAATGGAAGTGCCGGGGTGGCGCTCGATGAGTAGGTACTCGATGCCCTGCTGCTGTAGGCACAGGGCGGCCGTGAGGCCGGCAAAGCCCCCGCCGACGATAAGTACGGGGACGTGGGACGGGAGAGGAAGGAGAGCCATAGCTTTTCGGGGGTTGGAAGCGTCCCGCAAAGGTGCGCGGCCCGCCGACGGGCGGTAGTGCACAATCGGGAGTAATTTGTACCATCGCTCGTGTTAGACTGCCCATGGACCCCGCTTCGCCCCCACCGTTTGCCGCCGGCTTTTGCCCGCCCGAAGGCCAGGAGCAGCACGTTACCTTGTCGCTGGCTGGCTGCCAGGGTACGGCGCGCGTAGTCGCCATCGGCGGACTGGTGCTCAATGAAACCCGCTTCGTGGCCGAGCAGCCCGCCACGCCCTGGCAACACCTTAATGAACGGCCGGTGGTGGAGCTGAGCTTTATGCTGGCCGGCACGCTGCGCCAGAGCCAAACGGGGCTGCTGCGCGAACAGCTCTACGCCCCCGGCTACCACAACTGGATTTTCAATCCCCAGTCGCTGGAGCAAAACCAACTACTCGGCACCGGCCAGTTTCGGCTGGTGACGGTGCAGGTGCCGACCGCCCGGATGGTAAGTCTACTCACCGACTACGTACCCGAGCTACGCGAGGTGACCGCGCAGCTCGCGCAAGGTCAGCCGCTGGTGCGCCACGCGCCCGCGCCAGGCCTGCCCCCGCGCCTACGCTACCTGCTCGACACCCTCTGGGACAGTCCCGAGCCATTGGGGCTCAAGCGCCTGCACTACGAAGCCGTGGTGCTGGAGCTGGTAGCCCAGCAGTGTGCGCTGTGGCTTGGGGCTGTCTCGCTGCCGCCACTCGGGGCCACCGAGCGCGACAAGCTGCACCACGCCCGTGCGCTGCTGCTGTGCCAGTTGAGTGAGCCCCCTTCCCTCGCGACGCTGGCCCGCGCGTGCCAACTCAACGAGTTCAGCCTGAAGCGGGGCTTCCGGCAGCTATTCGGCACCAGCGTGGGTGGCTTTGTGCAGGCGCAACGACTGGAAACCGCCCGCCACCGGCTACTGGGCGGTGGGCAAACCGTCACGGAAATTGCCTACGAACTCGGCTACGCCCACCCGCAGCACTTTCACCGTGCCTTTAAAAAGCACTTCGGACTCACGCCCAAACAACTCACGCGCTAAGCGGCATGCCCGAGTCGGTGCGTCATCCCACCGCTTGCTGACAGCGGGGTTAGTAGGTGCAGCTTGCTTCAATGCAAGCTGGACGGTGACAGTGTGAATAGACTGAGTGAATAGACTGACCGCTCTTGGCGTATTACCTGCAAGCAATACTGACCTGAAGGAGGCAGGTATTTTTGCCTGGTACGGGGCAGTATATTTGACCGCAGAGGCGCAGAAGCCGTACCAGCACCAGCAGTAATATCCAGCGACGGCCTAGCTGCTTGTTCTATGCCCACCAGCTACGAAACGTTCCGTTTACTGCCCTTTGAGCAGCAGCTACCGCTCGTCTGGGTCGAGGGCACCTACCTGGCCCGGCGCTGGGAGGAGGAAGATGCCGTGGGCCTCTACCACATGGCCGGTAGCTTCTTTGCCGAGGTGTACTACAGCGGGGGCGACAATCGGATGCTTAACGTGGATAGCTTCACCAGTAGTGCGTTTCTGGAAGACTACTCGCACGGCATTAACCTGGGCGGTTTAGCTATTTGACCCGCAACCTACTTTAGCTCCCTATCCAGGCCGATTCGACCAGTCCAATTCTCAATGGCTCAGCAACTTGTCGATACGAAAACCCTGGCAGCCCTACTG
>CAXUKA010000450.1:0-4665 GCA_964251335.1 uncultured Hymenobacter sp.
CCGGAAAATCAACTGCTATTTCAAAGCTAGTATCTTCGCGGGCGTATCGAACTGTCTGAACCAAGCAGGCCGTAAATCCCTCTGAGTTGAAACTAGTAGTTTTAACGCGGCCGATGAGGATAGCTAAAGGATTAATATCCTGTCCATAGCAATCAAGCCCATAGTACATACTCGCTATAAGAGCTGTAGCTGAGCCCATATACGGGTCTAGCACTGACTTAACGTCGGGCTTTACTGCTTTGATGGACCTTATCAAAGCCTGCTGTACTTCGGGCACCATGCGCCCAGGGTACTGGAAAAGCGAGTGAACAGACTGGCGACGGTCGAAGTTAGGCGCTGACCAGCGGTCGGCGTGACTGGCTGTAGTCGTGCCAAGGTGCTCAATAAGCTGCTCGTCGCTGGTGGTGACATTATCAGTTATTCTCTTGGCAACTAAGTCAATAGTATTTTCAAAAGCATTAAGCTGACTGCCGATTTTATTTTTCATCTGGTGGTTTCTTACGAGTACCCTAAGCTGGGTTGAAGTGCGCGTGACGCTCATTGTGATATGCCACGTATGTTTCGTCAATGTTGTGCTTAGTTTTTAGCGTGCTTAAGTCTAGAGGGATGGCAAAAAAGTCGAGAAGCGTATGGTGATTAGGACAGACGCATAACATGTTGTCTTTAGTATCGGGGCCGCCGTGCGGCTTACCTAACGGTTTCAGGTGATGCACCTCGCAGTAGTACTTGCCGGGGCGCACCTGCAGGCGCTCGCCGCAGAGCTGGCAAGTGTTGCGGTAGAGTTTCTTGAGTTCGTCCACGAGCTGCTGGTTGCGGACGATAGCATCAATCTGACGCTTTTTGCGCAGGGTCTTTTCATCGGTAGGGGCCTGCGCTAGATTGAGCAGCTGGCTGTCATCGACGAAGAGTAGCGCCAGCTCAGCTTCGGAGAAGGGCCGATAACCGGGCAAACTCGCAATGCCTTTCGGGACGTGGACCTGGTTATTGTGCGTAGCGCTGATGCGAACGCCTGGGTAGGTGCGATACGCTTCTTCCGTGGCAAAATTAATGTAGCCTCCGGCATCGATGAGCACGGCGGGAAACTTCTTGAGGCGGTGGAACCAGGTGCCGCCCTTAGAATAATAGGGATGTTTCGCCTGCAGATTGAGCAGGTGATTGATACGCTTTGCTGGCTTCATATCCCAGGTTACTTAAAATCTGGGATAGCGGGGTCATCGGTACGTAAGCCACCGGGGGCCCAGCGGATGAGTACTTTAAGGTCTTTGCGCCACGGGCCAGTGCGGGCATCGAGGTGCAGCTTGCGCAGGCGATGGCCTACCCGATATTCGACAAATGGCACGCCGGGTAGTAGTGTCTCTAGCTCGTTGGTGATAACGATATTATCAATAGGCCAGCCATGCTTGGTGGCTAGCACTTCAGGCAGTTTAGCGCGGTCGTAGCCTGGGTCAATGCTTAGTACTTGCACGTCAGCATACCACTCTTCGCCAATCGTGATGAGGCGGTGCTGATAGCGCACGGAGTAGCTAGAGTTGTGTGACATAGCTCGGTAGGGTAGGGTGGGTACGCGCAAAGGTCAACTAAAATACTCGACTTTGTACGCCTATAAATTGGTATTTATAGGCGTAACGTTTTTAAGCTGGCTTATCGTACTGGCCTTGTAACATGCGTTCTACCTCCTCGGCAGAGTGCCCCTCAGCCATGGTTTGCAGAGCCAAACCAGCCATATACAGCGCAGTATGCAAGGCTAACTTATCAGGAAGGTCTGCGGTAAAGCCATCAATTGCTTCTGGGGCAAGCTGGTCCTTATAAGTATCAAATTGAGTTGTCGCTATCTCCTCGATAGACTGAGCTGGTGCGGGGGGTGTGGTGCGCGTGTTGCGAATGAAGAAGGCAAGAACAAGCTTTTCTACAATGTCGGTAAGGGTGAGTCGCAGGGCAGCCGCTTCGCGCTCGGGCCTGCGGTACCCGAATAAGTCAGCGAGCGCTACTATCTGGTCAGCGGTTGAAGCGGAGTCAAATAGGACATCAAACCCGCGCCCAGAGCGGTCGAAGTGGGCCGCTTTGTTGCGGATTTTCTGAAGGATTCGTATCCCGGCTAGCTCACTCTCATGCAAGAAGCCAAAGGCCTCGGCCAGCATCAGGCGGGCCTCAAAGGTGCCCCCGGCCTGGCCATGCTTGAGCAGCTTGCTGGCGGCCGCGTCTGAGACGCAATGCCGCGTGATGACAATGCCCAAGGCCTCTTCAATGTATGCTCCGATGATGAGGATGGCCCCACGGTCGGACTCTTTCTCTAGGTGGGCAAGAAACTCTTCGTTGGTGGGTAACGGGAAATTTCCTTGGTTCTTAGGCACTTTATCCATGGGTGAATAAGCTGTAAACTGTTTAATCAGCCAGAGCCTCAAGAAGGCTGTTTAAAGCGGTGCAGCATTTCACGTAGTAATTCATTCTGCTTGTGCTCGTCAAGGACTTTTAATACTACCTCTAAGTAGTGAAGAATAGTCTTTGGCTCGCTGGTCACAATGGTATCTGTGAACTCGCGATTTAGAGCTGCTAAATCTTTGTCCTCATGGTATTGCTTTAGGGCCGCTTCTTCCTCTGGAGTAGCTGGGCCATTGAGTAAGGCTGATTTCAATGGACTGTCGGGACCGTTGATAACATCATTGTCAAAAATTACATCGGTATAGGTACGCCAGTCCTTCTCAGCCAAGGCCTTCATCCCACGAGCCTGCTCTTTGAGTGATATTTTTTTGTTTTCCATAATTAACCCAAGTTGCGGACTAGCAACCGGCTTGGTCAAGCGTATGGACAAAAATGAAGAGGGCAAGTTTAAGCACGAAGCCCGCTGCTGTCACTGCGTGAATGTGTTTGGGAAAGCGGGCGGTGAGTTGGCTAAATACCGTTTCAATACTTTTGCGAAAATACTGAATTAGAAAGCGTTGTGCTGGGGAGTGGGGCCGGTTACTATTGCCCTTGCGGGCGGTTTGCTGCTGCCCGCCAGTCGCGTTGGCAAACACGTCTTCTAGCGCATAATCCGTGTAAGCTGCGTCGGTGTAGAGCACACTGCCCTCGGGCAAATCTAGGGCCATCGCCCGCAGGCCGGTGATGTCGGCCTCGCTGCCAGCATGAATATAAAACTCGACCGGCAGGCCGTCGCTGGTCGTGAGCACCTGCACCTTGAAGCCGTAAAACCACTGCCGCTTACTAGCTGAGCGGCCCCGATAGGCTTTGCCTGTCAAGAGCTTGCAGCGCGGAATGCGAATGTTTTGGCATACGGCCACCGGAAAGGAGTCGATGACATAGCGGGCCTCGGTGTGCAATTCCTTGAGCACATGGCCGCAGGTGGCGAACAGGCCCAGCAGCGTGTCAGTCAGCGCGTGCAGTTGCCGGGTGAAGCCGCTCTTATCCAGCCGGTTCTGGCCCCAGTGCTGCTCCATATAGCGCTGGCCAAGCACCAGGTTGCCGCCGAAAAAGCGGGCTGCTACTAGCGCCGTCGTCAGCACTTGCGCGTCGCTCAAGCGGCGACGCGGGTCGGCCGGGCGACTCCAGATGGGCCGGGTGAGCGTGAGCAAATCATCGAGAAAGCAGTACATTGCAACGGTCTGTTCGCGCATGGGTGGCGGGAGTTTGGGAGGTCAGAGACCCAAACCTAGCCTGTTCTTGCCGGACAGACTTTTTTTATGTCCACTATACTCTGCAACTTGGGTTAATTAGTTAGGTCGATTGTACCCGCCACGCAGCAGGCTGATGATTTCTTCCTTAGCAGCCACCAGCTCGTTGGCTGCATCCAGGGCTTGGCGGCACACGCCGAGCAGGGTGACCAGCTCGTGGGCGGCCGCCTTGCCAATCTTAATCTTCTGGGTGTTGCCGTTGCCGGCCTGGAGGAAAGAGCCGTTGAGGAAGTAGGTGGGCGGCACGTGCAGGTGCTGGGCCAGCTGTTTCACTTCGGAAAGACGCGGGTCGCCGTGGCGACAGAGGGCGCGCAGGTCGGGCTCTGAGAGGCCCATTCGTTCGGCTAATAACGGCATGGTGAGGTTGGCGGCCACCAGACACTGGGTGACCTTTTCTTCTAAGTTTGAGGGCATAGCGTGCGTTCGAGAACGCGGTAGGAGGGCCTGGGTGAGAGGCAGACAGAGCAGAGGTAATCTAACTTGATAGGCTAAACTAAGGGTGTACATCAGCATACACACCAGCCGAGATAGTGTGCTGAGTCGTACCATTAAGCTGCACGTCTCTGCCCGCGAAGGAACCGTAATAGGTTCCATTTGACTCATAAATTGTCGCTAAATCGCTTGTGTAAAGCAATCCACCCTGGCCAGTGGGAAAGTAACCCATCATATTTAGCTGGGCGGTGTTAATCGCTCCACTTGGCTGCTTATAAAAAGCGAGGTCAAAGTGCTCTGCGCCGCTAGTGGGCTGCGGCGTAGTAGTAAAGGTGAGGTATATTAGGTCATAGCTTGGGTGGGAAACACTTGCGGGGGAGACCTGGCATTTAACCTCGCAATTCCTCAGCACGCCATCAAATTTGTAGCTGGCCGTTGCGACTTTAACAGGAGTAGGAGCCGTCTCTTCTTTCTTGGAGCAGCCCAGGGTGCTCAGTAGCCGCCCGGTGAAGAGCAGGGGGGGGCAAGTAGTCGTAGGTTCATAGCATTTGGGTAGAGTGGGTAA
>CAXUKA010000451.1:0-4622 GCA_964251335.1 uncultured Hymenobacter sp.
GGGTTTGCTTTCGGGAAGTAATCAAAAAAGAAGGCCAGCACCGTTTCGTCACAAAGAAACATCTGAACCATATATAATTCTACTGGCTTCTCAAATTAGTCACGCAGCAGCTCGGCCAACGTAGAAGGGTCGACGTTACCACCGCTGAGAATGAGCACAGTATGTTGGCTTGGCGGCAGACTAACGCGGTGGCGTAGCAGCGCTGCCAAGGGCAGGGCCGCCGTAGGCTCCACTACCAGCCGGGCTTCAAGCAGCAGGCGGCGGGCGGCGGCGCGCAGTTCGGCTTCGCTCACGGTCACCACATCGTCGGCATACTGGCGCAGGTGCGCCAGGGTAAGCTCGCTCAGGGCCAACGTACGCACCCCATCGGCTAAGGTTCGATTGGTGTCAGCGGCGGCCCACTCCACCACCCGCCCCTGCCGAAATGACGCTTGGGCATCGGCCGCCAGCTCGGGCTCGACGCCGATAATTTTCACGCTCGGCTTCAGGATTTTGAGGGCAGCAGCCACGCCGCCCAGCAGCCCTCCCCCACCCACTGGGGCCAGCACCAAATCCACGGCGGGCAAATCCTCAAAAATTTCTAGTCCAATGGTGCCCTGGCCGGCTATCACGTAGGCATCATCGAAGGGCGGCACCAGCACGGGCGGGTGCGCGGCCTGGGCCAGCAGGCGAGCGGCCACCGCTTCGCGCTTTTCCAGGGCCGGGTCGTAGAGCAGCACTTCGGCCCCGAGCGCCCGGGTGGCCGCTACTTTCACCTGTGGCGCATTGGTAGGCATAATAATGGTGGCCTTGATGCCCAGCCGGCGGGCCGCATAGGCCACGCCCTGGGCATGGTTGCCGCTGCTGTAGGCCAGCACGCCCCGCGCCCGCTCGTCGGCCGTGAGGGCCATGATGCGGTTGCCCGCGCCCCGTATTTTGAAGGAGCCGATAGGCTGCAAATTTTCGGGTTTTAGGAACACCTGCTCGCCGAGCAGCTCAGCTATTTCGAAAGGCAGCAGGGGCGTGCGCCGGGCCAAGCCTTGCAGGCGCTGCCGGGCCTGCTCGATGTCTGAAAGGGAAACGAGATTCATGCGAAAAAGTAGCTGCTGGTGCCGTTGACACAAAGTTGCTCCAAAACTACCTGCTGGCCTTCGGCGTTAGCTTTTCCGTTCCGTACTTTGTCCCTATGAATTATTTCTCTGAAATCGAAGCCGGCATCCAGAGCCTGTTTGCCGCTACCAACGCGGGCTATATGAACGACGCCAGCGCAGGCCAGAGCCACATCGGCACCTGGCTCAGCGAGCTGAACAGCAGCAACGACCCCGCCCTGCGCCCCATCGCCCAGGAGTTGGAAGTGCTCAACAAAGCTATCAGCAGCAACGACATTGCCGCAATGGCCAAGTCGTTTTTCCTGCTGGGCCACCTCACCGGCAAAGCGGCCCTGAGCCTGCACAGCTTCGCCGGCCTCGGCGACAAGCTGCGCGAGCTGAGCCAGAAGCTCATCTCGGCCGGCGGCAACCTGCAAACTATCGCTTTGCAGCAGGGCCACGCCCACGCCGCTCCCGCACATCATTAGTGAAATGGTGAGCTGGTGAAATAGTGAGTTGTTCATGTTCAGAATACTCACTACTTCACCAGCTCACCACCTCACTATTTGCCTGTGCTGCCGTAGCCACCTGCGCCTCTGGCGGTTTCGCTGAGGCTTTCGGTGGGCTGCCATTCTATCGTTTCGTGGCGGGCAACTATTAGCTGCGCGATGCGCTCGCCATCCTGCACGGTGAAGGGCTCATTGGAAAGGTTGACTAGCAGCACCCGAATTTCGCCGCGATAGTCGGCATCGATAGTGCCAGGACTATTAACGATACCGATGCCATGCTTGTAGGCTAAACCGCTACGCGGGCGCACCTGGGCTTCGTAGCCTACAGGCAGGGCGATACTCAAGCCGGTAGGGATTAATTGGCGCTCCAGCGGGCCTAGCTGGACTGAGCCATTGGGCAGGTCGGCGCGCAGGTCGAGGCCGGCGGCATGGGCCGTCTGGTATTCAGGCAATGGATGCCGCGATGAGTTAATAACAGGGATTTCAAGCATAATGGGCGCAAAAGTACAGGTGCCTACCACGCAAAAAGCCCGGCCAATGGCCGGGCTTTTGCTTTTTGGAATAATCAACTACGCCACTTTACAACGCTGCCATTTCTTCGCGCACGAAGTCAGCCAGTTGGGTCAAGTACTCGGTGCTAAAATCGAAGCGGATACCAGCGGCGGCATAAATCTCGCCGATGGGCCGGGTGTAGCCGAGCGCCAGCGCCCGCTGGTAGCCAGCGAGTGCAGCAACTGGGTCTTGCCGGAAATTGCGCCATACGGCAATCGCCCCGAGCTGCGCCAATGCATACTCGATGTAGTAAAACGGCACTTCATACAAGTGCAACTGCTTCTGCCACAGGTAAGGGCGGTATTGCTCCAGCCCGCGCCAGCTGATGCTGCGCTGGTTGAAATCCTGGAAAATCTGCGTCCAGCGCTGGTGGCGCTGAGCTTCCGTGTGGTCAGGATTTTCGTACACCCAATGCTGAAACTTGTCGATAGTCGCCACCCAGGGGAAGGTTTCGAGCACGCTTTCGAGGTGGGTTTTCTTAGCGCGGCGCAACTCGGCGGGGTCAGAGAAGAACACGTCCCAATGGTCCATGCTCATCAGTTCCATGCTCATCGAGGCTAGCTCTGCCACTTCGCTCGGCGGGTGTTTGTCGGCCGAGAGCGGCAGGCGGCGCGTGAGGAATGAATGCACGGCGTGGCCGCCTTCGTGCAGCATAGTCACCACATCGCGGAGCGACGAGGTGGCGTTCATAAAAATGAATGGTACGCCCGTTTCATCGAGCGGGTAGTTGTAGCCACCGGGCGCCTTTCCCTTGCGGCTTTCCAGGTCGAGGTGGCCCATCTGGCGCATGGTGCTCAGGCACTGGCCCAGGAAAGGGTCAAGGCGATGAAACACCGTGATGGTTTTTTCCAACAGCTCGCCGCCCGTGTGGAACGGCGTCAGGGGCTGCTGGCCGCTGGGGTCTACATCTAGGTCCCAGGGGCGAAGCTCGGGCAGCGACAGATTTTTGCGGCGCGCTTCATCAAACTCGTCGATGAGCGGTACCACCGTAGCTCGAATGGCCGAGTGGAAGTTGAACGTATCCTCAGGCGTGTAGTCGAAGCGCCCAAGCGCGGCAAACATATAGTCGCGGAAGTTGGCAAAACCGGCGTTTAGCGCTACTTGGTGGCGTAGCTGCACCAGCTCGGTAAAGAGCTGGTCGAGCGGTTTGCTGTCTTGCAAGCGACGCGCTTGGATGGCCCGCCACGCCTGCTCACGCACGGGGCGCGACAGGCTTTTGAGACGGTCGGCGGCGCGGGGCAGCGTTATTTCTTCGCCATCGAGGGTCACGGTCATGGCCCCTACGGTGGCGGCGTACTGTTGCTGCTTGGTCGAAATCTCGGTTTTGAGCGGAATATTTTCCTCGCGGTAAATCTCCGATGCCCGGCGCACCGAGCGCAGAAATACGCCGTAGCGAATGTCATCAAGCTCGCCCAGCGCGGGGGCAGCCAGCAGCTTTTCGTTGAGCGCGTGGTCGTAGGGCGCTACTTGCGGCTCTATCTCCTGCACAAAAAACTGAAATCCTTCGGCGTGGCTTTCATCCTGTGTGTCGCACGTCATGCGGATGTAGCGCCAAGCCAAATCCTCACTCAGCACGGCTTCGAGCTCCGAGCGGTCGAGTAGCCACTGTTCCAGCGCGGCTACGTCGGGCAGAGCACGGGTTAGCAGCTCCTGAAAAAAAGGCTCAAGCGTGGCCCAGTCGGTAACAAAAAATTCTTCGGGTAAATAGTGGCGCGGTGGCCGCGCTGTATCGGTAGCTACAGACGCAGCGGCGGTATCAAGCTCAGAAATCAACATATAAAAACAGATTACGCAAAACGACGCGGGAAAGGATGCGCGCAACTTTCAGGCCAGCGCTGCTTTCAAACCAAACCGGTCACCAGCAGAAAAGTAAGCAATGCTGCGCAACTTTCGGCTAAGCTTTTTTATCCCAATGTTACGGTTCAGGTAGTAGCAAGTTGGCAAGCAATGAATTATCAGAAAAGATTAAATAGTGAAAATTATACGTTCCCTATTTTCACTATGTATTCATTAATTCTGAGCGCCACGGCCGCTGTTGCTGACGCTTAGAAAAGCAACTAGTGCCACGTAGCGCTGCCAGAGTCCCTACGAGTTTCTGGCGCCGCTACGTGGCACTCTTCTTTTGCTGCATTTCCGGGCTACAAACCTGACACCGCTAAGCGGTGTAGTAAGCTATAGCTCAGGATTCTTAATCAATCTCAATCACTACATCAGCCGTGAGCGGATGGGCCACGCAGGTGAGTACGTAGCCTTTGGCCAGCTCGGCATCGGAGAGGCCTTCGCGCTCGTCGAGGTGCACTTTGCCCGAGATGCACTTGCCCCGGCAGGCGGTGCAGAGGCCGGCCTGGCACGAATACGGCAAGTCGATGTCTTCGTCGAGGGCGGCGTCGAGGATGGTTTTGCCGGTGGGCACGTTCACAATGTACTCGCTGCCTTCGTAGTGCAAGGTCACGCTACGGCTGGTTACGGGGCCATCGTCGGGGCCAGCCAGCAC
>CAXUKA010000452.1:0-4622 GCA_964251335.1 uncultured Hymenobacter sp.
GGTCTTCCCCGATTTGAAAATTGACGGGCACGGTATAGCGCACGTTGCCATACCGTGGCGGCCAGGGCTTAAAAAGGGGAAGCTGCCGCACGGCCGCTACCGCCGCCGAATCGGCGGGTGCCCAGAGCGACTTTGCTACCACAACCTGCTTGACATGACCGGCCGGGGTGATGGTAAATGCCACGAATACCCGCCCAGTCATATCAACCCGAAGTGCGATTGGTGGGTAAATTAATCGCTGCTGCACGGCCAGCACGATGCCTTGGCTACCGCCCCCGGTCACTAGCTCCGGCACTATTCCGGTCCAGTGAGGCAAGCTAGTAGCATCCACTTGCCCAATAGCCAGGTGGCTGATAAAAAGCCCATTGAATAGCAAGCTTAAAGTTGTTAGTTTCATAACCAGCGTTAGTTTATTTACCGGCCTGGTGCCGGTGCGCTGCATTTCGGTGCGTGGCAGCTTTGCGGGTGGGTTGGTCGGGCGCTATGCGAAATGTAGCGGGCACCGTAAAGTATTCCGGCATCCACTCCGGGCGAATGGGCTTGACGCATGGCAACTGCCACACAGCCCGCACCACGGCCGAATCGCAATCGGGCCGGAGGCTTTTTATTACCGCTACCTCGCGCACGCTGCCATTGGTGGCCACCGCAAAGCGCACCACTACCAGGCCTTCTATATTGGCTTGCAACGCTCGGGGAGGATACACCACCCGCTGCTGAATAGCCTTCACAATGCCTTGGATGCCGCCCCCGCTAACTAGCTCCGGCACTGGCGGCACTAAGCAAATAACGCGGCCTTGCTCATCCAACTGCGCCCGCGCCGGACAACTCAGCAAGAGGCCACCGGGCAGGAGGCAGCCAAATAGTGTTTTACTAACCATCTATTTTTCAGTAATCAATAAGTATAAAATGCGCGAGCTAGGGCCGGAAGCGTCGAACAGAGTACTCAGCTGCCTTCAGAAAGTCCACGCCCACCACGTAGTGCACATTGCCTTGTTGCGCCGGCCGCGGCCGGAAGCACGGCAGCTGCCGCACGGCTTGCACCGCCGCCGAGTCGAAAGGCTCATAGAGTGCTTTTACCACCTTTGCTTTCTGCACTATGCCGGCTGGGGTAATCGTGAATGCCACAAATACCCGGCCTTCTACCTGCGCCCGCAGGCACGCTGCCGGCAATACCAGCCGCTGGTAAATAGCCGCCATAATACCTGGCCGGCCCCCGCCGCTTAGTAGCTCGGGCATCGGCTCTACGTACCAGACCAGCTTAGTTGTATCGGCCTGGGCAGCGGCTGGGCGAGCGCTGAGCCACGCACTGACCACGAAAAGGTAAATCAAGCACTTCATCCGTAATTGGCCTGGTGTACCTACCTGATGCCAGCAAGTGCTCTTTTGCATAAGCTGCCCTGCTGAAAGCCGTATAGTCAATTGCCTTTCCACACTCGCTATGCAAACCGAAGCCCAATGCCCTGCTGGTGCCCGCTACCTCTACACCGACGAGTTTTATTCCGATGCGGCGCTACGCGCTATGCAGGCCGACTGCGTGCACCGGTATCAGCCCTGGGGCAAGGATGCGGCTTATAGCACCTTCGTGCATTGGACACGGCAAGCCAATGAACTAGCTGTTTTTACGTGGCCTGCCTACGCCGATTTGGCGCTTCCCAAAGCATTCGACTGCCTTTTTCACGTCGATAATCCTCGGGAGCACCTGCTGGTGCACTATGAGCTTACTCAGTCTATCATTAACCTGGCAGGCGGGCTACCTATCAACCGCCTAGAGCACGGGCACAAGCACATTGCCATACTCACGTTTGCGCAGGAAGTGCCCGCCGTTTTTCAGCTGCTTCACAAATCGGAAGGCAAATTTTCTACTGAGCCCCCAAAGGGAGCCTTCAGGCTGGGTTTTTGCCAGGCAGCCGACCTGCCCGCCATTATAGTAGAACACGAGCGGATAGCTCAGCTTCGAGCACAACATGGGCCTGACTGGTGGAAATATGACGATGAGTCGCTAAACTAACTGCCCGGCTAGCTCGGCCGGCAGCGGGCGCAGCTTGCGGGTGTTGTAGTCGAAGGTCAGCATGCCGGTTTTAGCGCGGGCCACTTCCTTGCCAGCCTGGTTTTTAATCTGATACACGATATCGAAGCCGTATTTGCTTATGTCATTGGCCCCGACTTCGATGTGCAGCACATCGCCATAAAAGGCTTCGGCTCTGTACTCGATGGCCACATCGGCCATGATGAAGCCGAGCTGCGTGTCCGCGTCAACCTCCTTTTGGCCCAACGAAGCAAGGAACTGCACCCGCGCCTCGTGCAGGATGCTCAGCAGCGCGTCGTTGCCGAGGTGCGCGCCGTAGTTGAGGTCGGTGATGCGCACGGGCACCGTGGTAGCGAAGAGGAAGGCAGGAGGCAGGGCTACTTTTACGCGGGCCATGTTTTCAATGAGCAATGAACGATGAGCAATTAGCAGCCGATACACAACGGCCGGCTGAGGAATCAAAAGTAGAGGTACGCACCACCGCCGACGGCTCGCCCACGCTCTACGTGCCGGCCCTCAACGAGCATTACCACTCGCACCACGGCGCGGCGCAGGAGTCGCGGCACGTGTTCATCGCGGCCGGACTGATGCCGCTACTCGATGCGGGCCTGGGGCAGCCCGGCCAGCCGCCGCTTCGCCTGCTGGAGGTAGGCCTCGGCACCGCCCTCAATGCGCTGCTGACGCTGGAAGCTGCGCAAGCCAGCGGTGCCGCCATCACTTACGACGGCTACGAAACCCTGCCGCTGCCGCCCGTAACCGTGGCCGCGCTGGCCTCGCAGTGGGATAGCATGCCTGCTTTAAGCCAGGCTTTTTACCAGCTGCACGCCGCGCCATGGGGTGAGGCAGTGGCGCTCGCGCCAGGTTTTTCACTGACCAAAATTCAGGCTCCTGTGCAAACAGCTGCCTTGCCGGCCGAGCAGTACAATCTGTTTTATTTCGACGCCTTCGCTCCCGAAAAGCAGCCCGAGCTGTGGACGGAAGAAGTTTTTGCTCGTCTCTACGCCGCCGCCGCGCCCGGCGCGGTGCTGGTGAGCTACTGCGCGCAGGGCCAGTTTCGGCGCAACCTGCGAGCGGCCGGCTGGCTCACCGAGAAGCTGCCCGGCCCGCCCGGCAAGCGCGAAATGACCCGAGCTCGCAAAGCTGGCTAGCAAACGTAAGCGAATGTGTAGCTTATAGTTAATAAAAGAACTGCTTAATCCACGGCTGAAATTTCTTTTCCAGGAAATAAGACGCCGCAAAACAAAGAAGAATATAACACAGCAAGCGTATCACAAACGTGGCAATGCTTCCAGAAAACGCATCAATGCGCACAAAGATGGCAATAATGGGGAAGTGCATTACATAAAGCCCATAGGACCACGCGCCAGTGCTAGACAATTGATGAATAAAACGGCTGCACAATCCTTCCAAACGATTACGAAAGAAATAAACTACTATCGCTAATATATAAAAACAAGTTGGCAAAATAATGCCCTTATTTTGAAATTCCTCTAAATGGTGTAATCGCTTATAGAAAGCAAAAGCAGGTAGTAGCACTAATACTGGCACCACGTATTTTCTATAGGGAAAATCTCTGCTTGCAAATACCAGCACCAGCAGCACACAGTAGGGCAAGTTGCTCAAATCAGCGATTTGCACGGGTCCTGCCTCAAAGTTACTGGGGTTAGCCAAGAGCTTGGCCAAACCGGTAAACCAGAGCGTCAGTGAGTTGAACTCCCGCAGTGAGATAAGCAAGAATAACATGCTTACCATCAAGGGAAAAGAAGGCGCTATGGGGCGTTGCAAGTGCCGAGCCATCATTACCCCGCATAGCCAGAAAGCAAACCCCAAAGAGTAGCCCGCCCCTAAGTAATACCCGTAAATATTTGCAATTATACCTATCACGGCAAATACAACTGCTACGAGCGGAGTATTCAACCGAAAGAATGACAAAGGAACAAACAGCAAATAAAATAAAATCTCAAAATTCAAAGACCAAGCCGGGTTATTTTCAAATATTGTTGGGGCCAGAAAATTCTGTGTCATGGTCAGATTACTGACGATAGTGGTAGCGGGGTAACTACTTCTCGCCACTAGCAACCCAATAACTGTGCTTATAAAATAAATTGGATATATCCTGACAAACCTCTTTTTCAAATAAGGCAAAATATCCTTTCGCTCCAAAGGCAATAAGTGAACCCGCCCAATGACGTAGCCCGACAACACGAAAAAGACGAGTACACTTAAATGGCCCGAAGGATTAAATGTGAATATCCCGGTTGGGATATAGTGCGGGTCGAGCCAATATTGATGCTCAATTACATGGTGCCAAACGACTAGGATAGCGGCGATGCCGCGCAAAGCCTCTAGGTTGAAATCGAATGTGCGGCTGAGCTTGAGTTGGTCGGGGGTAGCAATGGGTGGGGCCGAGGCAGTGGTTTGCATATAACTTGATAGTCGATTTCTATACCTAGCGCGGCTTCTGAATAGTCCTGATGGCCCTGGTAGCGGTGGCGTGCTGGGCCGTTTCTAACGCTGGGATTGCCCTGTCAGGGGTGCAAGTTGGTGCGTCGCCCTGCTTTGAGCTTGCATTAGTCCCATTTGGCCAGGGTAAGGG
>CAXUKA010000453.1:0-4620 GCA_964251335.1 uncultured Hymenobacter sp.
GCCTATAGGTATCAACGAACGCCTGCAACTTCACTGAGCTATTGCGGCTGTTTTTAGGATTTATACCCAGTGACCTTGCCATCTGAGCAAAATATTGCTTTAGAATTTCCTTACATTGCTTATCATCAATACTGACGCAGGGCATGCTCCCAATAGGACCTAACTGCTTATTATCAGTTGAGAGCCCGGGACCCAGAATAGGAATAACTTCCTTTTTTGTTACCCAGGCAGCACCGAGTTCAAACTTCACCCACAGTGATTCCAGACCAAAATGCGAGAGCAACGCAATAAAGCCAAGGCCTTGCTTTATATCCTGTCGCAAACGGTGAACGATAAAGTCCCCTGCCGGAATCTGATACCCCGGAACCGATGTGCAACGGACATCCTCAGCCTGCAATTCAAATTCGGCGAATAGATAGTGCAGTAATGCGGTAGCTATTCGATGGTCAGCGTGAGAATGGCTTATGAAAATTTTCATACCTTGTATTTAGACCTGACTAACACTAGCAAGTTAATTGCATCTTAATTCCAGCGCAAAGTACTGTTTATCAGCAGGGCAAATTATCAGTGCCAGCACTGAATCTGGCGAATGATTAAGGTATAGCGGTTTCGCGAACTACTTACCCGCTTCAAGCGGCTTGCACGTGGTAGCCACAGTGGTCAAACCAGTGCTGAGCGTCGGCACTGGTAATCCAGTCTACGGCGGCCTGTACGGCTTCTTCCAAGGCTTGCCGACTTCGGGCTTAGGCCGTCCGCAAGGCTGTTTTGAGCTTGCTCCAGGTCTGTTCAATCGGCGAGAAGTCGGTGGAGTAGGGCGGCAGAAACAAGACCTGTACCCCACGTTCGGCCAGCCACTCGCGCAGCCCGCCAATCTTATGTACGGCCAGATTGTCGAGCACCAGCACATCGCCTCGGCGCAAAGTAGGCGCTAGGAAGCGACTCACATACAGGGCGAAGCGTTCATAGTTGAGCGCCCCCACGAAGAGTTGCACCGCTTCGAGGCCCTGCACCGAAAGCGTGCCAATGAGCATGAGCGATGGTCCGCGCTTGAGGGGCACAGCCTGTCCCACGCGCTGCCCGCCCTTCGCGCGGGCGTAGCGGCGGCAGTCAGCTAAACGTAGGCCTGTTTCATCGAGAAAGTGAAAGCGGCGGGTATCGTAGTGCTGGGCCACGGTTTCGACATACGCCTGGCGGTGGGCTACGACGCGGGGCGTGTCACGCTCGCTGGCGTGCAGGCTTTTTTTTGCGCCGTGAGTCGTGCTCTTTTAGCACCTGCCAGAGGCAGGTTTGGCCCACGGCCCGCCCGCCTTGGGCTTGCCAAGCTTGCTCGGCCAGGGTGGCATCCGGGTGCTGCGCTACGTACGCCACGAGCCAGGCTTGGGCCGCAGCATCGAGGTAGCGGGCGCAGCCCCCGCTGGCGGGTTTAGGGGCCAGCGACCCAGTCTGACGCTCGTGGCGCAGCAGCTTTTTGAGAAACGAAACGCTTACCCCAAAGCGGGCGGCGACGACAGCTTGGCGAGCGCCCGGCTGGCGGTAGGCCGCTACTACACGGGTGCGTAAATTAAGGGAATAAGCAGGCATTACGTAAGCCCCTAAGAAAAGGGTAAGTGGTTTGCGAAACCGCTATAATAATAACTCTATTTGTTATTTTTTTTCAAAAGCATAGCAATAAAAAATAAAGCATATAGCAAACAGTATCATACCTACAATATTCATTACAATTTCACATGTAAAGAATGAATTAAACTTCTGAGCAATTAACATGAGATTGTGCATAAAAAAGATGTTAAGATTACACCTAATAATAGGCAACAACTATTCCAATTGCCTCTAATAAATATTATCATCTTGATTTATCAGCGCTTTAATTAATGCGTATCATAAAAAATAATGACTTAATTTACAATATTATATTTTATTATTTACTCAGGCAAGCAATACTTACTAATCAACTAAATACATTTTAGGCTCTTATTGAACTTACACTCTTATATCAGCTTTTCTTTTATTTTTCCCACTGCCTTCTCATATGCAGTGCTTGTGATAAATTTTCTAACTAAATGCGCCAGCAGCCATTGTTAACCACTATAAAGTCAACCTATGCTGAACATGCAAGTGGCGTCCGATATGCGCATTCTAGCTGTAGCAGCGTAATGGGCATAAGTATGAGCACTCAGTATATTTTACTTGGCCGCTTACTGTATATTTGCTATCATCGCAAGATTTCATTTTTCTTTTACTGATTATCGTATACTACCAATCTGCCTAACTCACTGATTTGCTGCCTGTCCGTGGTTTCCTAAACCGACCAAGTTTACCTTAAACCACACGCGAACAGATAGACCAACACTCACGCCAAGAGGCGTGGGGCTGCCCTACTGAGTGTAACCGTTCTTGGCCGGACGGAGGGAACACAGGGTAACAACGCGCCTCGATTCGTTTCTGCTCGTTCTTTTTCCTACCAGAAGTTTAACCCAACTTTTTCTTCCAGCTTCGAGCCGTATGTGGTACAGCAAGCAGTTACGCAGGCTGTGCAAAGCACGCCAAGTATTGAAAAGCCAGCAACAAGCGCTGGCGGACTTGGAGCTGGAGGGATTTGTTACCCTGACCAGCCATTCCCTGACGCGAAGCGTGACGGTGCCAGTTGAGGCCAGCGTGGTCACGCAGGCTGTAGACACTTGCTGCGGGGAGAGATTCGCCATCGCCGCCGCGACTTCAAGACTGATGCCAGGTAACTGCGACGAAAATGGCGCGAACATGATGTCTTGCACCCAGACCCCAAGCTCACTGAAGAAGAGTAGCCACTTAACTTACCGTGCAACGCCCGTCTGCCGTTGCTTCTTCGGCTCACCGCTTCACCTGATATGAAGAAAATATCGTTTAATATCTCCGCCAGAACGGCAAAACTAATTGGGCAGGAAAATTTTGCCAACGCGGAAGGCGCTGTCATCGAATTGGTAAAAAACTGCTATGATGCGGATGCTACCGCCTGCGTTGTCTTTTTCAAGCAGAGCGAAAACAGCCTTTATATCATAGATGATGGGGAAGGCATGACCGAGAAAATCATCGAGGATTACTGGATGACTATCGGCACGGGCAATAAAAGCCTGAGCGCTAAAACGACGGGCAAGGAACGAGTGAAGACCGGCGCGAAGGGCATTGGCCGCTTTGCCCTGGACCGCCTGGGTCAGGACTGCCAGATGATTACCACCACGGAACTGACCAGTACTGTTGAATGGCAGATGAGCTGGAATCAGTTCGAGGGGGCAGTGAATCTGACGGACGTGCAAGCAACTATCCAAACGAGGAATGACCTGGTGTTCAAAGATTATGTCTCTGATGAGTTATCAGCGGTCAAATTACCGGCGAAGTTCTTCGAAGACCATTTTAAGAAGGACTGCGGTACCTCAATCAAGATAAGCAGCCTACACGACAACTGGGGAGCAGGGCAAATTTTGGAGCTATTTCAGAACTTGGAACAACTTATCCCACCGCTGGAGACATCATCGTACTCACTCTATCTCTTTTCCGAGGACACTTTTCCCGAAAACGAATTATTTGAAATAGGACAAGTAAAGCCGGCTCCATTCACGGACTACGACTACATGGTAGAAGCAGTAGCGGAAATCAATGGTGACGTACACATCACAGTCAATCGCAATGAATTAGAGGTGAACGGGTTGAGGGAGCGACACTTCTTCACCAAAGCAGGCTTGAAAGGTTCCCAATATACGGAAGCCGCCTTTGAAGCTGGTAAATTTGAAATCCATACCTCGCTGGCCGAATTAGTACCTGGTGTCAAAGTAATGGACACCGAAAACAGGCTGGGTAAAATAGGCCCTTTCAAGTTTAATTTTCTATTCCTCAAGCGAGGTGGAGTACAGGATAGTGAAGACCTATCAAAAGGGTTTCCCTATAAAGCAGCGAACTACGCTGAGCGCTCTCGCCTGCTTGCCAAGTATGGTGGCATTAAACTGTTTCGGGACAATTTTCGAGTCCGTCCTTACGGGGAGAGTAAGAGCACTGCCTTCGACTGGCTTGAGCTTGGCATCCGGGCAGCCCAGAGCCCGACCATTACAAAACCTGGCTACCGGGTGCGACCTAATCAGGTGTATGGAGTTATAAGTATCTCCCGGCTCAGTAACCTTCAATTTCAGGATAAGTCCAACCGGGAGGGTATCCAAGAGAATAGTGTATTCTCGCTCTTTAAGGAAGTTCTCCTAGCCATCATAAATAGATTCGAGTTTGACCGTAATCAGATTATGATGGCCGTCAAACAGGTAAACGACCTAAATAATCCACAGGAGCAGGCCAAGGAATCCGTTGCGGATGACATTAATAGGTATAAGCAGAATAAGGCCCGCCGGACGGCTAAGCCTAAACCTGCCTCCGGGGGCAATGGCACCCCGCCCTCTCCTCCTAGCCCGGATGAGCTGTTACACGATGCCGATAAGGTAATTGACACTTCTGAGTTAGCTATCAGGGCTCTCAAGGAGGAAATCACCGACTTGCGTAACGAGCAGAAACTTTACCGCGTCCTGGCCAGCACCGGTCTGACGGTGGCTTCCTTCGCACACGAATTGAAGAATTTGGGTGGTATGCTCGTCCCCAGGTCTGATT
>CAXUKA010000454.1:0-4620 GCA_964251335.1 uncultured Hymenobacter sp.
CGCGATGCTTTTCATCGCAGAAATAAACCAGGGCTTGGTACTCGGTGATTTTGCTGCTCAGTGTCTGCCAGATACCGAAGTGCCGTGCCCGAAACGTGACTGAATCGCCTAGGTGCAGCAAGCCGCTGCGCACGCCGCCCACTATTTGCTCCTGCGTTTGGCGGGCCGAAACGGCGTGCAAATCCACGCTCAGCGCCAACTGAAAACAGCGCTCGGGCGGAGCCTCAATGCGGGTAAGCACTTCAATCTTAGCCATCAATAAAGTTTATGAAGCACGGTTTTGAGTTGATAAAATTTCCCGGTTTGCATACTATAGCCGGCCCTCCACTGCTGCCAATGCTAGCCACACACAAAATTCGGGCATTGCCTCAAATACACCTGAAAATCCTAACCAGAAGACCAAAATGGAGGTTTGTTAGATTAGAAACTCGCTTTTCCATTTCCTTATTTCCACCCTCTTAGTTCACCAGTCTCATGGGTATTACCCTCGCTCAAGCCCAAGCTGCCATTCAGGCCGCTCACCAAAAATGCCTCGACATGGGCGTGAAAATGAACATCGCTATCGTCGATGCCGGGGCCAATCTCACTGCTTTCGCCCGCATGGACGATGCTTGGCTCGGTTCGCTCGACATTTCTATCAAAAAGGCGAAAACGGCCCGTTTCTTCGACATGCCGACCGGCGACCTTGGCCAGGCTTCGCAGCCCGGCGGCCCGCTGTTCAACATTGAAGTGTCGAACGGCGGCCTCATCACCTTCCCCGGCGGCCTGCCGATTAAGGACGGTAGCGGCACCATTATCGGGGCCATTGGCGTGTCGGGCAGCACCGTGGAAGACGACCATGCCGTGGCGCTGGCCGGCCAGCAGGCCATTGAGGGCAAATAGCCCTCGCGCTTGCTTCACTCACTCTATCTTAAACCAAACCTGATTATGGCTAGCAACAGAGGCGTTGTATACCTGGAACCCGGCAAAGTCGAGGTGCAGAATATTGCTTTTCCCGAGCTGAAAAATCCTAAGGGTAAAACCATCACCCACGGGGTTATTCTGAAGGTGGTATCCACCAATATTTGCGGCTCGGACCAGCACATGGTACGCGGCCGAACTACAGCCCCCTCGGGCTTGGTGCTGGGCCACGAAATCACGGGCGAGGTTATCGAAATCGGGGCCGACGTGGAGTTTTTGAAGATTGGCGACCTGGTATCGGTGCCCTTCAACGTGGCTTGCGGGCGCTGCCGCACTTGCCGCGAGCAGCAAACCGGCATCTGCCTGACCGTGAATGAAGGCCGCGCCGGCGGGGCCTACGGCTACGTGGACATGGGCGGCTGGGTCGGCGGCCAGGCCGAGTACGTGATGGTGCCCTACGCCGATTTCAACCTCCTGAAATTTCCAAACAAGGACCAGGCGATGGAAAAAATCCGCGACCTGACCATGCTGAGCGATATTTTCCCGACCGGCTTCCACGGGGCCGTGAAGGCTGGCGTGGGCCCCGGTACTACGGTGTACGTGGCCGGCGCTGGCCCGGTGGGCCTGGCGGCGGCGGCTTCGGCACAATTGCTGGGCGCGGCCGTCGTGATTGTGGGCGACATGAACCTGGCGCGCCTGGCGCACGCCCGCTCTTTCGGCTGCGAAACCGTGGACTTGAACCAAGATGCCAGCCTGGCCGACCAGATTACCCAAATTTTGGGCGTGCCCGAGGTAGACTGCGCCATCGACTGCGTGGGCTTTGAGGCCAGCGGCCACGGCACCCAGGCCAAAACCGAAGTGCCCGCCGCCGTGCTCAACTCGCTCATGGAAATTGCCCGCGCGGGTGGCTCTATCGGCATCCCCGGCCTGTATGTGACGGCCGACCCCGGCGCGGAGGACAAAGCCGCCAAAACCGGCAACCTGTCCATCCGCTTCGGCCTGGGCTGGGCCAAGAGCCACTCCTTCCACACCGGCCAAACGCCCGTGCTGAGCTACAACCGCCAGCTCATGCAGGCTATTCTCTACGATAAAGTACAGATTGCCAAAGCGGTGAACGTGGAAGTAATTTCCCTCGACGATGCCCCCAAAGGCTACGCCGAATTCGACAGCGGCGTGGCGAAGAAATTCGTCATCAACCCGCACAACCTGATTCCGGCCTAGCGCCTGCCTGGGCTTAACGCAAAAAAGGCCGAACTCTCTGCGGAGAGTCCGGCCTTTTTTGTATGTACGACACGCGATGCTAAAACCCGTCGGCTTGAGCTGTGAAGCAAGTAACCAGGTCAATGTCCGGCGTTTATAATCTTATCAGCGAGTGTGGTGAAGATGATTCCGCCAATTATCAGAAAGCCGCTGACTATGCACAGCAGAATACCAAATATCCCGTAGATGGCCGGCTCGGTTTTGCGCACTTGCGCCACAAATTCGGCTGGGTCGATGGGTCGGCCGGTAAAGAAGCGCGTCAGCGCACCTGATATCGTGGGCACCTTAGGAAGCTCGCCGGTGTCCAGGGTATAGTTGCCGGGCGAGGCCGGGAATGTGAAGAGCTTCATCCGAAACCCGTTGCTATCGCTGGCATGCACGCGGCCGATGGTAGAGTCCAGGGGCACATAGCGCTGGGTAGCGTTTTCCCGGATAACCGGCCGAAACCCCTCAGCTGACAACACCTGCGACTTGCTGCCGCGGAGCCAAATGGCATACAGGCCTTCCTCCGGAATCGCCAGGGCAACTAGCTTTTGGGCCAGTTTCGCCTCAGCGATGACATCGCCGAAGAAACTGGCCCGCAGTATTTTAATAGCTTTTATGAGCAGAAAGATGCCAAGTGGAATAAGGGCGATAAACGCCAAACGAGCTAAGAGAACCATTGAAGTAGGGCTGGCGGAGCAATATACTATATAAGGCCAACACTATATCATTCTTTCGCCGATATGCCCGTATCGAAGCACCTAGTATTGCGGGACATAAGGCAATCTATAGCATTAAAAAAGCCACCTGAATACGGCGGCTTTTTATTCGTATCTGTATTTTACTTAGAATGATTTCGGAATCTATTGATGAGCCGAACCACCAAAAAAGCGACCAGAACTATGATGCCCAGCACCAGCCCAATTCCTACCACTGTGCCGAGCAGCTTGCCGATGCGGTAGCTACCAGAAGTAGTTTTCACGTAGTCAGGCATTTGCTCAGGCTTAGGAGCTAGTGGATGCAGCGAGGCAAAAAAGCGACGGCGATTATCGGCCCGCACGCCGGTCTGCTCAGCATCGGTCCAAACTTGTTGAATGTAGGCAGTCCCGTTTACTAATACGACCTGCAAGTATTTCACAGCGGGTAAGTTAGGATGGCCGGGAGTCAAATATTGGGCTTGCAGGCCGGCATAGCCGCGAATTGTAACCGGTTGCTGGCGCACAATATGATTGCCTAACCCTTGCAACACGCCGGTATAAAACCGCTGCACCTCAGCCGCACTCGCTTCGGCCTGCATAGGCGTGCTTTTTATCATTACCGTATATACATCTATACTATCGCGGTAGAGATATGTGGTGACTTTGCCAGCGGGAGTTGGCTGCTCTGTGAGGGTGGCCCGACCAGGAAAAGCTACCGTTACCGAGTCTCATACCCGCGTGGTCTGCCAAGCCGATTGGGCATAGCTGACACTCAGGTTCAGCAACATACAGAGTAGCAGCAACTTCTTTTTCATAGAAGAATAGGTCAGAGGCTATTATTTGGCCTCAATTGGTGGATAAAAAGGCAAAATAAAAAGCCACTCCTGTTAGGAGTGGCTTTTTAAGATATTCTTTCTCAAGAAAATACTTACATCGACTTCGTGGCCGGCTTAGCAGCGGCTGTGGCTGGGGTAGCAGCTTTAGCGGCGGCCATTTTGGCGCGGCAGCAGGCGGGCATGCCTTCCATGCTGGCGCCGGCGGTCATACCTTTTTCGCATTTGGCGGCGGCAGCGCCGGTGCAATGGTCGGCTTTTTTGCCTTTAGCGGCGGGCTTATCACCGTCGTGAGCGAAAGCGGTAGCGGCCGAAACCAACAGCGCGAAGGCGAGCAGAGACTTTTTCATTGGAAACAAAGCTAAAATTGAACAGTTGAAGCTGATTGAGGCTTCTAAAGTACGGACTTTTTTCAGAACGACTGGTATGAAGCGTTAGTGAATTTTCGCCAGTTTGTTTCGCCTTGCTCATTCGCGGACTCGCAGAGTCCACGGTACACTGCTTATGCCCCTTCGTCGCCTTGCGCACCTCACGCTGCTGGTGCTGGCCCTACTCACCGGGCTAGCCGGCTACTACACCAGCCAGCTACGGTTCAACTACAATTTCAACGACTTCTACCCTGCCGGCGACCCCGACCTGGACTACTACCAGGGCTACACCAAGCGCTTCGGCAACGATAACGACTACCTATTGGTGGGCCTCGAAGCGCCAGCCGGGCAGACGGTTTTTGCGCCCCACTTCCTGGCCCAGGTCGATAGCCTGACTCGCTTAGCGCGGCGGCTGCCGCACGTGGTAAGCGTCACCTCCCCCACCACGCTCACCAACCCGGTGGTCGAGGGTTTTGGCTTTTACAACCTGCCTTACCTGCACCCGCTGGAGCCAGCGCGCCGCGCTCAAGACTCGACGCTGATTTTCCAGACGCCGGGGCTGGTGGGCAATATGTTCAG
>CAXUKA010000455.1:0-4598 GCA_964251335.1 uncultured Hymenobacter sp.
GGTTATGCCTGTTAGCGGTCGGCTCCCCTCTCCCAAAGGGGAGGGGCCGGGGGTGGGGTCAACGCGTCTGGACTACTAGTTTAACTAAATAACAACTGCGTTTTCTTCCACGCCTCGCCCTGCTCCAGATGCACCAGGGCACCCAGCGCCGTGGCCTGTGGCACCTCCAGGGTGCGAATTTCCGCCTTAGGAAAATTCCAGCTCAACGTCTGCATAAACAGCGGGTTACGCGCAAAGCCACCATCGACGTAGATGATTTTTTCGCCCTGCCACACTAGCTTCATCGAGGCCAGCAAGATGTTAACCAGCCCGTGAATGAGATGTTGGTAAGCATCATTGGCGGTGCGGAATCCGGTTATATCCCACTCGCCCTCGGGCTCGTCGGGCAGGGGGCCGCCGCCGGCCAGGCAGGCAGGCAAGAAGATGGTCGACGTCTCATCATAAGGGCGGGCCAGCACGATGGAGCGGTAGAAATCGGGCTTCACGTGGAAGTGCTGCGCGATGCGCTCGACTTGGTAGTCGTGCTCGCGGCCCAGGAAGGCGCGTGATGCCCGCATAGGCTGGCCGCGCGGCGTAAGGAAGCTCACCACATCGCGCCGCAACAGGTCGGGTGTGAGCGGCTGGCTATTGAACGGGTTGATAGTCACCCACCAAGTGCCCGTGCTCACCAGCATAAACGGCTCATCGACCTCTAGCAAGTACGGCATCACGGCCGCCGAGCTGTCGTGCAGCCCCACGCCCACCATAATGCCATCGACCACCGAGGCAATCGAGTCTTTGGTGAGCGGGGCCAGCTTTTCATCCAGCCCTTCGCGGTGCACCCAGTCGTGGTATTGCCCGCGCTCAAAATCCCAGAGCGCCGTGTGGCAGCCTACGCTGGTGTAGTCGCTAAATTTCTCACCCGTAAGCAAATACGATAAGTATTGCGGCAAGTGCAGCGAGGTGTGAATCTTAGCAAACTGCTCAGGCTTAGCGTACTTGAGCCAATAGAGTTGCAAGCCCGAATTAAGCATGCCCAACTGCGGCGAGCAGGTAATGGCGGTGAAATCAGCCGGCGATTCCTCTAGCTCGGCGTAGAACTTCGCCGTGAGGTCTTCCGGGATGGGTTTCAGGTAGTTGTAGAGCGGCAGCACGGGCTCGCCATCGGCCCCGAGGTGCACGAAGCTGGCCCCGTAGGCCGTGAAATTCACGCCCTTCACGGTGTAGTGCGGGTGGTGGCGCAGGGCGCGCCAGTGGTCCTGCATCCACTGGGTGAGGCGCGGCAGGTGGTCGCAGGGGAAGCCGTCGTCGTCGAGCACATCGGTGCAGACGTGCAGCATCTCGTCAATAATCTGCCGCTCCTCATCAAAGAGAATCAGCTTCTTATTGGTCTTGCCGATATCAAAAACGGCATAAACTGATTTTTTTGGCGTCATCGCTTACAGGCCCGTTGACAAGCTGAATTTGCCGCGCTGCTCAATGAGTTGCGCCCGGATGCCGGCCGTGCGATACGCGCGTACCGGGTGCAGCGCCCCGCCGGCCTGGCGGTAAGCTTCGGCCACGAGCGGGCGCACATCGGTGAGGAAGGCATCGCGCAGAATCTCTTCGGCGCGGGCTACGTCGTTGGCTTCCTGGGCTTCTTGCAGCGCGGTGCGGTCTACGAGCAACGCTTTGGCGTAGGCCCCGAGGATGTTGTCCACCGATTGCAGCAGGTCTTCGAGTGGGTCTTTGGTGTTGTGGCTGGCGTCAATCATGTACGCCACGCTGGCGGCGGCCAAGCTGGTGTCCTGATTCGCGTCTACCAACTCATTGAAAATCAAGAAGAGCTGGAAGGGCTTGGCGCTGCCGGTAGTGAGGTCATCGTCGCCGTAGCCCGAGCCGTTGAAGTGGAAGCCCCCCAAGCGACCCAACTGCCGCAGGCGGCCCACAATCTGCTCGATGTTGGTGTTGGGCAGGTGGTGGCCCAGGTCCACGAGTACCTGCGCCTGCTTGCCCAAGCTCTGGCACAGTGTGTACGACGTGCCCCAGTCGGGAATCACCATCGAGTAGAAATTGGGCTCGTAGGGCTTGTACTCGATGAGCATCGTCCAGTCGGAGGGCAGCGCTTCGTAGATAGCCGCCAGGCTCTCCTGCGTGCGCAGGTAAGCGCGGCGCAAATGGCTCTGGCCCGGAAAGTTAGAGCCGTCAGCGAGCCACACGGTATGCACTTTAGCTCCGAGTGGCTGTCCGTACTTAATGCACTCAATATTGTGCTGAATGGCCTGCTCGCGCACGGCGCGGTCGGTAGCGCTCAGCGAGCCAAACTTGTACGTTTGGGCCTGCTCTTTCTGGTCCTGGAAGGTATTCGAGTTCATCGAATCAATCGACAAACCCTGCTCTTTCAAGAGCTGGTGCAGGCCGGGGATATCCTGCGGAATATCCCACGGAATGTGCAGCGAGATAGAGTTGGACGAGCCGTTCAACTGGTTCAGCAGGCCTACGTCGGTGATTTTCTCTTCCAGCGAGCGAGGCTCGCCGCCGGCCGGGAAGCGCCCGAAGCGCGTGCCGCCCGTACCCAGCGCCCAGCTCGGAATGGCAACCTGAAACTCAACCAGCTGTAAAATAACCTGGTGCGCATCGTGCCCACGGCGCGCCAGCAGGTCGGTGAGGTAGTCGAACTGAAGGTTGTGCTCGGCCAGCAGCGGCTGGTTCAGGTCGTGGATTTGGTCTTCGGAGAGCATGGGCAAAAGGGTGGGGAAAAAGCCGTTTTTTAAGGATAGCAAGTTATCCCGTTTATGTCGCCCAAACTGTTCTGAACTCTCCTGCAAGCGGCGAAATAGTGAGGTCGCCTGTCAGGCCGTTTGTCATTGCGAGCAAAGCGAAGCAATCCCATCAGGACGAGCTGTTGGGGTCCTCGTCAGGTGCGATTGCTTCGCTTTGCTCGCAATGACAAATGATTTACAATGACCCGCGCCGAATGGTATAAAACGGGTTATTAACCTTCACCCGCTTTTTCTCCAGCAGCAGCGTAGCGGCGGTGCGGCCCATCGCCACAAAGTCGGTGGTAATCACCGTCATATTGAGCAGCTCTTTGAGCGGCGTTTCATTGAAGGACATGATGCCTATTTCGCGGCCCAGTAGGAAACTGGTTTGGCGGATTTTCTTAACCAGCTCTACCAAGTCGGTTTCGCGGATGACCACGTAGGCAGTGCCTTCTTCCAGTACCTCATTTTTAGCGTTTTCTACCACCGAAAACTCTTTGTTGCGGCTGAGGCAGAAGGAACGGAAACCCCAGGGCAACTCCTCGGGGTGGTTGGCATCGGAAGGCAGGATGAGCACCAGCCGCGAGTACTTGGCCAGCAGGTCCTGGGTGTTGATGAGGGCGTTGAAAATATCCTTATCGAAGTCCTGAAATACGCGCAGGCATTCCTGCTTCAACTCGGGCAAGTCTTTGTCGAGCAGCACCAGCTCGTGCGCCGGTATGGTGTTCAAAATGCTGCGATACAGCGCCTTGTCGGTATCAAGCGTGAAGTGCGGCATGATAACGTAGTAGTTATACTTGCCCAGGCTTTTCTCGATAATCTCCTGAAACAGATTCACATTGTAGTGATGAATCTGGAGGTCGACGGTGGCCCGGTCGCCCAGCGTTTCGAGGAAAGCATAGTAGATTTCCTTTTTGTAGGAGCTCAACTTATTGAAAATCATGAGGATTTTCAGCTTTGCTGAATCGCGGGCCTGCACGTAGTAGCCCTTGCCCTGCACCGAGGTGATAAACCCGCGCTCGCGCAGCTCGCGGTAGGCTTTCTCAACGGTATCGCGGGCCAGATAATGCTCGATGCTCAGCTCGCTGATGCTCGGGAGCTGGTCGCCGTTTTTGAGTACGCCCCGCTCGATATCCATAATCACCGACTGTACAATCTGCTTGTACTTAGGCATTTTATCGAGTGGCTTGAGCTGGAGGGTGTACATACGGTAGAAAAGCGGGGTGGGAAGCTGGACTTCAAAACTACGGCCAACCACAAAAAATGCCTGCTTAAGCTCAATAAATGGCAAATTCTTAGGCCAGACTATTAGCAACTAACGCAAAACGTCAGGCCGAGCGCGCTCAGCCTGACGTTCACGGGGTGACTTCAAAACGGAGTGGCTGGCACTAGCGTACGAAGGCCATGGCTACGCCACCATCCACGTTGAGTACGTTGCCGGTCGACTTGCTCAGCGAGCCATCCACAAACACGAGCACAGCCTTGGCAATGTCTTCCGAAAGCAGCTCCTCGCCGAGCAGCGTGCGCTTGGCGTAGTGGGCGGGCAGCTCCTCGACCGTGATGCCGTAGGCTTTGGCGCGGCCGGCGGCCCAGTCGCCTTCCCAGATTTTGGAGCCGCGCAGCACGGCATCAGGGTTCACGGTGTTGACACGGATTTTGTCGGCCCCCAGCTCGGCGGCAAGCAGGCGGCTCATGTGCAGCTGGGCAGCTTTGGCCGTGCCGTAGGCCACGTTATTGGGGCCGGCCACGAGGCCGTTTTTGCTGGCAATGTTGACGATATCGCCGCCCAGGCCTTGCTGGCGCTGGATGGCCACAGCCTGCTGGCTCACTAGGAACTGGCCCTTCACAAGCACGTCGTTGAGAATATCCCAGTCGGCC
>CAXUKA010000456.1:0-4588 GCA_964251335.1 uncultured Hymenobacter sp.
CCTCCAACCACTTCCACTCCTCCACCTGACGCACATTTACAGTCTCCGCCCCTTAGCCGGCTTAAATGCTGCCCATTTCCCGGTACTCCCTTTCCCGGTTTTCGGCCACCTGCTTTTCGAGCTGCAAGATGGTTTCCTGCGCTTCTACGTCCTGCTTTTTAATGGTCTTTTGCTGGTCGCGCTGAATTTGGTTGGCCTGGATTTTTTGCTCCGAAGTCAACGAGATAATTTTCTTGATACCCTCCGCATCCAAAATATTATCCTGGTTGAGCGCCGACAACGGCGTTTGCTCCAGGTAATCAATGGCGCAGTCGTCGAGCACGTAGCCGTTCAAATCGGTGCCAATAATGCGCAGAATCTCCTGCTTGAATTGCTCGCGGGAATTATATAATTCGATAAAATCGAAATGCTTGCCGACAGTTTTTAATGCCTCCGAAAACTTCGCATCAAACAGCGCTTCGAGCGCCAGCGGGTCGGATGCGCGGTGGGCGCCGATGCTCTGCGCCACATTCACCACGTCGTCGTGGGTTTTATTAACCCGCACAAAGAAATTGACTTTTACATCGGCGCGCATGTTGTCTTTGCATACCAAGCCTTCGGCGCCGGCACGGGCAATAATAATGGTTTTCAGCTTGATATCCATCACCTCTAGCTTGTGCAGCACGGGCACGATGAGGATACCGGAAAACGACACTTTAGTATCACCCATGCCGGTGCGCACCAGGGCTTCACCTTGCACGGCCTTTTGGTACATGCGCGCCACAATGGCAATAAACCCGATTATTAAGACACCGAGCACCAATAAAATGGCCCAGGAAAGTTGTGCAAGCATAAGCGAAAAAAGGTAAAATTTCGAGACAAGAGAAAGTCGGGTAATTACTTAAAATCAGAAAGATACTATCCGTTATGCTGACGAAGGAAACATCTTGCTCACTCCGTTTACTTCAATAATTCAGGAACTGACAAGATGCTTCCTTCGTCAGCATGACAGACGTTTTCAGGACTGCTACGGAGCGGCATATGGCTCAATTAAATAACACCGTCGCTCGGCGTCGTAATCAATTACCAAAGCCGTTTCACCCTTGCCGATGGGGCTGGAGAGCGCCCGCACATTGAGCATAAGCGGGGCACCGTCGATGCGCACAGCGGCTTGGCCGAGGCGCTCGGTGGTGGCGGGCAGCAGCACGGTGCAGACTTTGCCCAGGGCGATGGCTCCGCCGTCGTGGTCTTTTTCGAGGGCGGTGAAAAGCTTGACGAAAGGCAGCGTGAGGAATTTGGCCAGGAACAGGCTGCCCACCAGCAACGGCAGCAGGTAGCCCAGACCCAGCAGCAGCGAGGTATTGCCGGTGTAGTAATTGGCCAGGATGCTGCCCACCCACAGCGGCAGCACCACGAAGCTGACAAATACCATCAGCGGGATGCGGCCCAGGTTGAAAAAGGCCAGCGCGCCATTCAGCCAGTCGGAGTCGCCGCTGGGCAGGTGCGCGCCATCGGTATGCACCTCGACGTGGCCGCCGAGGTGCACGTCGGCCGTTTTAAAATCCAGTAAGCCGACAATCACCGTGAGCCAATACAGCAGCACAAACACCAGCAACCCGGTGGCAACCAGATTGGGGGGCAGCACGGCGGCTTGTAAAAGTTCGGTCATGAGGGGAGGCGCGTTCCGGTAGAGGTAACTATCGCGGGCTGACTCAATTCATTACAGGGCGCGCAACTATTCGGCGAGGCCGAGTTTGGCTTTGAGGGCCTGTAAATCTTCGGTGGCCTTGCCGACACCAGCCTTGCCGATGGCTTTATCAATCTCGGCATCAATGCTTTTGCTTTCCTGGGCAATCTCGCCATACGACTCAGCCAGAGCTTCCTGCACGGCCACTTTTTCCTTCATGCGCTCAAGCAACGCCACCGTGCCCGACGAGTCGAGCTGCGCCAATTGCTTATTGATGTTGACCGTAGCGGTGCTCACCGTGACGCGGGCCTTCAGCGTTTTCAGCTCGTTTTCCCACTGGCCGATGGTCGATTTCAGCGTCTGCACGCTCTGGTCGATTTGGGCGGCCGACTGCTCAAACTTGGCCTGGTCTTGGGCTGAGCGGGAGGCGTGGGCTTCGTTTTCAGCTTTTTTGAGCAGGGCTTCGGTGGCGAGGCGGTCGGCTTCAGCGGGGTCAAGGTCGCCTTTATGGGCGCGCTGGAGCAGCAGCACGGCCTTGTTTTCGTAGTCGGCGGCCTTGGCGCGGTGCGCTTCGGTTTCGTTGCGGGCCCGAATGGCCATGGCCTTCACTTCGGCTAGGCCGTGGAGGGCTTTGTCGAGGTCCTGGCGCAGGTCGCGCAGGCCTTGCTCGGTGAGCTTGATGGGGTCTTCGAGCTGATTGACAGCGGCGTGGGCCTCCGACTGCCCAATTTTGAAAAGACGTTGCAGAATGTTCATGGCACCAGAAACGGTTAGGCAGTGGGGGTTTTGGAAAACTGAATCAATTCGTCGGCAAACTCACTGAGCAGCAGGCCCAGCGAGTTCATGCAAGCTTCGAGCTCGGGCAGGTCGAGGGTGTCGATTTGGAGCGTGTCGCGGAAGATAAGGCGGCGACCGGTACCGTCGAGGGCGAAGGCCCCATGGATGATGTCGCGGTTTTTCTGGAGCAGTCGCCGGTAGATGTCGAGCGAGGGCGCGGGTAGCTCCAGCAGGTACTGCTCCAGTATCAGCAGCGGGTCGCCGCAGCCGATGACGAGGTTGCGAATACCCAGCTCGGGCTTGTCGACTACCAGCACGTTGTCGCGCTCGTCGGCGTGGCGAATATCGAAGCCCAGCTCCAGCAGGTAGGCCTTGACTTTGAGGAAGTGCGGGTGGTTCATAGGCTCAGTGGTAAATGTAATATTCATTTAGCCCCCTCTTCAAAATCTTCTGCTCAAAAAAATAGCCACTGCTCAGCCTCGCGTTCCGGTGCTGGTGGTAGATTTACGACACAATCTTACGCAAGGTTTTTGATATGCTCTTTTTTTGAGCACAAAATATTTTCTTAGCATGTCCAACGTTGGCAAGAATATCCGCAAGCTACGCACCGTTAAAAAGCTGAGTCAGGCTGCTTTTGCCGAATTATTCGGCTTAGCCCGGCCCAGCGTGGGCGCGTATGAAGAAGGTCGCTCAGAGCCAAAAATGGAGACGCTTATTCAGATTGCTCAGCATTTTGGCTTGTCCGTTGACTTGCTACTAACGAAAGAGCTGACGGTAAATGAGCTCTATAATTTCGATATTTTTCAGGAAACTGCGGCCAGTACAGCCCCACCCAGCCTGCCCACAGCAGTTAACCCGCTGGCCGATGTAACGCCCTTGGTACTAGGCAGCCGCAGCCTCGAATATATCGTGCAGCACCACGACCCTGCCTATATCGACGGGCTACCTTGGTTGAAACTGCCGCACCAGCTCAGCGGCCCCACGCGCGCCTTCGAAATCAGGGGAGCCGAAATGCAGCTGCCGAAGCGCCAGGGTCTGCGCCACAAAGACACCGTGCTGTGCAGCCGCGTATCGGCGGCCCAGCCCAGCGTGCAAGTGGGCCGCATCTACGTATTCGTGACGCCCGGTAAAATCCTGGTGCGCCGCGTGGCTGGCCTGCTCGCCGATGGCCAGCGCCTCCAGCTCCGCGCCGATAACGCCGACTACAGCCCTCAAGAACTAGAGCTAACGCAGGCCTTGGAAATCTGGGAAGTGCAAGGCGTTTTCACCACTCATCTAAATACTCCCGCTCGTCTCGACGAGCGCGTAGCCACGCTAGAGCAGCAAGTAGCTGAGCTACTACAGAGGCTGGATAAGGCCTAAGGCCGCACCATGTGAACGTGCGGAATATCATCTTCCAAGTAGCCATCCCCTTCCTGCACAAAGCCAAAGCTTTCATAAAATGCCAGCAGATATTGCTGCGCCCCAATCTTGATAGGCTGCGCTCCAAACTGCACCTCACACTGCGCAATAGCTTCGTGCAGTAGCTGCCGACCCAGCCCATGGCCCCGGTAGCGCGGCGACGTCACGACCCGCCCAATACTGGCCTGGGCGTAACTGCGCCCGGCCTCAAACAAGCGGGCATACGCCGCTAGCTCGCCCGTAGCGGTGTGGCCCAGTAGATGCAGGGCAGCTTGGTCGTGCCCGTCAATATCTTGGAAGGCGCAGGTTTGCTCTACCACGAAGACTTCGCTGCGCAGTTGCAGCAGGGCGTAGAGTTCGGCCAGGGTGAGGGTGTCGAAGGGTTTGGTGGTCCAGTGGATGGTCATTAGGAATTAAGAAAGGTCACGCACCTGCCAGTCGGGAGGCAGGCGGTTGGGAGTAAGATTGTATAAGTAAAATCTCACCCCCCATTCGTTTAATTTATTTGTTAGTTTCTGGTCGAGGCCAGAAACTCGCTCCTTTCTGGCCAGCTGATAAATGCCGTTTTCAGCAGGGTCAGGCTGCTCCGGCAGCAACTCAGGCTCCACTAGAAACAGGATTACTTCAATCGCGGGGTGCTGGCTCAGACAAGCATGCGGGCGTAGAGATTCCTCTTGCAATCGTTCAGCCAACAACAGCCCAGCGAGGGTACCGGCCGTTTTTTGCATCACTATTCTAAACAGC
>CAXUKA010000457.1:0-4579 GCA_964251335.1 uncultured Hymenobacter sp.
CAGTGAGGCCGGGCCGGTGCGCGGCTGCGGGTAGCGATAGGAGAAATAATTGACCAGTTCTTCCAGCCGCACGGCATCGGGCGGGGGCAGCTGCCCCTGCTGAGTCAGGAAGCGACGCACATTGGCGTAAGAGGCCCGGTCTACGTCGATGGCAAAGGTACTGAGCGGGTTATGCGCAGCCGCCAGAAACGGGTTTTCGTGGATGACGGCGTAATTCTCGCGGCTCTCCGGCGTTTCCTGCACGGTGTCGGCGGTGCTGGGTTTGGCGGGGTCCGGTGTTTCGGCAGGCGCCTCGGTGCTAGCCACCGCTTCTAGTTTTTCGGTCGAGTATTGTTGCTGGCAGGCGGGCAATAGGCACGCGCCAGCCAGCAGCCCCCACAGGGGCAGCAAGCGGGTTAGCTTCATGGGAAAGAAAAAATAGGGAGAAGGAAAAACGGCCCCCAACGGGGCACTCCAGCTACTTGCTCCGCTGCCAGTCGCGACTTGGCAGGGAGCGGGCAACGACCTGGTTTTCTTCGCGACGAAAACCAGGCAGCAGCTTTAGCAGGCCTGGCTGCCCAAGGAGGGTGCGGGCCAGGGAAGGCAACTACACAGGCAGCGCCGCCTGTGTGTTCTTCTATACCAGCACCCCCGCCGAGGTAACCCATCTTTTTTTCTCGGTTCTTTCCCGCTAGGGAATAAGCTAGCTGGCACCCCGCAGCGACGCGAAGAAAAGTGTGAATTTCCTAAGCCGCTCCGGTGAAAAATGCGGGTTATTCATGTCCAAAAACCGAGCTTATTGCCGGTCCAGAGCCAGGCGAGCTTCCTCCAAATCCAGCTCATTTTCCAGCTTGCGGAGCACTTCTTCGCCAATGGTTTCGGTCTGGCGAAGCTGCTCAATCACGCCGCGCTCATACTGAATAACCGCCTCCTGCAACTCCTGAAATTGCGTGAGCGGCCTCTCATCCAGGCGGCTGGCCAGGATGCCGTTGGCGCGATTCTGGAGGCGGTAGAGGCGCAGCTCGTAGCGGGTTTTCATGCGGGCTAGCACATCGGCCGGGGCCTGGCTGGCGGCGGCGGGACTGGTGAGAAAAGCGGCCGTGCGAGAAGCCAGCAGCACCCGCAAGTCCAATTCTTCCTGCGCGGCCGAGCCATCGGCCTCGATATGCAGCCCCCGGATGAGCGGCTTCAAACTAAGCCCCTGCCCTACCAGCGTCACGAAGATGACGGCGAAGGTGAGCAGCAAAATCAGGCTCCGCTGCGGGAAAGCTGCGCCAGAGGGCAAGAGTATCGGCAGCGACAAAGCCGCTGCCAGCGACACCACCCCGCGCATACCCGTCCAGGCCACCACCGTCACGGTGGCCAGCGGCGGGCGCGGCTCCTGCGCCCGAATGCGCCGACTCAGCCAATACGGCAGGTACGTGGCCGGATACACCCATAGTAATCGGCTGACAATCACTGCCAGGCTGATAAGCCCGGCGTAGCCCGCCAACGCCCAGTACGAAGTATTGCCTAGGCCGGCCAGCAGCGTAGGCAGCTGCAAGCCAATGAGAATAAACACGATACCATTGAGCAAAAACGTGACCGTGTTCCAGACAGCGTACACTTGTAGCCGGCCGGCTGGGGCAAACAGCCGGCCCGCACGGCGGCTCAAAAACAAGCCCGCCGCCACCACCGCCAGCACGCTCGATACGTGCGCTTCCTCAGCCAGCAGGTAGGCCAGGTAGGGCGTCAGCAAGGTCAGGCTGATATCAACCACCGTGTTATGAGAAGAAGACCGATGCACCCAATAAAGCACCCTGCCCACAACCAGCCCAATGGCGATGCCCGCCACGGCCACCCACACCAGCTGCGCCCCCGCCTGCCACAGCCCAAACTGCCCCGTGAGCACCGCCACCACGGCATAGCGGTAGGCAATGAGCCCTGTGGCGTCGTTCACCAAGCTTTCGCCTTCCAGAATAGTCGTGACGCGCTTGGGCAAGGATAGCCCGACTGTGGCAGCGGCCGCCGCTACGGCATCGGGTGGCGACACAATGGCCCCGAGCACAAAGGCCGTGGCCCAGCCAAAGCCCGGCAGCAGAAAATGCGCCACCACCGCCACCAGCGTGGTCGAAAATAGCACGCAGCCCAGCGCCAGCAGCCCAATGGGCCGCCGCGCCGCCTTAAAATCGGGCCACGAAGTATTCCAGGCTGAGGCATAGAGCAGCGGCGGCAGAAACACGAAGAACACCAAATCGGGGGCCAGCACCACGGGCGGCAGCCCCGGCACCATGCCCAGCCCCATGCCCGCCAGCACCAGCAAAATAGGGTAAGGCAGGCGCACCCGGTCGGCCAAGCGGGCCAGCGCCGTCACTATTACCAGAATGAGAATCAGAAGCTCGATATTGTGCATTGCGCTCAAGTATAAGCTTGGGGCTCAACTTATCGCTGGCTACCGTTTTTCTGGTTTGATTTTCAAGGCTTATTTCAAAGCTCATTGATGGGTTGGCGGCACAGGCGCGGCGGCCGCTATAGCACCCCAATAGTCATAAATAGAGGACACTACCTCGCTACTCCCCCGAGGCTATTCGTTTCACTGAGCCGGTCCGCACATCGACAGCCGCAAAGATGCTGGGCAATGCTAAGCTAGCGCAGCCCTGCAATCGTGGGCTGCAAGGCCGCACTATTGTCTTGTTATTTTCAAAATAAAAAATCCATCCAACCTAAATTAAACCATTCGGTATAAATTTGCGTATCGTTTCCATGCCTACCATGTCGAAAGCCGAGCGCACTAGTCAGTTCATCATCGAAAAAGTAGCTCCTGTCTTCAACAAGAAGGGTTACGTGGGTACCTCGATGAGCGACCTGACCGAGGCCACCGGCCTGACCAAAGGGGCCATTTACGGCAACTTTGCCAATAAGGAAGCAGTGGCCCTGGCCGCGTTTAATTACAACCTAAGTATCATTCAAACTGGCCTGCGCCAGGAACTTAGCCAGACCAGTTCGGCCCTGGAGCAGCTGCTGGTGTACCCGCGCTACTACGCCCGCATTTTCAACCAGCTGAATGCCAACGGCGGATGCCCCATCCTCAACGGAGCCGTGGACATGGATGATGCCCCAGTTTCGGAGCTGGCGCTACGGGCCAAGAGCGCGCTTCGGGAGTGGCGGCAGCGCCTGGTCGTATTAATCGAGAAGGGCCAGCAGCAGGGCGAAATCCGCCCCGAAGCTGAGCCGCTGCGTTATGCCACGCTTCTGATAGCCCTCATTGAGGGTGGCATTTTGCAGGCCCACACCCTGGGCGAGGCTGAGGCTGTGACCACAACGCTAGAGTACGTGGAGCAGCTTATCGAACGAGAATTGAGGCTATGATTTTTTTTGCTTGTTTTTATACCGATTGGTATAATTTGTTTCTAACACTTGAGATTCTATGAAAGGGTTTCCGCTATTTCTGCTGTGTGCCACGGTGATTGCCGCCGCCGTGATGGAGCTTATTGACACGAGTATCGTCAATGTGGCTCTTTCGCATATTAGCGGCAACCTAGGTGCCACACTAGAGGATACCTCCTGGGTAATAACCTCTTATGCTATTGCCAACATCATCGTCATTCCGATTACCAGCTTTCTGGCGGCGCGGCTAGGGCGGCGGCGCTACTTCATCGGCTCCATTATCGTGTTCACGGTGGCGTCGGTGCTGTGCGGCACGGCCGCCAATATCTGGACGCTGGTAGCCTTTCGCTTTGTGCAAGGCCTGGGGGGCGGGGCACTACTGTCGACTTCGCAGGCTATTGTATTTGAGGCGTTTCCGCCTGCCAAGCGCGGGTTAGCCAGCGCGCTATTTGGCATCGGCGTATTTACGGGGCCAACCATCGGGCCGACGCTGGGCGGCTATATCCTGGACGTTTCGACCTGGAACTGGATTTTTCTGGTGAACGTGCCGATTGGCATTGTGGTGGCTATCAGTTCGTTCTTTCTAGTGAAAGAGCCGGCCACCACCGCCAGCCCGGCCAGCTTGCGCATGGATTGGCTGGGGTTGCTCCTACTGGTGGTAGGCGTGGGCGCGCTGCAAGTGGTGCTGGAGCGTGGCGAGCAGGAAGACTGGTTCGACACGGCTTACATCATGCAGCTGAGTGCATTGGCCGTCGTCGGCATTATTGGCTTCATCTGGTGGGAATTGACTACGAGCCACCCCATTGTGAACCTGCGGGTACTCAAAAGCCGCTCGCTGGCCGTGGCGGCCATCCTGACGTTCGTCACGGGCATGGGCTTGTTTTCGTCGGTGTATCTCACGCCGGTATTTGCCCAGCGGCTTTTGCATTTTCCGGTGCTCGATACGGGCCTACTGCTGTTGCCGGGGGCCATTTTGGCCATTTTCTGCCTTATGCTTACGGCCCGCGCCTTGCAGGGCGGCGTACCGATTCCGATGATTATCAGCCTGGGGTTTGTGCTGTTTTTTGCGTTTAGCTGGCGCATGGGGCTGCTGACGGGCGCATCGGGCAAGGGCGATTTTTACGGCCCGCTCATCCTGCTCGGGCTGGGGCTGCCACTGCTCACGGGGGCGCTGACGGCGCTGGCTATGGCGGGCCTGGCTCCCCAGGACATTCCCCGGCGCGCGCCCGTCAAG
>CAXUKA010000458.1:0-4525 GCA_964251335.1 uncultured Hymenobacter sp.
GACTTGAGGGGCGCGATAGAGTTGCTTCGGCAAGCTCAGCATGACCGCCTTTTTCTATTTCGGCTGTCCCCTCTCCTAGCGAGCCAAACTCCATGCTGCCGCGCTGGTAGGCGCCCAGCACGCGCAGTTCCTCGGTCACGGCGGGCAGCTCGGCCAGCAGGGCGTCGAGCTGGGCGGGCGCGGCAAACTCCACATCGGCGTGGAAGCCGTAGTGCCAGGGCTGGCTTGGGCGTGGGCACGACTGCAACTTGCTCAAATTCAGCCCGTGGCTGGCTACCAGCGTGAGCACCTGCGCCAGCTTGCCCGGCGCGTGCGAAGTGTAGAAGTACAGCGACGCTTTATCGGGCCGGGCGACGGGCTGGGCCTCGGCTGCCCGCTCCAGCACCAAAAAGCGGGTGTAGTTATTCGGGTCGTCGTGAATGGCGGGGGCGAGTAGCTGCAAGCCGAAGGCCTCGGCGGCCTGCGCGCCCGCTACTACGGCCACGCCGGGCGTGCGGCGCTCGGCCAGCAGTTGGGCGCTGAGGCCAGTGTCCTCGGTTTCGACTAGCTGCCAGGCGGGGTGTTGGCTCAGAAAATCGCCACACTGGCGCAGGGCCATGGGGTGTGAGTGCACGGCCTGCACATCGGCCAGGGTGGTGCCGGGCAGCGCCAGCAGGTGCTGGTGAATGGGCAGGTACACCTCGCCGGTGATGGTAAGCGGATTGCGCTCTAGTAATAAGTAATTGGGCAAAATGCTGCCAGCCAACGAGTTTTCCATGGCCATGAGCGCGGCATCGGCGCGGCCATCGGCTACCTGGGCTACTACTTCGCCAAAGGTGGCGCAGAAGCTCAGCGCAGGCGCGGCCCCGAAATATTGCCGGGCGGCTACTTCGTGAAAACTTCCCCGGAAACCTTGGATAGCGATTTTCATGGTGGTTAGTAGTTGGTGCCGGAGCTTGGTTTTGAAGAATACACCCGGCCGGAAAGACATAAAAAAAGCGCCACTCGTCGGAACGAGTGGCGCTGCTAAAAGCTGAGGATTAGCTACATGGCGACTCGTTCTACGCGGGCGGCGTAAAATAATAGAAGCCAAAAAAGTAGCGGGTGCTGAACATGACGTGCGTTGTTTGCGGTGGCAAGGTAGGCAAAAATGCTGAATTAGCAAGTTAGTAGCTTGGACTCTGCGAGTCCGAGCTACTACCGAATTCGAAATGGCACGTTGCCGGTGGCCACGTTGCCGTGGCCGTCGGTGGCGTACACAAACAAGCGGTAGGCCCCCGGCTGCCGGGGTGCTCCAAACAACGCAATACCAGTCTTGTTGGCCGCAATGCTACCAGCTACGGCTGCTGGTCGGTTTTCGCGGTCGCCGCCCTGCTTGAGGTCGGTGCTTTCGGGCAGCAGTTCCCAGCGATAAGTCAGCGGGTCGCCATCGGGGTCGGTGACGGTGGCCTGCGCTGCGGTAGGTTGGCCAGATAGCAGCGTTATGCCATCCGTAGCCACTTTGTCAGTTAGCGTAAGCGCACCGATGTGCGGAGCGCGATTTTGGGGCCACTGGCCGCTCCACTCATATTGGAGCACATCCATCACCTCGGTTTCCTCGCCGGCCTCCGTAAACAGGCCGTACCAAGTGGGCGTGCGCTCCTGCTTCTGGCCCCATAAAAACACGTAGCTGCCCAGGCAGTGTGCCCGGTCCTGGGCTATCGAGGCTTCGTAACGGCTTTTATACACGGCGGCTTTCTGGCTGCTGGTTTCCTCTATGGGAGCTTTCCAGGGGGTTTGCGGGCACTCCCAATGGCCGGTTGGCCCCCATTCGGTTACGAGGTAAGGGCCGGTCCAGCCAGCCTCTTGCACCTGCTGGGGCAGGGTTGCCAGCCCAGCGTAGGTATTGATGCTCAATATATCAATCGCTGGGCAACGGTTTTTCACATATTCTACCTCCTTCTTACTGGCTCCGGCCAGCACCGTAGAGGTCGGGTGGTTGGGGTCCACGGTGTGAATCATTCGGGCAATGTCGTTCACGGCGTCCCACACTTTGGGATTGGTATAATCGAGGTTCAGCTCGTTGCCAATGCCCCAGAGCAACACCGCGGGGTCGTCTTTGTACTTCAGCACTTCGCCCTTGAGCCTGCGTAGCTGCGCGGCCACGGCTGCTGTGTCGTTGTAGTCGAAGCCGTGTCGCTCGCGCACCACGTCAAGACCCAGCATCACCGTGAGGCCGTGCGCATTGGCCTGGTCGAGCACACGGCGGGCATCGGTCGTGCTCCAGGTTCGCATGGAGTTGCCGCCGTAGGCGGCAATGCGTTCGGGGTAGCTGCTGCCGCCAGCGCCTTTCACAAAATAAGGCTTGCCAGCGCGCAGCAGCTCGTAGCTGCCAGCGCGCTGGCCCACCGTCACTTTTATGGGGCCGGCGAGGGTTGGCCGCCGGGTAGGTATGGCACTACTCAGCGCCAGCGCCAAGCAGGAAATAAGCACCTTCATGGATGGGAGTAAAGGGTAGTACAGGCCGCATCTGGCCGCAATAGCGTGAACTGTAGTTCGCGTTCATTTTGCTATTCGCTAACAAACGCGAACTACAGGTGAAAGTCAGCGAAGCTAAAGCTCGCACTACTTTACGCCTGCTCCTCGGTGGGCGGCGTACCCCGGAAGGCATCCGTTTTGCCCACGCCTACGGTTAGCTTTACGGGCTTGTTTTCCTTGGCCGACTGGTAGATGGCTTCCATTATACGCTGGTCTTGCAGGCCTTCTTCGCCAGGGGTGTAGGGCGTTTTATTTTGGCGCACGCACTCGGCCATGTGGTCCATTTCCAGGGCAAACTGCTGCTTGCCAGGGTTGCTGGGCTGCTCTATCATTTGCTTGCCATCGGGGGCGTGCACCAGTTCTTGCTTGAGGCCTTTGTACGGGAAGGCCGGGTCCATTTTGATGGTGCCGGTTTCGCCGTGCACGGCGTAGCTTTTGTTGTTGAATGAGCCATAGCCCGTGAGGCACTGCGCAATCACGCCGCTCGGGAAACGGAGCGTAAAGCTCACGTTCTCTTCGATTTCCTTGAACCGGTCGTCGCCGGGCGTGCTGTAAATCTGGGCGCTTACCTCGGTCGGTTCTTCACCCAGCAGAAAGCGCGTGGTATTGAGGCAATACAGGCCCACATCGGGCAGGGAGCCGCCGCCGGCCAGCGCTTTTTTGTGCCGCCACTGGCCGTCGTGGGCTTGGTTTTGGCAGTTCATCATCTGGATGAGCTTGGTCTTGCCGTACTTTTTGTCGCGCACTGCCTTCATCGCCATGCGGTTGAGGGGCTCGTACTGAATGCGGTAGGCAATCATAAGCTTTTTGCCGGCTTTCGCGCAAGCGTCAATCATTTCTTCGCACTCTTTCACTGAGTCGGCCATCGGCTTTTCGCAGAGAATATGCTTGCCCGCTTTCGCCCCGCGAATCGTGAATTCGTGGTGCTGCGAGTTGGGCAGCACGATGTAAATTACCTCTACTTCGGGGTTGTTTTTGATAGTATCATAAGTTTGGTACGAGTAGCAGCTGCTGGGCTTAACGCCGTATTGCTTGGCTACTTTACCCATCTTATCGGCGTCGCCGCTCACCAGGGCTACCAGCTTGGCGTGCTTGCTTTGGCCGAAGGCCGGAATAATCTCTTCGAGCGCCAGGTGGCCGAGGCCCACCACGGCGTAGCCCACGCGCTGCTCGGGCGCATCGGGGTTGAAGGGCTGACCGCCTTTGGGGTCGGTGGGCGCTTCTAGGGGCGGCAGTTTGATGTCGAGCGGGCCGGTGGGCGGCGTGGGCGTATCAAAGCCGCTGAGGTCGGCCGCTTCGGCAGAGGCTAGCGGCAGCGCGCTGGCAATGCCCGCTGCCAACAGGCCGCGCCCGGCATGGTTGATAAACTGGCGGCGCGAGGTATCACAGATGGTGGGCTCAGTCGTGTGCAGGGCCACCTGGTCAAGGGTGTGAGCGGCAGAAGATTCTTGAAACATAACAGGCTGAAAGTGGAGAAAAGAAGTAAGTAGCCTGTCTGTACGTGCCCATAGTTGTAAAATGTTGCCGCTGCCGGTCGCAAGCCCAACGGTGGTAACCTCTGAGGCCGTTGTCAGTTGGTAGTTGGCCGTTGTCTGTTTTTGGGCGCTCGTTGAGCTTGCGTTCCAACATAGGCAATCCTCAATTTTACAATCATTTACCCCTATATGTCCTTTCTTTTCGAGCCGCTTACTCTGCGCGGCCTCACGCTTAAAAACCGCATCGTTGTATCGCCCATGTGCCAGTACAGCGCCGTCGATGGCTTCGCCAACGACTGGCACTTGGTGCACCTCGGTAGTCGCGCCGTAGGCGGGGCCAGTCTTATCATTCAGGAAGCCACGGCCGTATCGCCCGAAGGCCGCATCACGCCCGAAGACCTGGGTATCTGGAAAGACGAGCACGTTGAGTTTCTGCGTCGCATCAACCAGTTTATCGAAGCCCAGGGCTGCGTGCCGGGCGTGCCGCTGGCCCATGCCGGCCGCAAAGCACGCACCTACGCGCCCTGGCAAGGCCGCGGTGCCCTGCCCGAAGG
>CAXUKA010000459.1:0-4511 GCA_964251335.1 uncultured Hymenobacter sp.
ACACAATGGCCAGGCTCAGCAGCAGGGTTCCTACATTGCGGCTCAGGGCCGAAAAGAATGACTTCATTACCTGCTCATCTGGCTATTAGCTCTGCGCAGAGGTGCCCAGCAAATTGCGCCAGTGACCCGCCCGAAAGCATCAGTACCAGCACTGAGATTTTGCTGTTATTTCTTCGGCGGCACCGAGCGCTTTGGGGCCTGTTAGCCGCGCCGTAGCTGGCGCGCTCCTTACTTTTGCGGCCTTATGGAATTTACCGTTGGTCAGATTGCCCAGGTGGTGGGCGGCATTGTGGAGGGCGACGCAGACGCCACCGTATCGAGCCTGGCAAAAATTGAAGAAGCCAGCGCCGGCTCACTGGCGTTTTTGGCTAATGCCAAGTACGAGCAGTTTCTTTATACCACCAAGGCTACGGCTGTGATTGTCAGCCCCGAGCTACCGCTGCGCCAGTCGGTGGCAGCGGCGCTTATCCGCGTCACCGACCCCTACTCGGCCTTTACCAAGCTGCTCGAGTTTTACCAGCAAGCCACGCGCTTTAGCCGGCGCGGCGTCGAGCAGCCAAGCGTTATCGGCGAAAGCTCGACTATTGGCGGTGGGCACTACCGGGGCGCGTTTTCGTACATCGGCGAGGGCTGCGTGCTGGGCGAGAACGTGCTGATTTTCCCCCACGCCTACATCGGCGACCGGGTACAGATTGGCGATAATTCCATTATCCACGCCGGGGCCAAGATTTATGCTGATACGATTATCGGCCAGCGCTGCGTCATCAAGGCCGGTGCGGTGGTGGGCACCGATGGCTTCGGCTTCGCGCCGCAAACCGATGGCTCATACAAGGCTATTCCGCAGATTGGCCAGGTTATTCTGGAAGATGATGTGAGCATCGGGGCCAATGCTACCGTGGACTGCGCCACGATGGGCTCGACGCTCATTCGGCAGGGCGTGAAGATTGACAACTTGGTGCAGATTGCCCACAACGTGGAGATTGGCAAGCACACCGTTATCGCGGCGCAATCGGGCGTATCGGGCTCCTCAAAAATTGGTGATTTTTGCGTGCTGGCGGGCCAGGTGGGCATTGTGGGGCACATTACCCTGGCCAACCGCACTACCATCACGGCCCAGAGCGGCGTGCAGAAATCGACCAGAGAAGGCCAGGTGCTGCAAGGCTACCCCGCCATCGGCCTCAAGGAAAACCAACGCTCCACGGCCGTATACCGCCGCCTGCCCGAGATGGAGCGCCGCCTCGCCGCATTGGAAAAAAGCCAGCCAGCGCCGGAAAAGCTTTAGCTTTGCACCGGCTTAGTTGTCGGCTGCTAGTTGTCAGTTGTCAGTTATTAATTGTTAGTACGCGCTAGCAATTGATAATTAACAAGTAACAACTGACAACTAACAACTGACAACTCTCAAAATGAACGATAAGCAACACACCATTAAGGCCCCCGTGACGGTGCGGGGCATCGGGCTACACACCGGCGCGGAGGCTACCATGACCTTCTGCCCCGCTCCGGTGGGCCACGGCTACAAGTTCCAGCGCGTCGATTTGCCCGGCCAGCCCATCGTCGATGCCGACGTGGACAACGTGGTAGACCTCTCGCGCGGCACCACCATCGAACAAAACGGCGCCCGCGTCAATACTGTGGAGCACACGCTAGCGGCCCTCGTAGGCTTGCAGCTTGATAATGTGCTCATTCAGCTCTCCGGCCCCGAGCCGCCCATCATGGATGGCTCGTCGGCTGAGTTTATCAAAGCCCTTCATACTGTGGGCTTTGAAGAGCAGAACGCGCTGCGCAATTACTACGTGATTCCCGATACCATTCGCTACGTCGATAATGCGCGGGGTGTCGAAATCGCGGCCCTACCGCTGGCCGAGTATCGCCTCACGGTGATGGTCGACTACAACTCGCCGGTGCTGGGCTCGCAGCACGCCACGCTCACGGACATCAGTCAGTTTGAGAGCGAAATTTCGTCGTCGCGCACCTTCTGCTTTCTGCACGAGCTGGAATATTTGTACAAGTCGAACCTCATCAAGGGTGGCGATTTGAGCAATGCCATCGTGGTAGTAGACCGCGCTGTGGGCGAAGACGAGCTCGACGAGCTGGCCGCCATGCTGGGCAAGCCCAAGGTGTCGGTGAAGAAAGAAGGCATCCTGAACAACGTGGATTTGCGCCACAAAAATGAGCCCGCCCGCCACAAGCTGCTCGACATTGTGGGCGACCTCGCCCTGGTGGGCCGCCCGCTGAAAGGCCAGATTCTGGCCGCCCGGCCCGGCCACGCGGCCAACGTGGCGTTTGCCAAGAAAATCAAAAAGCGGATGCTGGAAGACCGTACCAGCGCCGTGCCGGTCTACGACCCCGCCCGCGAACCGGTGATGGACATCAACCGCATCATGCAGGTGCTGCCTCACCGCTACCCATTCCTGCTGCTCGACAAGGTGATACACCTTGATAGCCAAATGGTAACGGCGGTGAAAAATATCACCATGAACGAGCCCTTCTTCCAGGGCCACTTCCCCGGCAACCCAGTGATGCCCGGCGTGCTGCAAATCGAGGCGATGGCCCAGACCGGCGGCATCCTGGTGATGAATACCGTGCCTGACCCTGAGAACTACTGGCAGTATTTCCTGGGTATCGAGAATGCCCGCTTCCGCAAGAAGGTGCTGCCCGGCGACACCGTTATTTTCCACTGCCAGCTCACGGCCCCCATCAAGCGCGGCATTGCCAAGATGAAAGGCCAGGCCTTCGTGAATGGTAAAGTGGTGTGCGACGCCGAAATGAGCGCCGCCATCGTGCGAAAAGACAACGTTTAGTATAATTATGACTGTTGAATTATGAATTATGAATGAGCATTTCGCCTTTACAGGAATGCTTTTGTTCATGACTTCTAATTCATACCTCATAATTCATAATCTATAATTCCCAACATGATTTCCCCCCTCGCTCATATCTACCCCGCTGCCCGGCTCGCGCCGGGGGTTACCGTCGAACCGTTCACTACTATTTACGGCGACGTGGAGATTGGCGAAAACACCTGGATTGGGCCGAATGTGACTATCATGGACGGGGCGCGTATTGGGGCTAATTGTCAGATATTTCCGGGGGCAGTAATCGCGGGCGTACCGCAGGATTTGAAGTTTGCCGGCGAGGTAACTACCGCTGAGATAGGCGATTACACCGTACTGCGCGAGTGCGTAACGGTGAATCGGGGCACCATCGACCAAGGCCGTACCGTGGTGGGCAGCCACTGCCTGCTGCAAGCCTACGTGCACATTGCCCACGACTGCTTGCTGGGCAACCATATTGTTATCTCGAACGCTACGCAGATGGCTGGCCACGTGCAAGTGGGCGATTGGGCCATTATCGGCGGCACTTCGGCCATCCATCAGTTCACCAATATCGGCGCGCACGCGTTTATCGCGGGTGGCTCACTGGTGCGTTCCGATGTGCCGCCTTTCGTGAAAGCCGCTCGCGAGCCGCTGACGTATGCTGGCGTCAACTCGGTGGGCATGAGCCGCCGAGGCTTTACCGAAGCCCAGATTGTGGCCATGCATGAGCTCTATCGCATTCTGTACCTAAGCGGTAGCAGCCAGCAAGATGCCCTGGCGCGCATCGAGGCCGAGCTACCTGCCTCGACCGAGCGTGACTACGTGGTGTCCTTCGTGCGCGCGGCCGCTGCCGAGCGCGGCATCATCAAAGGCCCCGGCCGCCGCAAGACCGAAGAAAGTGCGGATTGAAGCCCAGGGGCTGGGCCGACGCTACGGCCGCCAATGGATTTTTAAGAACCTGAGCCACGATTTCCGGCCCGGCACTGCCACCGCCGTGCTAGGGCCTAATGGCGCGGGCAAAAGCACGCTGCTCAGCATATTAGCCGGCCAGCTGTTGCCCACAGCCGGCGAAGTGCGCTACGAGCTAGCCGGCAGGCCGCTGCTAGTGTCCGACGTGCCGCGCCAACTGGCCTACTGCGCGCCTTATCTCGATTTGCCTGAAGACTTTACGCTGCTGGAGCTATTGGCCTTCCACACCCGCCTCAAGCCGTTGCGGCCGGGCGTTTCGGTGGCCGATTTGGTCGATATCATGTACTTACAGAAAGCTCGCCACCAGCCGGTTCGCGAGTTTTCGTCGGGTATGAAGCAGCGCCTTAAGCTGGGCTTGGCGCTGTACGCGGCCGCCCCGCTCCTGCTGCTCGATGAGCCCACTACTAACCTCGATGCCACCGGCGCGGCTTGGTACCAGGAGCACGTAGCGCAGGTGCGCCAGGATGCTGACCGGCTGGTAATTGTGTCCTCGAACGTACCGACTGAGTACTCCTTTTGCGACGCGCAAGTACGGATTACAGATTTTCAGCAGTAGCGCGAACGTTGTAGTTCGCGCATTCACTAATAGGCATCCAAACGAACGCGAACTACACGGCCAGCTACTTACCCAGCCCCAGCCGGTAATAGCCATCTACCCAGTTAGTTGCTACAAGGCTATTCGCCAGCCGGGACAGGGGCTTCACCCTTATACCTGAGCTTAGCTGC
>CAXUKA010000460.1:0-4483 GCA_964251335.1 uncultured Hymenobacter sp.
AAGTAGTTGCGCTTATCGGGGTTTTTGGCCGCCTCGGAAGCATCGACGGGCACCCAGCCAGTTTGCTTAGTGAAGAACTCAGCCCAACAGTGGTAACCCTTGATTTCGCCCTTGCCGTGGCCCACGGGCAGCGGCAGCCCGATGCTGAAGCGTGCCGGAATACCCAGCGCCCGGCAGTAGCCAATGACGATGGCGTGGAAATCGGTGCAGTTGCCGCGCCGGGCATCGCAGGCGTAGTAGATGTCGCCCCGGCCCCAGCCCTGGCCGGTTTTGTCGTACGTCACGGTACTCACCACGTGCTCGTAGATGGCGCGGGCCTTGGCAAGCGGCGTAGTGGCGTGGGCTTTATCGACTACCTCCTGAGCCTGGGCTTTGATTTTGGCATCGAGCGGCACGAGGCGGTCGGGGGCCAGCCAGCGCTGGATGTTGGGGTCGATGGCTTCGGTTTCAGCGGGGGCTTGGTCGTCGGTGGCGCGTAGGTTGAGGTGTTCGCGGCGGGTGACTTGGGCCGTGAGCGTGACGGTGAACGGGGCGATGGGCGTGGCCACCATGCCGGCTATCGCGGTAATATTTGGGGTAGTATAGGTTGGGGTGGCTTGCGTAGTCTGGCCACCGTGCATCGCCACGTGCAGTATCTGGTTGCCAAAGATATCCGTTTCGATGGTATAAGGGCCGGGGGAGTCGATGCTCAACTTATTAATATCCTGATTTTTATCATTATGCGGCACCGGCAGCCAGAGGTCGAGCGTGCGCGTGCCTTCGGCCGGGGCAGGCACTACCACCTTGCACGTCAGCAAAAACGTGCGGCTGCGCGGGGCCGCGTTGGGAGCTGGGGCAGCGGCAGCAAGGAGCAGTGCGGTGGCGGTGAGCAGCAGGTTTTTCATGGGTTCAGGCTGGGGGACAGCTATAAAGCTACAGCCGCTAACTCTGCTTGGCCGTGGCAAGTTGCGCGGCGCGGCATCTTTGCAGCTCTTGCCATGAAAGCGCCCACCCCACCCGTACTCACGCTCGCCGCGTTTCCGCACGCCCGCACGCCCTACTATGCCGAGCAGCTGCGGACGCACGTCGAGCGATTTCCGCACGTGAATGCGCCGCACGGGCACTCATTTTATCTGCTGCTCTACGTAAGTGCAGGCACGGGCACGCACACCGTCGATTTGGTGACGTATGCGCTGCGGCCGGGCAGCGTGTTTTTTCTCGCGCCGGGGCAGGTGCACCAGTGGCATTTAGAGGCTGATGCCGATGGCATTGTAGTGTTTTTCGAGCCCGGTTTTTATCAGTTTCGCTACCCCGAGCGCGACCTGCTGACGCTGCCCTTTTTCGATAACACGCACTCGCCCGCGCTATATCTGCCGGCCGATAATGAGCTGGCGCCGCTGTTTGACAAGCTGCTGCACGAGTACCAAACCAGCTTTCCCAACCAAGCCGAGGTGCTGCGCGCCTACTTGGCGCTCATCCTGGAAATCGCCACCCGCCACTACCCCGCCGCCCCGGCCAGCACCGAGGCGGGTCTGGCCCAAAGCCAGATTCGGCAGTTTGGCGCGCTGCTGAATCAGCACTACCGCACCCGGCGCAGCGTGCGCGACTACGCCGCACTGCTGCACCTCACGGCCAATTACCTCAACGCTCTCTGCCGCCGCGTGCTGGGCCAGACCGCCAGCGACCTCATCCACGCCCGCGTGGTGCTGGAGGCGCGGCGGCTGCTCACGCACTCGGCCTTGAGCGTGGCGCAGGTAGCCGATGAGTTGGGCTTTGACGACCCGTCTTATTTCGGGCGTTACTTCCGCAAGTATGTAGGGCAAAGCCCGGAGGCGTTTCGGCAAAACGGTAAGTTGTCCTAGAAGTGGCCGGTTTTGGGCTACTCGGGTGGCCAGGTCGATTTGGACCTTTGTAATGCCCATTCGGCTAGTACCGATAGTGGCTTTACTACTTAGCTTTTACCGTTATGGCTGCCCCTGTTTCGCCTACGCTCGCCCTGCTGTCGCTGCGTTGCCCGCATTGCCACGAAGGCCGTTTATTTACGCATTCTGCCTTCAACCTCGCCCACTTCACCGACATGCACGAGCACTGCGAGGTGTGCGCCGTGCCCCTTGAGCCCGAGCCTGGCTTTTATTGGGGTGCGATGTTTATCAGCTACGGCTTCAATGTGGCTACGGTACTGACGGTGGGCGTGTTGCTCTACTTCCTGGGCGGCGACCCGGCCGTGTGGGTCTACGTGCTCACGGTGGCCGGAGCCGCGCTGGCACTGGCCCCGGTGGCGCTGCGCTACTCGCGGGCGCTGATGCTGTACTGGTTTGGCGGGGCGCGGTATCGGTATGCGGCTGCGCCGGCTAATGCTCAACTAGTGACGCGAGGCCAGTAATACAAAAAGCGCCGCGAACCCATGTTTGGGTTCGCGGCGCTTTTTATACTAAACGACTGACGCCGTCTTTATGCGCTTAAATAGTTACGCTATCTAGGCCTTTCTGCACGGCCGTGTCCTGCACGCCGGGAATAGCTAGGCCTTCAGCACGCACCACGGTTACGTCCGTCATGCCCAGGAAGCCTAGTACGGCTTTCAGGTAAGGCGCTACGAAGTCGTAGCCTGCGGCCGGGCCTTCCGAGTAGATGCCACCGCTCGACATGGCTACGTACACTTTCTTGCCCGTGATGAGGCCCTGGGGAGCGCCATCAACGTATTTGAACGTGATGCCGGCGCGGGCGATGTGGTCAACCCAGGCTTTCAGCGTCGAGGGGATGCCGAAGTTGTAGAGGGGCGCGCCGATAACGATAACGTCGGCAGCCTGAATTTCGGCGATGGCGTCGTCCGAGTGCTTAGCGGCAGCCTGCTGCTCGGGCGTGCGGCTTTCGGCCGGCGTGAAGAACGATTGCAGCTTGGCTTCTTCCAGTTGGGGGAAGGGCTCGGTAGCCAGGTCGTGCACCACTACGGTGCTGCCGGGGTTAGCGGCCTTGAGTTTTTCAACAATGCCGTTGCCAAGCTGAATGCTGGCCGAAGCCCCCTTGCGCGGGCTCGAAATGATGTGCAGGATTTGCATAAATGGTAGAAAAATGGCTCAATGGCCGGTAATGAAAGTATGGCAGCCTTATTGGGTTACGATTACAAATGTAGATACAAATAATGTATCTACATTGTTCAGCGATTATCATTTTTGATTGATTTAGCGTAGCCTTAACTAATCCCTAAAATGGCCCAACGTTTTAAAGAAAAAAGCCCAGCGCCAGTACAGGCGCTGGGCTTTCCCATCTAGTAGCAACCAATATTATGCAGCCTCTGCCTTTAGCGTGGCCATGTCGATGACGTAGCGGAAGCGCACTTCCTTATCGAGCATCTTGTCGTAGGCATCGTTGATATCCTGCATGTTAATCACCTGCACTTCGGGCAGGATGTTGTGCTCGGCGCAGAAGTTGAGCACTTCCTGCGTTTCGGCGATGCTACCGATGATGGAGCCAGCCACCGAGCGGCGGTGCATGGCCACTTCCATGTTGTTGAGCGGCAGCTTGTACGGCCCCAGCAAACCTACTGTCGTGAGGACGCCGTTGCGCTTGGCGAGCTTCACGTAGTCGTTCACGTCGAAGGCGTCGGGGATGGTGATGAGAATGAAATCGTATTGCGACTCGTACAGCTTCATGGCCTCCGAGTCGGTCGAAATCAGCACCTCGTGCGCGCCCAGCTGCTCGGCAGCCTCACGCTTTTTCTCGTCCTGCGTAATGGCCGTGACCGTGGCCCCCAGCGCCCGTGCCAGCTGCACCGCCATGTGGCCCAGCCCGCCAATACCTACGACGCCTACGCTCGAGCCAGGGCCTACCTGCCAGTATTTCAACGGCGAATACGTAGTAACGCCCGCGCACAAAATCGGCGCGGCCGCCTCAATATTCAGCGCCGATGGAATGCTGAGCACGAACGATTCCTTCACTACGATATCGGTCGAGTAGCCGCCGAAGGTGTTGAATTCCTTGTTTTGCGGCTTCATGTAGCCGTTGTAAGTGGCCGTCCAACTCACGGGGCCTTCGCAGTAGTTTTCTTCGCCGTGGGTGCAGGGCTCGCACGCGCCGCACGAGTCTATCATACAGCCCACGCCCACAATATCACCCACGCTGAATTTGGTAACGGCGCTGCCCGCTTCCTTCACGCGGCCAATGATTTCGTGGCCCGGTACGCAGGGATAAATCGTGTTCATCCAGTCGTTTTTGACTTGGTGCAGGTCGGAGTGGCACACGCCGCTGTACAGGATTTCGATGTGCACTTCGTCGGGCTTGGGGGCAAAGCGCTCGACTTCCATCTCTTTGAGGCCGTTGAAGATGGAGTTAGTAGCGCCGTAGGCTTTTACTTTGTAGGAATCCATGAAGGAGGGTTGGTTTTAGAGAAAGAAGCGTGATAGATTCTCTTAAACGTCCACTTTTTGAGCAGGTTGGGCTGGTTATGTTATAAAATTTGGGGGTATTGTAGTGGCTGCGATACAGCCAGCAGCCACTAGCTGAGCCT
>CAXUKA010000461.1:0-4480 GCA_964251335.1 uncultured Hymenobacter sp.
AGCGAATGATGGAATCGGGCAAAAACTTGTAAATGAGCGCGAAAAGCAGCGTCGTTACAATGAGCGACAGGGTAAAATCGACTAGCTTAATAGCAATAAGCCCTGCCTCGGGAATGTGCCGCTGAAGCCAACCCGTGAATACGCTCAGCACCGCACTCACCACAAACGAAATAAGCAGCAGCAGCGCCACGCTCAGGATAAGGCCAAACGAAAGCAGCCGCTGCTGCAAGTATTGCCCAATGCCAATACCCTCCGTTTTCACCTTCAAGTTCCAGATATCGTTGATGCTTTCCTGCAAGGTGACGAAAAATGTGGTGGCCGCAAAAATTAGCGTACCCACCCCGATGGCCGTGGCGATGCCGCCCTTCTGCTGAAGCGTGAATTTGGCAATGCTGTCTTGCAGAAACGCTGCCGCATCGCCGCCCACCAGCCCCTTGAGCTGGCCATAAATCTGCCCCGTCAGGGCTTCGCCGCCATACACAGCGCTAGCCGTGGTAATAACGATGAGCAGCAGCGGCGGCAGCGAAAAAATAGTGTAGTACGACAGCGCCGCCGCGTGCCGAAACGAGTTGTTGCTGCCAAACTCCGTCGCCGACGATTTGAGGATGGAAATAACGTCAGAGAATTTATAATGAGCCATATAACACGGATAAGCGGAAGGCGCTGAGTCAGGGCCGAAAGCTCTTAAGACGCAGATTAGCCGCCCACCGTTGTAATGGCTGGGTTAAATCGGGCCTAGCCTGTGCTAGCCGTGTAGCTCCCAACTCAGGGTTTCGATGGGTGCCTGGCGTAGCGCGGCGGCCAGCTCAGCATCATCGGTAAACTGCAATTGGTGCAGCTGCCGGGCCTCGACGCTCACGCGCAGCGTGTCCGTAGCAAACGGCCAGGGCCGCACCACGGCCGGCGTGCCCGGCCCGCACGGCTGCCGCACAAAGTGCGCCGCCCGGTGTGCCCCACCACCCAACGGATTAGGATAAATCTCGACCTCGCGGCCCATTTCGGGCAGCTCACTACGGCAGAGAATGAGCGAAAGCCGGTCGCACCAGTGCAGCAGGTCGTAGGCCTGCCGGGCCTGGGTTTTGGTGAGGTGCAGCTCCTTGGCCCACTGCGCCTGGCTGGCGTGCAGCTCATCCAGAAAAGCCGTAATCTTGGGCTGGCTGCCGCGCAGCGGCTCGTATAAGGTGCTCAAATGCAAGCTGGTGAGCAGGCTGCGCCAGCGCCCCTGGAAGCGCGCCGCGTGCAGCACCCCGCTGGCCTGCTCTAGGGAAAAAGCCACTTGGGTAAAATTGGCCGGGGCCCCGGCCGGTGTGAGGCCGTTGTGGCCGCCGCGCCCATGCCAAGCGGCTTGCTCATCGTCGTGCTGGGCCACGGCGGCTAGCAGGCCCACCCAGCGGTCGGCGGGCAGAAAGGGTGGCCAGGCCCAGGCCAGCTGCATGGCTAGTAGGGCATGAGCTTGCTGGTAAATAATTTGCCAGCCAGTGGGCGTGGGGTTTACTATCATGGTAAAAGTCAGCAAATGGCCACGCAGTAGCGCGGACTTTTAGTCCGCGAGTCGGCCAGCCATTTCAATTCGCGGACTGAAAGCCCGCGCTACTTCAAGCCATACGCACGCGCAGCTGGTGGCGGCCAGGCTCCTCGTAGTGGTAGCTGAGCAGAAAGCCACAGGTTTCGCAAATCTGGCGGGCAATGGGTAAGCCCAGCCCCACGCTGCCGGGCAGGCGGTCGGGGCGCGGGCGCAGGCGGGCGAATAGCTGGTCGGCGGGCAGCGCCTGGGGCCGGCCGGTATTCTCAACACTGAATAGATGGGCGCTGAGCGCTACTCGCAATTGCCCGCCCGGCACGTTGTGCCGAATGGCATTGCTAAGCAGGTTGCTCACTAATATTTCGATGAGCGAGCGGTTGGCCGCCACCAGCAAGCTGGCCACTAGCTCCGTTTCCAGGCTGATATTCCCCATCGCAATTTGCTCGGCGAGGTGCGCGAGCTGGGTGCGTACCACGGCCGCCAAATCCACCGTTTCGGTGGCGAAAAACAGTTGCTGGTCGAGGTGCGTGAGCAGCAGCAAACTGCGGCTGAGGTGCGTAAGGCGCTGCGTCACGGCCAGCAGCGCTTCGATGTGGCCGGCCTGCTCTTCGGTGAGGCCGGGGGCCTGCACCAGCAGGTCGAGCTTGGTGCGGAGGATGGCGAGGGGCGTTTGCAGCTCGTGAGCCGCATTTTCGGCAAACTCGCGCTGGCGCTGATACAGGCGCTGATGCCGCCCCAGCACCCGGCCAATGGCCGCGTTCAAGTCCTTAAACTCTGGAATGCGCGTGGGTGTCAGCACCGGGGCATGGTGCTGGTCGAGCTTGTACTGCTGCAACACCCCCAGCGTATCGAAAAACGGCCGCCAGTAGCGCCGCGCCAACACGTGCTGAATCAGTAGCATACCGCCCACCAGCAGCCCAAACAGCGCCGCCCCCGCCAGCACGATGCCGCCCAGCAGCGCCGGCCCATCGAGCAGCGAGGTGCGCACTTCCAGCCGGTAGCCTTTGCCCTGAAAAGCCTCCAGGCCCGCCACCTGCCGGTAGAATTGATTTTTGCCCGTTAGCGTGTTGAACATCAGCCGGTCTTGAAAGGTATTCGGGCCTGATACAGCGGGTGGCGCGCCAGCCAAGGGTATAAATTCTACATTGTGGTCGATGCGGTGCCAGAACGCCAAGTCGGCCGGCGAGCGCAACTCGCGGCGTAGCGCCAGCTCTACGCGCTGCTTGCGGCGGCCCAGCGTGCGGTCGACGTAATCGTAATACAGCCGGTGAATAATGGTGTAGTACACAAACGTGCCGCCCACCGCCACCACGCTGGCGTAGAGCAACATAATAAGCGTAGTGCGGGCAAGAAGTTTCATAGAGGTAGCGCGGACTTTCAGTCCGCGAGTGAGTAGAAAGGGTAGAGACGCAGCCACTCGCGGACTGAAAGTCCGCGCTACCCCTCGCTGGCGTCGAAGCGGTAGCCCAGCCCGTACACCATGCGGATATAGTTAGCCGCGCCTGCCTCCGTCAGCTTGCGCTTGAGGTTTTTGACGTGGGCATACACGTGCTCAAACGAGTCGAACTGCTCGGCGGCATCGCCCGAGAGGTGCTCGGCAATCGCCCCTTTCGTGACCACGCGGCTTTGGTTGGCCAGCAGCAGCAGCAGCAAGTCAAACTCGGTGCGGGTGAGCGTGAGCGGCCGCCCGGCCACGGTGGCGCGGCGGGCCGGCACATCCACGCTCAGCAGGCCTACTTGCAAAAGGTTGGTGCCCTGGTAGTGGCGGCGGCGCACCAGCGCCGCAATGCGGGCGCTCAGCTCGGGCAGGTAAAAAGGCTTGGGCAAATAGTCGTCGGCTCCCAGCTCCAGGCCCGTGATGCGGTCATCGACCCCAGCGCGGGCGCTGGTGATGATGACGCCCGCACCCCGCTGCTGGCGTTGCAGCTGGCGCAGCAAATCGAGGCCATCGCCGCCGGGCAGCGTGAGGTCCAGCACAATGCACTCGTAGTTGTAGAGCAGCATTTTTTCCTGGGCCTGGGCGTAGGTCATGGCCACTTCGCACACATACTGCTGCGCATGGAGGTAGCTGACCACGCTGGCCAGCAGGTCCGGTTCGTCTTCGACAAGCAGCAGCTTCATGGGGTGGGCGGGGTGGGGGAGATAGGGGAGTAGGCTAGCCCAAAACGTCTGTCATGCTGAGCGCAGCGGAGCGGAGTCGAAGCATCTTGGCTGGGATACTAATCCCATACGCCAGCAACGAAGCGGCCAAGATGCTTCGACTCCGCTCCGCATGACGGATGAGCGGCGAAAAGCATTTTTCGCCAAAAGCTAATTTCTTCCAAATGTATTCCAAATCGGCTGGCTACTTCGCCCCAGCCTTCGGGCAAGGCATTAGTGAGCCCTCACTTTTACTCTCCTCTTTTCCCACCCAATGCTTTCTCTACTAGGGTTTTTGATGATAAGTACGTTCATGTACCTTATCATGTCGAAGCGCATGTTTGCCATGACGGCGCTTATTCTGATTCCGATTCTGTTTGCGCTCATCGGCGGGTTTCGGGCCGAAATTGGGGAAATGATGCTCGATGGCGTCAAGAAAATCGCGCCTACCGGCGTGATGCTCATTTTCGCCATCATGTACTTCGGCATCATGACCGATGCGGGCCTCTTTGACCCCATCGTGGCCAAGATTCTGAAAGTAGTGGGCGGCGACCCGCTCAAAGTAGTCATTGGCACCGCCATTCTGGCCCTTTCGGTGTCGCTCGATGGCGACGGCACGACCACCTACATCATTGTGGTGGCGGCCATGCTGCCGCTCTACCGCCGCCTCAAGATGAATCCGCTGGTGCTTACGGCCACCGCCTTTTTGGCGAGCGCCGTGATGAATATTCTGCCCTGGGGCGGCCCCACGGCCCGCGTGCTATCGGCCCTACACCTCGATAGCAGCCAGGTGTTTACGCCGCTCATTCCGGCAATGGT
>CAXUKA010000462.1:0-4479 GCA_964251335.1 uncultured Hymenobacter sp.
CAGGCCCCTGCGGGGACGGGCAGTAGTAATGGCTGGACGGGGCGCGTCCAGGGGCCATTGAGGGTGAGCGCGGTGGCCAGACCAATGCGTTTGGTGTCGGTTTTGCCGTTGGCATTGCCCATAAAAAACAGGCAATACTTCCCATCAACAAACTGAATGCTAGGATTGTGGCACGTCGTAGCATCCCAGTAGCCAGGGCCACGCGGAGCCAGTACCGTTTCCACGTACTGGTAGGGTCCTTCGGGCCGGTCGGCCACAGCGTGGGCTATTTCGGAGCCGTTGAGCCAGCCGCCCATGCCTTTGCTGGCCACCCAGCGCGAGAAAAAGACGTGCACTTTGCCATCGGGGCCATAAATCGGGCTGTTGCACCACACGTAGTAGCCCGGCATTTCGAGGATGCGCCCCACTGGCTTCAGGTGCTTGCCAAACTTGGCAAAGCTGCCCCGCGGGTAGTCGATGAGCCTGCCGGCGCTAAAGCCAGCCCAAGCCCGCGCCAACGGGGCCAGCGCCAAGCCAGTGAGAAAGGTGCGACGCGAGTAAGTAGCCAAAACGGTAGCTGATTATGCTGGTTAGTTTCGTCGGAATAGCTTCATGAAGTAAGTACTTCCTTAGTACAGGTAGTCTCCTGCACTCTGCCGTTTTTCAACTCAATAATGGGTGTGATTAACTACTGTGCTTCGCAGATATTCCGGGTCTTTCTTCGCATCCTTGCCCGAGTGAGTAGCCGTGCGGCTGCCATACACACTCAGGCGGCCTTGGCTGAGGGTAATTACCTCCTCCGCACCCTGGCCCATGAAGTCGAATAGATGGAAAACCGGGTCGGGAAAATACAGCTCGCCGGTGCCCACGTCATTCAGCCGAAACTTATACCAGAATAACGCCACGCTTCCATCACCGAGCCAGTTGCCGCGCACAAAATCGGGGTTGCCGTTGAGCGGGTTGCCGGGCCATTTCTTTAGCAGATTACCCGCATTATCGAACCAATAAAGCTGGCTCGATAGATATGGTTCGCCGATAGCGCGGTTGCCGTAGGTGCGGCCGCCCACTACCACTTGCGGGCCGGGCACGCCGCGCAGAAAATTACCCACGGCCAGCTGCTGGCTGTGCTCGGCGGTGTTTTGCCACATGGTTTTGCCGGTCAGCGCATCTACTACAAACACGCCCGTTTCGCTGTTGGCGGTGGCGATGTCGAGGCGGCCATCGCCGTTCATGTCGATGAATTTGTAGCTGTCGGCGTGGTCGTGGTTGTCGGGCAGCAGGCCAAAGCGATTCCAGATTTCCTTGCCCTGCGTACTGAGCAATAGCGAACCCAGCAGCACCTCATCGAGGCCGTCGCCGTTGAGGTCGATGGGATAGATGTAGTGACCCAGGTTGTCTTTTTTGCGGTGTTCGGTGTGCTGCCACAGCGGCTTGAGGTTGGCGGTGTAGGCGTTCACATTGATGGTTTCGCCCATGTCGGTATAGGCCACCAAGTCGTTGGGCGCGCCGGGGTGTAGCTTGGCAATGGCTAGTCGAAAATTGTTGTACATGTGCGGCAGCGGCTGGGTAGGCCACGGCACCTGGCGGCGGATTTTACCGGTGCGGCCATCGGCCACTACCAGCCACTCCTTGCCCTCCGCAAAGCGCCAGTGCACTACCTCGGCGCGGCCGTCATGGTCAAAATCCCAGAGCACGCCCGGTGCTTCAAACTCGGCGCGCTCCTTGGTGTACTCGGCCGGGGCTTTATAAGCCCACAGCTCGCGCCCGCTGTTGTCAAATACGTGGGCCGAAAAATCGGGCTCCAGCACCATAAAATCGGTTTTCCCATCGCCGTCTACGTCACCAAATTTCACGGCATTGGAAGCAGGAATATCGTATTGGCGCAGCAGCTGCACATCGGCCGGCAGCTGGTAAGGACGAATACTTTCTTCCTGCAAACTGGCGTTTTTACTCAGTACTAGCACATCCACGGCCGCACCCGCTTCGATGCGCGTGAGCTTCACGTAGGCTAGCCCGGCTGGTAAGTCGAAGGTGCCGCCCGCTTGCCAACCCAGCGGCCCGCGCCCAAAATCGGTGGCTGTCACCTTATCATTTACCGCCACCCGGAAGCCCATTTTCGGGCTGCCCTGGCTGCGCACATACAGCGTGTAGGTGCCCGCCTCCGGCACCGCCACCCGCACCTGCATGTTGGTTTTGGAATTCAATACCAGCGAGGTGTTGTTGAAAACCCAGGGTGCGTGCAGCGTGGCCGCGTCGGCAATGACGTTGCTTTTCGGAACGTCCTGAATAAAATCGGAGGCTGGAATAATAACCGTGGCCGGCAGCGGTGCGGGCCGGGCGGCTGGTATTTGGGCCAGCATGGGCAGGCAGCCAAGGCCGCTCAGCAGCCCTAGCAGGATGGCTAGTTTTTTCATCAGGAGGGGGGATGAAACTGCCTTACTTGCTCTGCAAATACTTGCGCAGCGCCAGCCCTTTCTGCTGCCGGATGCCCTCGGCCACGGCCTCGGCATTAAGCTTAGCCCCGGCCTCGATGGTGTGGGTGTGGTCGGTGGCGTTGAAGTAGGTGACACGCACGGTGGCCTCGCCGGCGCGGTCGTAGCGGTCAGCTATCAGCTGGTTGAGGTCGATGTAAGTGGCGCCAGACTGGCGGGCGGCCTCGGCGGCCCACTGGCCGTAATCGGTGGCGTTGCGCTTCACTTTGCCGCTGGCCCACTCGTTGCGCGGAATGGGCGAGCAGATGATGACCGTCGCGCCTTGGGCTTTGGCTTCGGCTACGAATTGGCGTAGGTACCAGCCGTAGCTGTGCACCACTTCCTTTTGCTTGGTGAGGTAGTTGAACACCTCCTGGCTTTCGTCCGAGTTGTTTTTGATGGTGCCCCGCGCTCGCGTCGAGTCGGTGAGCGGGCTGCTGTCGTTGTGCCCGAACTGCATCATTACGTAGTCGCCGGGGCGGATTTTGGCTTTTACCTTATCCCACAAGCCCATGCTGCGAAACGTGCGCGTGCTGGTGCCGCCGCGAGCATCGTTTTCGATGCGTAGGCGGGTGGTGTCGAAGGCGGCGGGCAGGTAGTTGCCCCAGCCCCAGAGGCCGCCATCGCCCCGGCCCTGGCCGTTTTTCACCGTCGAGTCGCCGATGAGGTAGAGGGTGGGGCGCGGCTTGGGAGCCGCCGCGCTCAGCAGCCAGCCGCCAAGCAAAACCAGCGCGGCTAGTAGGGGCCAAGCGGCGCGACGGAAAGTAAGACTAACCATGATGGGTGGGAGAAGTAGCAGATTGAGAAATGGCAGCGAAGAATAGCCGCTCTTGTGCTGGCAAGTACGGCTGTAGTAGCTAGAAAGGCCGTTCCGCACTCTCCTGCCAATCCTAGTTTCGCCCCACAGTACAGGAGGGTAGATGCGCTCGTCGGCGTGTGCTTGCGTTATTCCTACCCGTTCGCTGCTGCTTATGCGTTTGCTCTTAACCTGCTTGCTTGTTGCGCTGTCATCTCTGCTGTTCCCTTTTGGTGCTTTGGCCCAAAAGCCAACGGGCAAGCTGGCGCCCAAGCCTTTGTACCGCGACCCGATATATGACGGGGCCGCCGACCCGGTCATTATCTGGAATAAGCAGGCCAAGAAATGGTGGATGTTGTACACCAACCGCCGCGCCACCGACACCGCTGCCACGGGCGTAACCTGGGTGCACGGCACCCTCATCGGCATTGCCGAATCAAGCGACGGCGGAGCTACCTGGACCTACCGTGACACGGCCAACATCAACTACCGCCCCCAACCCGGCTACACCTTCTGGGCGCCCGATGTGGTGGAAGCCAACGGCCAGTACCACATGTTCCTAACCTACGTGCCGGGCGTATTCACCGACTGGCAGCACCCGCGCACCATCGTGCACCTCACCAGCCCCGACTTGCTGAACTGGCAGTATGTGAACACCTTGCCCCTGGCCAATGACAAAGTAATCGACGCCAGCGTGCTACGCCTGCCCGATGGCACCTGGCGCCTGTGGTACAACAACGAGCGCGACCACAAGTACACCTACTACGCCGACAGCCCCGACCTCACGCACTGGACCGACCACGGCCTGGCCCTGGCCGAACGCGGCGAAGGCCCCAAAGTATTCCGCTGGCAGGGCCAGTACTGGCTCATTATGGACCCCTGGAAAGGTCTGGCCGCCTATCATTCCACCGACCTCCTACACTGGACCGCCCAGTCCGAACGCCTGCTCGAAGCCCCCGGCCGCGGTCCCGACGACCAGGCCATCGGTGGCCACGCCGATGTAGTGGTGAGTGGTAATCGGGCCTATTTATTCTACTTCACGCACCCTGGCCGGTCCAAGGTCAACCCCGCTCCCGCCAATAGCATCGCGGCCAAGCGCAGCGTTATTCAGGTGGTGGAGTTGCACTATGAGAATGGGCAACTTACTTGCGACCGTGACCAGCCGACCTACGTGCGGTTGAAGGCGGGGAAGTGAACCTCACCCCCGGCCCCTCTCCAAAAAAGAGGGGAGCC
>CAXUKA010000463.1:0-4478 GCA_964251335.1 uncultured Hymenobacter sp.
GTAGTACTCCAGTCAAAATCTTTCTCCGTTGTATCAACTGACAGTTTACTGGTAAGCTGAGGGTTATTAGGCTTAGTTAATACAACCTTTGCAGGGCTTTCATTGACAACTTTTCCGAGATTAGCATTTTTGCTAGAGATAGGTTTATTATTCTGAACAGATGCTTTATTATTATGCTCATCGACAGGAGCATTTTTGGAAACCGGTTGAATCTTAGGAATAGCTTTTTGACCACTTCCAACTACTAGTTGCTTAATATTTTCAGCTTTGAAGTCTATCTTCAGTTCATTGCCCTTTATGATTACTGTATCCGTGCGGTCTTTGTACATAAGCACGCACTTTCTTATAGCAGAAGTGAAGTTATTGTTGTTTCCCTCGATAATAGTAACCGTTTTGGTATTATAGCTGGCTATATCGGAGTCAGTTATATAATAAGTCAAGAGGTTGTTTCTACCTCTTATTATCAATTTATCTTGGCCGTCGCCTTTGAAAGTGGAATTAGTAATAGTTTCAGTTACGACATTATTATTGCCAAGCTCAGACGCGGCAGTATCGAAAGATGGATTTTTACGGGCTGTGGCGCATGACATTACACCTGATATAAGTATAAGGAATCCAACGACCAGCATTGAATGCCGGACCTTGGCTTTGGCCAGTCGCAGCAAGTGCTCTAGTTGCAGGTAGTGCGCTAGTTCCTCCTGTTCGGTCGCGCTGATGCCTTCATTTTTGCTGCGGCGAATTAAATCCGCTACGCGCTCGCGTACTTGTTCGGAAGGGCAGTAAGCCACAAGGTCGGCCGGCGAAAAGCCACCCGTTAGCCAGTCGGTAATTCCTTCGTAAGCGCGATTCATAACAGTAAATTACGCATCAATCTTCACCCCGCCGATACGCCCATTCCCCATCCACCAGCGTGCCTAAAATAGCCGATGGGTCGGCCGTATACACGATAGCGGGCAGCAGATGCGCCGGCCCGGCCTGCGCCAGCAGCGGCTGGGCAAGGTCGTACACGACCGCATCGAAGGGCTGCCCGAGGGCAAAATAATTGTCGGCCGAGCGGCCCGCCGCTGCCAGCCCGGCAAAGAATGTGGTATCGACCAGCGTACTTGCCCCATCAGCAAAGGTATTGCGGCGGTGGCGGGTTAGGCGCTGGCCGTAGTCAAGCCAGCGCAGGTCTTCGAGCGGATTGAGGCTGATGTGGCTGTCGGTGCCAATAGACCAGCGGCCACCCGCCTCGGCAAACTCCACCAGCGGGAAAATGCCGTCACCGAGGTTGCCTTCGGTGCCGGGACAGAGTACCACGTGCGCGCCCGACTGGGCCAGACGCGTAGTTTCGCTTGGCGTCATGTGGGTGCAGTGCACCAGATGAAACCGATTGTTGAGGGGCAGATTATCCAGTAGCCATTCTACCGGGCGGGCTCCCAAGTGGGCGAGGCTGCGTTCTACTTCGCCCATTTGTTCGGCGGCATGGAGGTGAAAGGGCAAGTCCGATGGCCCTTGCGCGTAGGTGGCGAGTATGTCGGCTGCCTCCACGGCTCGCAGTGAATGCACGCCAAAACCCAGGTTAGCTCGCTCGTAGTGCGCTACGGCCTGGCGACTAGCGGCCAGCAGGTTAAAATATTCATCCGGCGTGGCCGAAATAAACCGCCGCTGCCGGGGCTGCGGCTCCTGCCCAAAATCACCCTTCTGGTAAAACACCGGCACCAGCGTAAGCTTGATGCCAGCCGTGCGGGCGGCGGCCACCAGGCGCTCGCCCATTTCGGCGAGGCTGGCGTAGGGGCGGCCGGTGGGGTCGTGGTGCAGGTAGTGAAACTCGACCACCGAGGTGTAGCCATTGCGGAGCAAGTGGCGATACAACGCAGTGGCTACCTGCTCGTTTTGTTCGGGTGAAAACGTTTCGGCGCAGGCGTACATGGCCTCGCGCCAGCTCCAGAAATCGTCGCGAGCGCCGGGCGCGTGCTGCTCGGCCATACCCGCCATGCCGTATTGGAAGGCATGCGAGTGCGCATTTTGGAAGCCGGGTAATGCTGCCCCTTTGATGGGTTGGATAAATATATCACCCTCAGTAGGTGGCTCTTCTGATAGGTATTTAATGATGCCTTCCTGATTAACGCCGACGTAGGCCGGGCTGAGCCAGCCTGTTTTTAGAAGTAGCGAGTCGAAGGCGTAATACTTCATGCACTGGGGCTTTTAGAGCAGATTTAGGGTTAGCGTAGAGACGCATCTTTGCGTCTCACGTAAGAAGGGCCAAACAACGAGGAGACGCAAAGATGCGCCTCTACAAACTGCTGTAAGTGAGAGGAATTAAATAATCAGTCAGCCAGCAGTGAGTTGCCCAGCGTCTGGAGCGTCTGGCTGAGCAATGCTCGAATACGCTCTGCCCGTTGCGGGTCGTAGGTCTGCTCTTGGTCATCCATATACACTTGCTTGGCCATCTCTAGCTGAAGGGCGTGCTGCTGCGCGGCGGGCCGGCCGAAGTGCCGGGTGATGAAGCCGCCCTTGAATGGCTGATTGTGATTCAGCGAATACCCACCGCTGCCCAGCACCCGCAGTGCCTGCCCGATAAGCGCGGGTGCGGCCGAGGTTTCATCGGCGCTGCCCAGAATTAAGTCGGGGAATGGCTCGGGGTTGATGGCTGGCACAAAGCGTCGGATGGAATGGCAGTCCCATAGCAGTACGCGGCCAAACTGCGCCTGCGTTTCGTCAAGTAGTTGTTGCAATGCTTGGTGGTAGGGCTCAAAATAGAGCGTCTTGCGACGGGCTATTTCCTCAGCCGCCACTTCGCGGCGCTCGTCCTGATAAATCGGCTCGCCTAGAAAATTGGTGGCCGGGCAGAGGCCCGTGAGTACGCGCCCGTCGTGGTAGAGCGGCGTACTGTCGGGGTTGCGGTTCAGGTCGATAACCCAGCGGCTGTACCGGGCACAGAGCATTGGAATGCCTAGCTCGGTGGCGAAGTCATACAGTTGATTTACAAACCAATCGGTATCATCGGGCGGCAGTACGCCCGGCTTTAGCTCGGCGCGAATGCCATCGGGAAACTCCGTGCCTGCGTGGGGCACACTGATGACGATAGGCAGCCGCGCCGAAGTGGGTTTGATAAGGTCAAAAAGCGGCATCGCAACACTAGGATAGAGGAGAAGAAGGAGTTTCCAGCGCCGCCAGTACGGCATCATCAACCAAATACGGCAGCGTTACCTGGAGGCCAGGGCTGCGCGCCAACTCCCGCTCAATGGCAAAGCGTGCCTCTGGATTGCGTGCCCAACTGCGGCGCGCAATGCCATTATTTACATCAAAAAACAGCATGCTTTGCAACTTACGCTCGGCTTCCAGGCTGCCATCGAGCACCATGCCGAAGCCGCCGTTGATGACCTCGCCCCAGCCCACGCCACCGCCATTGTGGATAGAAACCCAGGTAGCACCCCGGAAGCTGTCGCCAATGACGTTGTGCACCGCCATATCGGCCGTGAAGCGGCTGCCGTCGTAGATGTTGCTAGTTTCGCGGAAGGGCGAGTCGGTGCCGCTCACGTCGTGGTGGTCGCGGCCGAGTACTACGGGCGCGTGCAGGTGCCCATTGCGCACGGCCTCGTTGAAGGCCAGCGCGATACGAATACGCCCCTCGGCATCGGCATAAAGGATGCGCGCCTGCGAACCTACCACCAATCTATTTTTCGCGGCCTCGCTTATCCAGCGAATATTATCGTCGAGCTGCTGCTGAATCTCGTCGGGCGCATCGGCGCGTAATTCTACGAGTACGTCGTGCGCTAGCTGGTCGGTCTGGGCCAGGTCGTCGGCCACGCCCGAGGTGCACACCCAGCGGAAGGGTCCAAAACCGTAGTCAAAGCACATTGGTCCTAGAATATCCTGCACGTAGGACGGATAGCGGAAGTCAATGCCATTCGGGGCCATGACATCACCTCCCGCCCGGCTGCATTCGAGCAGGAAAGCATTGCCGTAGTCGAAAAAATACGTGCCGCGCCAGGCGTGTTGGTTCACGGCCGCCGCGTGCCGCCGCAGCGACGCTTGCACCTCTGCCCGGAAAGCTTCTGGCTGACTGGCTAGCAAGTGGTTAGCTTCCTCGTAGGAAAGGCCAACCGGATAGTAGCCGCCCGACCAAGGATTGTGCAGGGAAGTTTGGTCGGAGCCAATTTCTACGAAAATACCTTCTTCGTAAAAACGCTCCCACACCTCTACCACGTTGCCGAGGTAGGCCAGCGACACCATTTCCTGCTGCGCTTTGGCCTGCCGCACGCGTTCTACCAGCCCGTCCAGGCTTTCGTGTAGCTCATCGACCCAGCCCTGCTGGTGCCGCTTGCGGGCGGCGGCCGGGTTTACTTCGGCGGCCACCGTAATGCAGCCCGCGATGTTGCCCGCCTTGGGCTGCGCGCCGCTCATGCCGCCCAGGCCCGCCGTGAGGAACAGCTTGCCAGCCGACGATTGGCCCGGCCCCAGCGTTTTGCGAAAGGCATTCATCACTGTAATCG
>CAXUKA010000464.1:0-4458 GCA_964251335.1 uncultured Hymenobacter sp.
ACATTGCTGTGATTGGCGACGGGGCTATGACGGCGGGCATGAGCTTCGAGGCGCTCAACCACGCCGGCGACATTCGCAACAATATGATTGTCGTGCTCAATGACAACTGCATGAGCATCGACCCCAATGTGGGCGCGCTCAAAGAATATTTGACCGACATTACTACCTCGCGCACCTACAATAAAGTGCGCGACGAGCTGTGGAACGTGCTGGGCAAGCTGAGCAAATTTGGCCCCAACCCCCAGCAGATTGCCCGCAAAGTAGAGGCCGCTATGAAGGCGACTTTGCTGAAGCAGAGCAACTTGTTTGAGGCGCTAAATTTCCGCTACTTCGGCCCCGTCGATGGCCACGATGTGCAGCATCTGGTGGCGGTGTTGAATGACCTCAAAAGCATTCCCGGCCCTAAGCTGCTACACTGCGTCACGGTGAAAGGCAAGGGCTACGCGCTGGCCGAAAAAGACCAGACGCTGTGGCACGCGCCGGGCTTATTCGATAAAATAACGGGCGAGATTTATACCAAAGTCCCCGACAAGCCGCAGCCGCCGAAGTACCAGGATGTTTTCGGCCACACCCTGCTGGAGCTGGCCGAGGCCAACGATAAAATAATGGGCGTAACGCCGGCCATCCCCAGCGGCTTTTCCTTGAATATCATGATGGCCGCCATGCCCGAGCGCGCCTTCGACGTGGGTATTGCTGAGCAGCATGCCGTTACGTTCTCGGCGGGATTGGCCACGCAGGGTTTGGTGCCGTTTTGCAATATTTACTCGTCGTTCATGCAGCGCGGCTACGACCAGGTGGTGCACGATGTAGCCCTGCAAAACCTGCACGTGGTATTCTGCCTCGACCGCGCTGGTTTCGCCGGGGCCGACGGCCCCACGCACCACGGCTGCTACGACCTGGCCTTCATGCGCTGCATTCCCAACATCGTAGTCTCGGCCCCGATGAACGAGCAGGAGCTGCGCAACCTGATGTACACTGCCCAACTGCCCGAAAATGCGGGTCCGTTCAGCATCCGTTACCCGCGCGGCGAGGGCGTGATGCCCGCGTGGCGCACGCCGTTGCAGCGCGTGGCCATCGGCACAGGCCGCGTGGTGCGCGAGGGCGAGCAGGGCGGCGTAGCTATTCTCAGCATCGGCCACATCGGCAACTACGCGGTGAAAGCCACGAACGCTCTAGCCGCCGAAGGCCTCGACGTAGGCCACTACGATATGCGCTTCTGCAAGCCGCTCGATGAGGAAATGCTGCTGGCCATCGCCCGCCGCTACCGCGCCATCGTTACCGTCGAAGACGGCTGCTTACAAGGCGGCTTCGGCTCGGCCGTGCTGGAATTCCTAGGTGAGCAAGGCGTACAACTGCCTACCCGTCGCCTCGGTATTCCCGACCGCGTAGTAGAGCACGGTACTCAGGACCAGTTGTATAAAGAGTGCGGTTTCGATGCCGAGGGCATCGCGAAGGCCGTGCGCGAAATGAGTGCTAAGGTGACCGAGGCCGCACAGGAATCGTTGTTGCGGTAATCGACTCTAGAGAGAGAAAGAAGGAAAAGCCTTGTAGCATTTGCTACGAGGCTTTTTTATTGAAAGTCTAGTAGCGCGAAGTTGCCTTGGGCCGTATAAATAGACTCAATCTACTAGCCGCCTTAAGCGGCTCATCGTGCGACACTATGGAATTTACCCGCCTCGGAGCCACTGGGCTTCAAGTTTCTAAAATTTGCCTGGGCACCATGACCTACGGCACGCCCACCGACCGCTGGCCCTGGGCCCTGAATGAGGAGCAGAGCCGCCCCTTCATTCAGAAAGCGCTAGAGCTGGGTATCAATTTCTTCGACACCGCCGACGTGTACTCCAACGGCGCGAGCGAGGAAGTGGTAGGCCGCGCCCTACGCGACTTCGCCAAGCGCGATGAAGTAGTGCTCGCCACCAAAGTCTTCAACCCCATGGGGCCGGGGCCGAACGATAAAGGTCTGTCGCGCAAGCACATTATGAGCGCCATCGACTCCAGCCTCAAGCGCCTGGGCACCGACTATGTTGACCTTTACCAGATTCACCGCTGGGACTACGACACGCCTATCGAGGAAACGCTGGAGGCACTGCACGATGTAGTGAAGGCCGGCAAAGCGCGCTACATCGGCGCGTCGTCGATGTTCAGTTGGCAGTTTGCGCAGGCGCTGTACTTGGCCGACAAGCACAACTGGACGCGCTTCGTGAGCATGCAGCCGCATTATAACCTGGTGTACCGCGAGGAGGAGCGCGAGATGCTGCCGCTGTGCCACGACCAGAAAATCGGCGTCATTCCGTGGTCGCCGCTGGCGCGGGGGCTGCTCACGGGCGGCCGCAGCAAGGAGCGCAACGAAACCGAGCGCGCCAAAACCGATGCTTTTGGCAAAAGCCTCTATGGCCGCGACGACGACTTCGCGGTGGCCGACCGCGTGACAGAAATCGCAAAAGAGCGCGGATTGCCCAACGCGCAAATTGCGCTGGCCTGGATGCTCTCGAAGCCGGTTATCACTGCGCCCATCGTGGGAGCCAGCAAGCCGGGGCACCTGGAAGATGCCGTAGCGGCGGTTGATGTGAAGCTGAGCGCGGAGGAAATTAAGCGGCTGGAAGAGCCGTACCAGCCGCATCCAGTGCTTGGGTTTTCGTAGGGGTAGTAACTGCGTTTTAAAAACCGCGTTTGTCATGCTGAACGCAACGAAAGCATCTTGCTCGCTTCGTTGCCTACGCTAGGAGTTGCTACACCACGCAAGATGCTTCACTGCGTTCAGCATGACAAACAATAAAACTATTAATACCTGCCCCACCCGCAAAAGCCATTGGTTATGAGCACCGCACTCAACTCCCTGAAAAAGCTACTATTCGCCTTGGCCCTTGGCCTTACTGCCTGCTCGACCAACGAGCGACTGACTCAAGTCGACCAGAAAACGGGTATCAATTTCGCGCAGTACAAAACGTACAATTTCATGGACGAAGTGGCGCGCAATGACTCGGCATTTCAGCGCTCAGGCACGGGCATTTTCGACCTGAAGCTGGCTGTGACGCAAGAAATGGAGCGCCGGGGCTACCGCAAAGCCGCCCAGCCCGAGCTGTGGGTGAATATCGGCCTCGTAACTCAGCAGCGCACCCAGACCCGCGAAGCCAATTTTCAAACCGATGGCGCACCGCAATACATCGGCCAGCGCAACTACCACTGGGACGCCCGCGATGTGCCGGTAGGCCAGTACCAAGAAGGCACCGCTACTATCGAGCTAGTCGATGCTGCCCGCAAGGAACTAGTGTGGCAGGGCACGACTACCAGCATCCTATCGAAGGCTCCCACGCGCTCGGCCAAGCAGATTAATAAGGCGGTAGAAACTGTATTCGAGCAGTTTCCGGTGCAGCCGCGGTAAAGCAAGTTGCGCAGACTTTGTAGTCCGCAACTTGTTGTAGGCACGGACTATAAAGTCCGCGCAACATCTTACCGCACTTGCGTGCGGTCGATTATTTGCAGCACATCCTTAGTCGAAACTGGCTGGCCGGTCTCGGCGGCGCGGTAAATGGCCAAGAGCAATTGCACATCGCGCAAACCCATTTCACCGGGCACGCGGGTGGGTTTATTGTTCAGAATGCAGTCGGCAAAATCGTCTAGCTGGGCGGCTTGCTGGTTGATGTTGGGCAGGTCGAGCACGTTGGGGCTCTTGCTGGTAGTACCCGCCAAGCCGCCGTAGCCAAAGGCCGGGTTCAACTCAAACCAACCATTGGCGGCCTCAGCGCGCAGGCGGCTATCCATATTCTCGGCGTAGCTGGTGCGGCAGTCGGCGGTGGTGCCATCGGCAAATTGCAGCTGCCAGCTGAGGCCCGATTCTACTTCTCTAAATAACTGGGCATCAGCTTTGGGTGCAAACTTAGCCGTTACTGATACCGGCACCTGGCCTTTGGTATAAATGCAGCCTTGCAGGCAGTAAATACCCATGTCCATGAGCGGTCCGCCGCCCGCCAGCGACTTGCTCACGCGCCACGGCGTATCGTTGTTGAATTTGAAGCCGTTGTCGGTCAGCAGGTGGTTGATTTTGCCGTAGGCCTGCGTCTGGCCCAGGCGCATTACCTCCTGGTGGTGCGGCTCGAAGTGCAGCCGGTAGCCGATGCTGAGTTTTTTGCCCGCCTTTTTGCTGGCCGCCAGCATGTGCTCGCAGTCGGCCACGGTGGTAGCCATCGGTTTTTCGCAAATGACGTGCTTGCCCGCCTGCGCCGCCCGCACCACAAACTCGGCGTGTAGCGCGTTGGGCGTCACCACATACACAATGTCGATATCAGAATTATCAACGATGCGGTCAAAGGTTTTGTAGTTGTAAATGTCCTTGTCGGCCAATTGATACTGCTGCTTCCACTTAGCCGCTTTCGCGGGCGAGCCCGTGACGATGCCCGCCAGCTGGCAGAACTTAGTTTGCTGCAAAGCGGGGGCCAATTGACCAGTACTGTACTTACC
>CAXUKA010000465.1:0-4431 GCA_964251335.1 uncultured Hymenobacter sp.
CGAGTCCACCTCCACCTCGGCCGAGTCGCCGAGCTGCACCCGGATGATGTCGTTTTCATTCACGCTCACCCGCACCTCCATGTTGTTGAGGTTGGCAATGCGCATGATTTCGGTGCCGGCCATCTGGCTGGTACCTACCACGCGCTCGCCTTTTTTCACGTTCAGCTTCGATACCGTGCCGCTTACCGGGGCGTAGATAGTGGTTTTATTGAGGTTTTTCTGGGCTTCCTGCAAGCCAGCCTGGGCGCTGCGCACGGTGCTCTGGGCGGCCGTAATCTGCGCCCGAATGGCCCGCAACTGCTCCTGCGAAGCATTATAGGCGGCCTGGGCTGCCTCGTAGTCCGACTGCGAAATGACTTTTTGCTTATACAGCGAGGCCTGGCGGCGATAGGTCAGCTCGGTCTGGCGGGCGTTGGCGGTTTGCTGTTGCAGCTGGGCTTCGGCCTGGCCTACGTTGGCGCGCTGGGTGCCCACGGCGGCCGTTTGCTGGCTCACCATGGCTTGGTAGTTGTCGGGGCGGATGCGCAGCAGCAGCTGGCCTTTCTTCACCGAGTCGCCCTCCTGCACGTAAAGCTCAATGATTTCGCCCGATACATCGGGCGAGATTTTCACTTCGGTTTCGGGCTGCACCTTGCCCGAGGCACTGACTTTTTCCACGATAGTGGCCGGCCCGGCCTTGGCCGCCGTGACTTCGGTACCGGTGGGCTTGCCCACCCAGCCTTGTTTTTTGGCCACTGCGTAGCCGCCAATCAGCACGACAATGAGGCCCAGCAGAATAAAAAGGAGTCGGTTATTTTTCATCTAATTCAATGAGTGAATGGGTGAATGAGGAAGTTGGTGAATGAGTAGAGGAGCTTGGTTTGCTTGAAAAACTTCACTCCTTCACTCATTCGCTCATTCACAGCGCCAGCGGCTTGCCTTGGTAAAAGTCCAGCACTTTACGCCGGAAGATGAAGGTGTATTTGGCCTGAAGCTGGTTGGAAACGGCGTAGTTCAGGTTGTTTTTGGCAATATTAAACTCGGTACCGTTGAGCAGGCCGTTGTTGAAGCGGATTTCCGAGTTGCGCTGCGTGAGGGTGAGGGCGGCCACCTGGCGGCTGGCAGCGGCGTACTGGCGCTGGGCGGCGCGAGCATCGGCGTAGGCCTGCTCGATGCTCTGGCGCAAGGTCAGGCGCGCCTGCTCGGCGCGCACGCTCTGCGCCTGCTCGTTGATGAGCGAGCGCTGCACGGCCGTGCGCACCTGCAAGCCATTGAGAATGGGCACGCTGAGGCCAAACTGAATCGACTTACCGTAGTTATTGCTCAGCTGGTCGAAGAAGCGCACCGGCAGCACATCGTAGGTAGCCGAGCCAGGCAGCACAATAGAATAACCCGTGTTCACGGGGTTGCCGCTGGGGTCAATTACGTTGAGTGGATAGTTGGTGCCGGCCGAAGTGCCCGTAATCACCCGCGATACCGACGACGACGAATACCCTGTAAACAATGACCCCGTGAGGGCAAAACGTGGATAATAGGCCCCGCGCGCCAGGTCGATGCTGCGGCGGGCACTGAGCACGCGCAGCTCGGCGGCCTTTATCTCGGGCAGGCGGGCGGCGGCGTCCTGATAGGTCTGGTTCAGGTTGATAACGTAGGGCGCTTCCTCGTCGGGGTCGGGCAGCGCGGGCACCTCGATGGCAAAGTCCTGGGCCGTAGCCGGGTCAATGTTCATGAGCTGCAGCAGCGCCAGCCGGGCCAAATCGGCCTGGTTTTGGGCCGTAATCACGTTCAGCTCGTCCGTGGCCAATTGGCTCTGGCTGTCGAGCAGCGTGCTTTCGGGGATGCTGCCGGCTTTGAGCAATATTTTCGAGCGGGTTATCTGAGCCTGGTCGTTGTCCACCCGCGTCTGATTGGCGCGCACCAGCTCCTGGGCCAGCACCAGCTGCAAAAACTGCCCGGCCACGTTCAGACTCAGGTCGTTGCGAGCCTTTTCGATGTCGGCCACACTGGCCTGGTAGTCGAGGTCGTTGCGCTTAATAGTATTGCGCAGCTGGAAGCCCTGGAAAAGAATCAGCTGCGATACCGCCGAGAAGTTGTTCGAGCGAACCGTCTGGCTTTGAAACTCATACGTGAGCGGGTTGACGCTGGTACCGTAGTTCCAGGCCTGGGTGCCGTTGAGGTTGGCGGTGGGCAGCAGAGCGGCTTTGCTTTGACGCAACACTTGGGCATTGTTGTCGGCTTGCAGCTGGCTCAGGCGCACATTTAGGTTGTGCTCCAGGGCGTAGTCTACGGCGCGCTGGAGGCTCCAGGGGCCGGTGGCGGCAGCGGCGGGGGTGCCCAGCGCGGCGCTCGGCGCGCTAGCCGGGCGGGCGGGCTGCGTGGCTGGCACCTGGGCAGCTACCGGGCCGGCGGCCAGCAGACAAGCCAGCCCCAGAGCAGCGGGCAAGTGAGTAGTTTTTGCAGTCATAAAGGAGAAGTGTTTTCGCGGTACAGATACTAAGCAGCAGAACGCAGCCGCCTGGCCGATATTTTTGGCCCCAATAGTCTATCAGCCTCTATCGCTGGCGGGGCCAATATATTACAGGCAATTTATTCGAGCGTGGGAATATAGGTGATGCGATGCACCCAGTTCAGGTGCCGCAGATAGGCTAGTGTAAGGTCGTCAATCGGGCCATCCATCTCGATAAATTGCCGGGCGGCCTCGTGCTTGCCCTTGCGCGAGACAAACATGGTCGCAATGTTGGTATCGGCGTGCGCGATAACGGAGGCGATAAACGCAATGGAGCCCGGCACGTCATCAGCATCAATAATGAGCGTGTGCAGCGCCCCCGAAAAGTCGCAGCCGAAGCCATCGACCTCCACAATGCGGATAACCCCGCCGCCCCGGCTCTGGCCCACCACCTCCACGCGGTAGCCATCGGGGCCGGTCAGGTTGAGCTTGATGGTATTGGGGTGCAGCGTCGAGGCATTGCCCACGCTCTGAAACGTGTACTTCAGGCCCGCCTCGGCAGCGTGGTCGAAGGCGGTGCGAATACGCTCATCATCAGTTGCATACCCCAGCAACCCAGCCACGATGGCGCGGTCGGAGCCGTGGCCCTCGTAGGTGCGGGCAAAAGAATTGTAGAATGTAATAACGGCCTCGGTGGGCAGGGCACCCAGGATGCGGATGGCGGCCCGCGCAATGCGCACCACCCCGGCCGTGTGCGACGAGCTAGGCCCAATCATCACCGGCCCTATCATATCAAAAATGCTGGATTTTTCGGCCACGGGTGGGGAAGGAAATAATAAATTGTGAGTTATGAATTCTGAGTTGGCAACCGCTGAGCTAAGAGCGCAAACACTTAACTCAAAATTCTTAACTCAAAACTCATCCAACGCGGGGCTAAAATTAGGGTATCGCCGCCCAATCCTCGGCGCAACGCGGATGGCCAGCCGATATTTGCGCTGGCTCCTCTCCTTTTGCTTATGCCCGACCAGTCCGTTTTGCAATCCATTTCCGAAGAATTTTCGCCCGCCGTGCTCACCCAGTTGCGCCGCCTGCAAGCGCGCTACGCCGCCGATGGACAGGAACTGGCCGCCTACCTCGAAGGCCTCTACCACGCCGACTACATCAACTATTGGGACTACATCGAGCTTGATACGCTGCTGAGCTTACAGCGCCCGCTCACAAAGTTTCCTGATGAAGAAATCTTCATTATTTATCACCAAATCACGGAGTTGTACTTCAAGCTCTGCCTGCGCGAGTACGAGCAACTGGGCGAGTTGCAGCAGCCCACGCTAGGTGAAGTAGTGCTGCGCCTGGGCCGCGTGAACCGTTATTTCGAAACCCTGATTAGCTCATTCGAGGTCATGGTGGACGGCATGGACAAGCAGCAGTTCTTGCAATTTCGCATGAGTCTGATGCCCGCCTCGGGCTTCCAGAGCGTGCAGTACCGCTTTATCGAAATAGCCAGCACGGCCCTTGAAAATCTGGTGCCCGAAGAAAAACGCCGCCTGCTCGGCGACGCCCCTACTCACGAGGAGTTTATGGGCTGCATCTACTGGCAGGCCGGCGCCACCGTGGAAGAAACTGGAGCCAAAGCCCTGACTTTAAACGAGTTTGAGCGCAAATACACTGGCGAGCTGGTGGCCCATGCCCGCCACTACCAGCACCGCAACGCCTGGGCCGTGGTGCAGCGCCTGCCCGAGGCCGACCGCCAGCATCCGCGCTTGCTGCGCGCCCTCAAGCAGCTCGACGTGAACGTGAACGTAAACTGGCCGCTCATGCACTATAAGTCGGCCGTGCGCTACCTCCAGCGCGACCCTACCGACGTGCCCGCTACCGGCGGCACCAATTGGCGTAAGTACCTGCCTCCCAAGTTCCAACGCCGCATTTTCTCCCCGCAGTTGTGGAGCGCCCCGGAGTTGGAAGCCTGGGGCAAGGGCTGGGTGGAAAAGGTGCTGGAAGAGGTAGGG
>CAXUKA010000466.1:0-4408 GCA_964251335.1 uncultured Hymenobacter sp.
GCGCAGGTGCGCCGAGATCGGATAGTTGCGCAGGACGGCGTGGCGCGTCTGGATCAGGTCGGCGGTGCCGAGCACGGTTATCTCGGTGGCCTGAATCTCAGACGATTGACCCTTGCCTTGCGACGCTACCCGCTGGCCGCGCACCGCGATGCACGAGCCGGTGGTGATTTCCTTGAGGCTTTCTTCGGGAAACTTCTCAGCGTCAGCTACTATTTGTAAGGTGGCGAGGCACGAGCCGTCGTTGAGCGCGATAAACTGCACATATTTGTTGCCGCGGCGGGTGCGTACCCAGCCTTTCACCAGCACTTCGCGGTTGAGGTCGGTACTCGTGAGCAGGTCTTGGACGCGGGTGCGGCGGAGTTGGTCGGCGGGCATAAACGGGTAAGCAAAAGCAGTTGAGCCCGCAAAGGTAAAGCCGGCGCTTGGGCGATTGCCGCGCGCGGCGCTAACCCCAGCGGGAATTTGCTAGTATGAACCTATGACCGATTAGTTTGCCACTGCGTATCGTTACCTTCCGCCCTGGCCAGTGGCCCTTGTTCTATATCCGTTCTACCTATGCAACGCCTTGACCTTTCGCAACACCTTTCGCAACGACTCTCGCCGCAGCAGATTCAGTTTATCAAGCTGCTGCAAATACCTACGGCCGAGCTAGAAACGCGCATTAAGGAGGAAATGGAGGTGAACCCCGCCCTCGAAGAAGGCGACAGCGACGAGGCCGACGACCGCGACGAAAACTCGGACGACACCCCCGAAGTAGCCGACGACCCCAACGACTCGCTCGACAGCGACGACACTACTCTCGACGAGGATTTTGGCGGCAACGAGCCCGCCGACGACGCCCCCAGCCTCGACGACTACGCCGACGAGCGCCCCGAGCCCGCCTCCGAAGTCGAAGCTCTGGGCATCGACAATGACAACCACGAAATTGACATCAGCGACTACGTCAACGACGACGAGATAGCCGGCTACAAAATGCAGGGCGACGGCCCCGGCGACGAGGAAGAGCGCGAAATGCCCCTGGCCGACACCAGCGGCTCGCTGCAAGACTCGCTGCTCGACCAGCTGCACTACGCCCAACTCGACGAGCTGGAGCAAAGCATTGGCGAACAGCTAATTGGCTCGATTGATGGCGACGGCTATATCCGCCGCGATTTGGCCGCCATTGCCAATGACCTGGCTTTCAGCCAGAATATCGAAGCCACCGAGGCCGAGATTGAGGCCGTGCTGCGCGTCATTCAGCAATTCGACCCGCCAGGCATCGCCGCCCGCGACCTACCCGAGTGCTTGCTCTTGCAGCTGGAGCGCCGGCCTCAGGATGAGGCCACGCTGAACGCTGAGCGTATTCTGACTGAAACCTTCGAGGAATTCACCAAGAAGCATTACCAGCGCATCCAGCAAAGACTTGACTTAGAAGATGATGAGCTAAAAGACGCGGTGGCCGTAATCCTGCGTCTGAATCCCAAGCCGGGCGGCAGCGGCCCCGTAAGCGGCGGCAAAGGCAGCGCCGGCGGCGCGCAGTACCTGATGCCCGACTTCATCCTAACCAACGACAACGGCGAGCTAAACCTGACCCTGAACGCCCGCAACGCCCCCGAGCTGCGCGTGAGCCGCGACTACCGCGAGATGTTGCAGACCTACGACAAGGCCGCCAAGAAAGACCAGAAAATGAAGGAGGCCGTAAGCTTTGTCAAGCAAAAGCTCGACTCGGCCAAGTGGTTTATCGACGCCATCCGGCAGCGGCAGAATACGCTGCTGCGCACCATGTCGGCCATCGTGGAGCGCCAGCGCGAGTTTTTCCTGACCGGCGACGACTCGAAGCTGCGGCCGATGATTCTCAAGGATATAGCCCAGGCCATCGGCATGGACATCTCCACTATCAGCCGGGTGGCCAACTCGAAGTCCATCCAAACCGAGCACGGGATTTACCCACTCAAATTCTTTTTCTCGGAAGGCATCGCCACCGACTCGGGCGAGGACGCCAGCAGCCGCGAGGTGAAAAGTATTCTCAAAGACCTAATCGGCGGCGAGAAAAAGGACCACCCACTGAGCGACGACAAATTGGAAAAAATGCTCAATGCGCGGGGCTACAACATCGCCCGCCGCACGGTAGCCAAGTACCGCGAGCAGCTTAATATCCCGGTGGCCCGGCTGCGGAAGGAGTTGTAGCGCACGTTCCCTTTTCATGGTAAGGAGAGGGTGTTACTACCACCCACTTCTTGAACCCTCGGTTGCTCCAACAGCCGGGGGTTCGCCGTTTATAGGCGACCGTGTTGGCTGGGTGTATACCGTACGTTGGGCCAAAGCTACAGCGTGGTTTTGCTTGATTTCTTGCTTGGTAGCACGTCGCTTTAAAACAAAACCCGTTCTCCCGCGTCTTGTCGGAAAACAGGTTTTGTTTTTTAATTATGTCCCAGCGAATTATTCTCACCGGCGCTACCGGCATGGTGGGCGAAGGCGTGCTCCTCACCCTGCTCGACCAACCCGATGTGGAAGTCGTGCTCTCCATCAGCCGCAAGCCGAGCGGGCACTCGCACCCCAAGCTGCGCGAGCTGCTGGTGCCCGATTTCTTCGACCTCGCTGGCATTGAGGATGAGCTGAATGGCTACACGGCCTGCTTTTTCTGCGCGGGGGTTTCGTCATTGGGCATGAAGGAGGCCGAGTACACCCATGTCACGCACGACCTGACACTGCACTTTGCCCAAACGCTGCTGCGCCACTCGCCCGAGGCCACGTTCGTGTATGTATCGGGGGCCGGCACCGGCGGCCGGACGCAGATGTGGGCTCGCGTGAAGCAACGCACCGAAAATGACCTGCTGGCTTTGCCCTTTCGAGCGGCCTACATGTTTCGGCCGGGCGGTATGCAGCCAGTGAAGGGTCAGTTACACGTGCTGCCGATGTACCATTGGTTTAGCTGGTTGATACCGCTGATGCGGCATTTCAACTACGCCAGCACGCTGCACGAAGTAGGGCAGGCGATGCTACGTGTCGCCGAGCGCGGTGTCCCGAAGAAAGTATTGGAAGTGAAAGACATCAACCAGCTGGGGCAGTAGGGTTTAACCTTCGGCCAGTTGCAGCAGCACCTCATAATACGGCCTTCCCAGCACCCGCGCCTTCAGCCAGGCATAGAAGCTAATCACCTGCAAGTCTTCACGTTCTTGCGATAAAAAGGCCGGAATCGCAGCTACGCGGTTCGCAAACTCGGGCGTGCGGGTCACGGCTGGGTTGGCGATGATTTCGCGCACGCAACTCAGGAAGCTCAGCACCGAGTGGTAGGGGCCGCCGAGCGGCGTGGCTGGCGCTTCGGCCGTGGCTTCGGCGGCCGGAAACTGCTCGTGCAAGCGCCGCTCGACGGCGCGCAGGCGCGTGAGGGCCTGGTCGGGGTTGCCGAGCTCCAGTTGAATCAGCATCTCGCCGATGTTGTGGTTGAGCAGCCACTCCATGCCCAGGTTTTGCTCGAGCCAGTGGTCGGTGCGGTCGAGGCTGATGAGCGACTGGTTGGCTTTGTGGTTGTTACCGTCGGCAAAATAGTGAAACGTGAGCTGGAAGCGCGCCGTCAGTTGGTCGGCGGGCAGCAGCGCGGGTTTAGCATTAATAGCCTCTTCCAAGAGACTGATGCTCTCTTTATTGCGCCGCAAGAACGCATAATTGGCCGCCAGCAAAAACGTGAAGCGCGGCCGCATTTCGGCAAACTGCCGGCCCGGCACGTCGGCCAGTATTGCCAGCCCTTGCTCCAGATACCCCACCGATTCCTGGAAACGCCGCGAGCGGTACAGCGCGTGCGCCAGCATATACAGCAGCCGCAGCTGGTAGCCCCGGTGGGCTGGCGTGAAGCCGTGGCGGCGCTCCATCAGCTTATAACACCGCTCGATGAAAGGCGCAAACGACGTGAAATCGCCCCGCACCAGCATGGCGTGCCGCGTGATGCTCATGAGCCGACACAGCAGCGAGGGCGAGCGCGCAAAGGCCTCCTGCAAGTCATACTCGACCAGAATGTTGTGCAAAATTTTGTCGGCGGGCACGGCGCCCCGACCGTGCTGCCGGGCTTGGCGCAGGCGCTGGCGCAACAGGCTGTCGGCAATGGCGGCGCGCTCTTCCTCATCGGCGGCCTTTTTGTTGCGGTGGCGGCGCTCGATAATGGCATCGAGCGGCTCGGCGTGGGGCGAGTTGGCGTACTGAATCTGGAGGTTATACACCGCATTCAGGGGCTCGTATTGCTCGTTGTCCTGGGCTAGCTTTTCGGCTTTGCGCAGCAGGTTCCAGGCCAGTCGGGGCACGCCGGCCCCAAATAAATATTGGGCTAGCGTGAGCTGCCCGCGCACCGAAGTAGCGGCCGTGGCATCGTGCTGGCGCTGGCGTAGAAGCAGAAAATCAGTTAGATACTTAAGCAGTCGCTTGCGCAGGGCGTAGT
>CAXUKA010000467.1:0-4405 GCA_964251335.1 uncultured Hymenobacter sp.
TAAACTACGCGAGACAGGGCTTCGGAGTTCAATGCAGCTTCGGCGTGGTAATGACGCGGGCCTGCCTATTGGACGGCATAAGGCCCGACTTATAGAAGATAAGCTGCCCCTTCTGGCCCGCAATAAAGGATGCAAAACCCGAGCCAAGTCCGGTGCGTGCCTCGCGGTTGATAACGTAGATATCGCGCTGCAACGGGTACTTCTGAAATTCGGAATTGGCCCGCAGCTGCTCGGGCGTGTACGCGGCCAGATAGGCTTGGTAAGGCTGAATAAAATCGTTTTTCGTCGGGTTGGGCCGCGCCGTAATGCCTGCTACCCGCACGGTCTTCAAAAAACTCATCACCTTGGGGTCGTCGTGGTCCGACACCCAGTTGATACCAATCACGCCAATTGCCGCCGGGTGCGCCGCTACGTAGGCCAGCGCTTCGGGGTTAGATTTGGCCGCGAACACGCGCTTGGTCAACTCTTGCCCACGCAGTAGCGAGTCGCGCACAAAGCGCAGAGTGCTGCTGCGGTTGGCATCAAATACCACGTTGACTTCGCCGAGTTTGTTTTGCCCACTTACCTGCTTCCAGTTGGTCGTTTGGCCGCTGAAGATGGTGCGCAGCTGCGCAATGGTCAGCAGCGAGTCGGGGTTGGATGGGTGCAGAATAATGGCTAGCCCATCGGTGCCGATTTTAGTCACCTTGGGCACCATTGTCTGCTTGTCGAGCTCAGCTTTTTCCTTGGTCGTCAGGTCGCGCGAGATGATGGCGAGCTTCACCTTGTCGTTGAGCAGGTCCAGCATCACGCTGTCTTCAGGCTGATACGAAGCCTTGACGTGCGCATCGGGATACAGTTTCTGAAACGTATCGACCTGCGACTCCAGGATGGGCGCAAACGTCTCATCGACGCTGATAGATACGTGGCCGCTCGTAGGCGTATCGGTGGGCTCGGTTTCGATGCCCGAGGCCGAGCGACTGTGGCAGGCCGGGAGCAGGCCCGCCGCCAGCAACAGCGCACCCAAGAAAGTACGGCCCTTGGGGGTCGAAAAATCAGCTAAAGTCATCTGGGCGGGATTTACGAAATTGGAAAGGAAGTGCCCGTACCAAGCGCACAATACCGTAGAGGATAAGTAGGCCGCCGAGAATCAGCCGCGCTTTGTGGCCTAGCGGCAGCAGGGCACCTGCCGCCATCGGGCGGTCGGCAGTATAAAGCAGCCAGCCGCCAAGGGCCAGGTAGCCGACGGCCCGCAGCAAGTCAAAAAGACGCACAGGTTGCTGGGATGGACCCAGCCGCTCTTCAGTGGAGCTATCGCGCATGAGGGTGGAGTGGGACAGTTGCCCTTGGTAACAGAGGCCGGGGGGCAAAATGTTCGGGCTATTCAGTCCAGAGTTGTTGGCGGGGATACAAAAAAGGTGAAAAAAGCCGGCTTTTCATAATAAGCCGGCTTTTAATCCTATTCACCCCAAAAGTAATTCATTGAATCTTAAAAGTAATGGGCAAGGTAAAACGCACAGGTACAGCATGATTGCTCTGGCGACCGGGCGTCCAAGCGGGCATTTGGCGCACCACGCGCTGGGCTTCTTCATCGAGGCCGTAGCCCAAGCCTTTGGGTATGCTAACATCGGCAATTGTACCGTCGGCCTGCACCACAAAGCTCACGTATACCCGGCCTTCGGCCTGCTCCCGAAGCGCCGCACTAGGGTAGCGTAAGTGGTTGCGTAGGTAGCGCATCAGGGCCTCGGTGCCCCCCGTAAACTCAGGCATTTTTTCTACTACTAGGTAGGGGCCGACCACGGCCGGGCCGGTACCAGTACCAGCCTCGCTGCCTGTGGTGGCTGTGCCCGTATCTGAGCCATTGGGCGAGCCAGGGCCACTAGCATCGCCAGTAGTAGTTGGGCCGGTAGTCTCTAGGCCGGGCGGTACTTCCGATATTTCGGTAGTAACCAGCGGCTTGGGCGCTGCCAGCTCATCCTTCACGATGTGGGTCGGGATGCTGGCTGCGGTGTGCGACGCGGCGGCGGCCAATCGGGGCTGGCTAGGCTCAGCAGGCGGGGCAATAGGCTTGGGCGCTTCGGCTAAGTAGGTGGGAGGTGTGATAGGGGTAACAGGCACCGTTGTAGTAGGGGCAATTACTGCCACTGGGTGCAAATGCCGCCAGGCTGCGCCGCTCAGCAAGAGTAGCCCACACAAGCCAATCATTAGGCTCAGAGCGGTGCGCACGTGGCCATTGTACGACTGCCGCAACTGGTATGCGCCGTAGGCTTGGTTGCGGCCCTCAAAAACAAGGTCGTCGAGCGAGGCCGGGAAGAAATTCGGGAGCAAGGACATAAACGGGCTTATTGAGTGGGTGAATTGCTGGTGGCCACCTAGCTCCTGTCTGATGCTGCCACTACCTATTTTCCACAAGCCTCGACCTATTATTTTTTATTAATTTCTGAATCAGAGGCTATTTAGTGCAGTGACTGTTTAGCGACGCACACTGCCATAGCTTAGGCTTGTTGCTGAATTGGCAGCTTTAAAAATATTTGTCATGCTGAGCGAAGCAGAACGTAGTCGAAGCATCTCGCGTGGCACAGTAATCAATCACGCTTAGCAACGAAGTGAGCAAGATGCTTCGACTACGCTCCGCTTCGCTCAGCATGACGACCCTAATTAGGCATCAGTCTTATAACTATTAACTACCCTCAAACGCAAAGAGCCCCGAATGCTAGGCATTCGGGGCTCTGAGTTGGTAGTAGACTACCTCTTATTGAATCTTCAGCGAAATCGGCACCGTGAACGATACTTTCACTGCCCGACCATTTTGCTTACCCGGGATGAACTTGGGCAGCGTTTTAATGGCGCGGATGGTTTCGGCATCAATCGTGGAGCTGAGGCCTTTCACCGTTTCTACGTCGGTGAGGTTACCGTTTTCATCCACCGTAAACTTAGCGAATACACGGCCTTCGATTTGGTTGCGAAGGTCGACGGCGGGGTAACGGAAGGCTTTCTGAATGGCGTTTACGATGGCTTGTTGGCCACCACCACCTGGTAGCTGCGGCATTTGCTCTACATAGGTATAGACTTTGTCTTCTACCACTTCGGCTACCGGGGCTTTGCCTTCACCGCTCAGGTCGCTCAAGTCGGGCGGAGGCGCATCGGTGTTACCTTTTACGGTTACCGTCGATACAGCTTTGTCCTTCAGTTCGTCCTGGTCGGGCACATCTTCAGTGCGTTGCACCTCGTTGTCCTTTTTCACTACCGGCGGCGTGAACTTAACCGTGTTCAGCTTGGGTGGTGGGGGTGGCGGCGCCTCTGGCGGTGGCGGCGGTGGGGGTGGGGGGGCGGCGTTATCGAGGGGCGGCGCGTCCATCAGCACGTTTTCCTGCAAGTTCAGTACCTCTTTGGGCTTGCGCTCTTCGAGGTACTTGGCGATTGCTGGAATTGCAACGAGCAGAAGTAGGAAAGCTGACCCGATAATCAAAGCCCGCGAAACGTTGCGGCCGTAAATGCGGCGCAGTTCAAACGCTCCGTAAGCCTTGTTGCGGCCCTCAAATACGATGTCGTTAAGACTAGCTTTGGCTAGCTGCGAGTTATCCATCATAGCTTTGAGTCTTTAATAAGGTCCACATCAGCTTTGGAGATGTCCACCAAAGCGTATTTCTTCTGGCTGGTAATGTTCATCTCATCCAGAATGTCCACCATGTTCTTATAGCGGGCTTCTTTGCCTTCGTAGTTATACGGCTTGATGAGAATAACCGGCTCAGGCTGTTGGCGCTTGCGAGCCAGCAATACCTGACGGATGCCGTTCTGGCCGTAGTTCGTTACTTTCAACTCGGGTTTGGGTACGCTCTTGTCGAGCGGGTTGTTGAGGCCAAAGTAGTAATATACTTTGTCATCTTCACCCAAGATGATAGTAACCGCTTCCGACGCTTTAATTTCCGTGGGGTGCGTGTCGTCTTTGTCCTTCACCGGCATCGTGAGCTGCATCACGTTGGGCTTGGCAAAGGTGGTGGTGAGCATGAAGAAGGTGAGCAACAGGAAGGCAAGGTCCACCATGGGCGTCATGTCGATTTTGGTCGACGCTTTTTTCGCCCGCTTCTTGCCTCCCTTACCGGAGTCGCCTTTTTGTTGTATTTCGGCCATTGTAGGTAAGGGTTATTGGGCTCCGCCCGTGGTCGGCTTCATTTCGAGGCTGGTCACGAGGTTAAAGCGGTTGATGTTCTTTTCTTGCAGTTCCTTAATCACTTTCTGCACGGTGCCTACGTCGGCACCAGCGTCGCCCTTAATTACCATATACAGCGGCTTCTGGAAGTTCTGGATATTGGCTTTGCGGGCTTCAAGCACCCAATCAATCATTTGATTGTTGAGCGAGTCGTAGGGTACGCCGGGCAGGGTTTTGTTCAGGGCTTTGCGCTCATCGGTACTGCTGTCCAGGTAG
>CAXUKA010000468.1:0-4381 GCA_964251335.1 uncultured Hymenobacter sp.
GTTCAGTGCCTTGTTCTGAGGCGTGTCATTGGCCGCTACTGGCAGAAACTGACCGTTGCCCGAAGCGGTAATCTGCTCGGGAGGGATGCCAGCCGAGGTGAGCAAGCGCGTGATTTCGGTGGCGCGCAGTACGCTCAAATCCCAGTTGTCCTTGGCCCCGTTTACCACGCCTTTGATGGGCACGTTGTCGGTATGGCCTTCGATGAGGACGTTAATATCCTTGTTGCCAGTCAAGGCGTTAGCCAGCTTGATGAGGGCGTCCTGGCCAGCCGGGTCTACCTTGGTCGAGCCCGATTTGAAGAGCAGCTGCTCGGAGAGCGACACGTAAACCTTGCCGTTTTTTACGTTCACCTGCAAGTCCTGCGAGTTGAAGCCCAGCAAGGCATCGGCCACTTTCTGGCGCAGGGCTTTGGTAGCGGCATCCTTCTCATCTAGAATGCGTTGCATCTCGGCGATGCGGGCATTCTTACTGGCCAGGTCTTCCTCGGTGGTACCGAGGGCCTGGTTGAGCTGGTTCACTTGCTGGTCTTTGCTGAGCAGGCGGTTCGTGAGGGTATTTTCAGAGCTGGTTTTGTCGCGCTGCAAGGCATCTTTTTCCAGTTGCAGCTGGTCGCGCGACTTGGTGAGGTCGGCGTTTTGCTGTTGCAGCATGGCAATCTCTTTTTTGTTGCAGCCAGGGAGGACAAGCAGCAAGGCCGCCAACACTACAGCCGGGGCGAATGTGGGAAGTTTAAGCATAACTAAAAAGCGAAAATCAGCCTGAACCGTTTGGCCAGGGTCAGGTTTCACAAACGGGCCATTTGCCCGAGGGGTTACTGAAGTGAAAATAGCCTGCGCCAAGCTAGGGGCCGTTGGGGTATTTTTGCCCGGCGGCAGCATGCCGCTACGGCTCTGCTTGAACCGTTGAATCATTTCTACGCTATGAAACTAACACTGAGCGGCCTGGGCCAATTGACTGGCTGGCTGCTGCTCGTGCTGCTGGGCAAGCCCGGGCCTGCCGCTGGGCAGGCTCTGGGCAGCGCGCCCGCTGCGGCCCGCTACTGGGTCAGCTTTGCCGACAAAGCGGGCGTGGCCTTCGACCCAGCAGCCTATTTCAGCCCGGCCGCGCAGGCCCGCCGTCGCCGCCAGGGGCTGCCCACCTTCGAGGCCTCCGACCTGCCCGTGCGGCCCGACTACCTGGCCCGCGTGCGGGCGGGCAGCGACACGATTACGCTGGTGAGCCGGTGGTTTAATGCCGTGGCTTGCCGCGCTACGCCGGCCCAAGCTGCTGCGCTGCGGCAGCTGCCGGGCGTGATGCGGGTGGCGAGTTGGCCCGAGCCCCCAGCGCTTTCCGCGCTGGCTAGTCGGCCGGCAGCCCCAACTCAATCGCAGCGTAATGGCTTCGATATCAGTGCCAACGACTACCTGCTGGCCCGCCAGCAAACGGCGGTGCTAGGCCGCCCGGCTTTGGTGCGAGCGGGCCTCACGGGCAAAGGAATACGTATTGCAGTGTTCGATGTGGGGTATAATGGCATGGGCACGCACCCGGCTTTCCGGGAATTGCGGCGCGAGCGGCGCATTGCGGCCACGTATGATTTTCTGAAAAACCGGCCCGATGTGTACCACACCGGCTCGCACGGTACTGAAGTGATGGGCTGCCTGGCGGGCCGCCTGCCCGGCCCCGATAGCCTGCACGCCGGCCCCGCGCTGGGCCTGGCCCCCGAGGCTACTTACCTGCTGGCTCGCACCGAAAGCCTTACCCGTGAGCGCATTGGCGAGGAAGAAGCCTGGCTGAAAGCCGCTGAGTGGGCCGACCGCCAAGGAGCCGACATCATCAGCTCGTCGCTGGCGTATACCGAGCAGCGCTACTTCCCCGAGTGGATGGATGGCCGCCACTCGCTCATCGGGCGTGCGGCCAACCTGGCGGCCCGCAAAGGCATGCTGGTAGTGAGCGCCGCCGGCAACGACGGCGACAACGACTGGGGCCGCATTGGCACACCCGCCGATGCCGACTCGGTGCTGGCCGTGGGCGGCCTCGACCCCGCCACCGGCCTGCACGTGGCCTTCAGCTCGACCGGCCCCAGCGCCGACCGCCGCCTCAAGCCCGATGTGTCGGCCTTTGGCATCGTGCTCACTACCACGCCCGGCGGCTACGAGCGCCTGGAAGGCACCTCGTTTGCCGCGCCGCTGGTGGCGGGCTTTGCAGCCTGCGCCTGGCAGCGTAAGCAGCCAGCCAAGGCAATGGATATATTTCGGCAGTTGCGCGAGGCCGGCGACCTGTACCCGTACTACGACTATGCCCACGGCTACGGTCGGCCCCAGGCCAGCTACTTTACCGATGCCAAAGCGGCTGCCCGCAAGGTGATACCCACCTTCGATTTTATTGCCCACGACTCTGTCATCACGGTTGTACTGCGGCCCGCCGCCACCGTGCCCGTGGCCAGCCCGCTGCCGCTACTTACCGACCCCGAAGAAGCCAGCCCCGCCTGGCTGGCTGCCCTTGGCCCCAACGCCAGCTCCAACCCGCCCGTGCTGCCGGGGGCCGCGCCCACCCAGCCTACCAGCGTAGCCCCCGTAGGCCAGGAACAGCCCGCGACTTCGGATGGCCCACCGCTGCCCGCGCCGGCCGCGTACCCGCCGCGCCTCTACTGGCACCTGGCCAATAGCCGGGGCGTGCTGCACCGCTACGAGGTGCGCGCCGTGGCCCAGCGGGCGGTGTTGCAGCTGCCGCGCCGCCTGCTGCGGGGCGGCACGGTGCTGCGGGTTTCTTTTCAGGGCTACACCGGTGAGTACACCGAGTAGCACGCAACCTTTCGGGTATAATTCGGAGTCTGCTTGTCGGTAGCGACATACGCTAGCGTTGCCCCTCGCCAGACCTTTTTGGGGCCGGCCTCCTCTCCAAAGAGTAGAGGGAGCCGGCCGCCGAACTATCACTACAAAGTCATAGCTAGTTCTCCCTATCCTGTGCAGAGAGGGGCTAGCGGTGAGGCGCTATGCTAGGAACACCACAAAAACCTCGTCGCCCACCGCTAGTTTCGTGCCTGCCCAAGCAGTTTCTATTCCTCCTATGAAAATTAATTACCAGTGGCTACTGGCTGCGTGCCTGGCCGGTCCGGCCGCCCAGGCGCAGCAAGTGCTGCTGCAAACCGATGTAGCCCGCGATACGTTGCGCCCGCGCACCGGTCCCAATCGCCGCTACTTTGGGCACCTCTACGCTGGCTATGGCCTGGCACTGGGCGGCAGCGGAGCGGGCCTGCCGCTCCGCTACGGGTTTGGCTCATCCGAAATCCAGTTAGGCGGCCGTCTCAAATGCCGCTTTACCGATAATTTGGCTCTCACTGCCGACCTGCGCTATGCTTATTTGCGCTACTCTCTGGACCAGGACGCTGGCCCGAAGGCCGCGCCTTTCAGCGCTTTGCACGATTTTGAAAGCGTGACCTACCATCAGCTTCAGGGTGAGGTGGGCTTGCGACTCAATACGGGCTTTCGACCAAGAGGCAATGTAGTAGGTACTTACCTCGACTTGCTGGCCTATGGTGGCCCGGCCCTAGGGGCCAACCACACTACCATCGACAACAACACCAACCAAGGCCGCCTCGAAACCACGCGGCACGAGCCGCCCTACCTACAGCGTTGGCTGGGCGGCGTGGGCGTGCGCCTGGGCAGCGGCTCGCTGGCACTAGTGGGCCACTATCGCCTCAGCAATGCCCTGCGGCCTACCGAAAGCCTGCAACCCCCCGAGCCGACCCGCTGGATAGTGGGTGTGGAAATTGGCTGGTTTTAGCATCTCGTTATAAGTATTTCGCGTATATGTGCTCGGCTTTCGAGCCATAAATAAGCCCATCCGTCTTTATCTTTTTTCTGTACTATGAAAGCATCACTTTTTACTATTTGCGCGGTAGCTGCCATGGTTCAACTGAGCACTTCCTGCATTAATACAGAACGGGAGGTCGCGACTTCTACCAAAGACCCCCGCAGTGTCTACGTGCCGCCTACCAGCACGGGCCGCCGCGTTAGCGGAGCTACTGTGCTCAACACGGTGCGGGCCAGCCACAGCTTCTCTGACCCCAAAACCAAGGATAATTTCTTGCTACAGTTGCGCGGTCCGCGCATCCTGACCAGTCGCGTTCACCTTATTGTGCTAAGTGCCAAGGGCGATACCCTTCGCCACGAAGTAATGCCAGCCCGTGCCCTGCTGGCTGGTAACGACGTGCAAGACAGTAAAATGGCTACCGTGCGTGACCAGGAAATCGCTATTCTGCGTCGCATGAATAACTTCTTCACCGAAGACCACTTCACGCACCCAGCCGTGCCCGCTAGTGCCGCCCAGCCCGCCGAGCTAGACGCCCAGGCCTGGGCCAGCCTGCGCGACGACCCCAACGCTATCGGCTTCGACTACCCC
>CAXUKA010000469.1:0-4355 GCA_964251335.1 uncultured Hymenobacter sp.
GTGCTGCTTTATTGTGTTCAACGCCTATCATATTTTCCGGCCGGCATTCGGCGAAATCATGGACGAAGCCCCGGCCGGCACCTGGTCGGATGATATTCGGACGCTGGCCGAAAGCGTGCCTGGTGTTGTGGCCACCGAGAAATGCTTCGTGCGCAAAATGGGCTTCGAGTTCTTTGCCGACCTGCACGTCATCGTGGATGGCACCATCAGTGTACGTCAGGGGCACGACATCGCGCATGCCGTAAAGGCCACCATTATGCAAGCCAAGCCGGCCGTTTATAACGTGCTGGTACATATCGAGCCTGCCTAGCTCATCCCAACGAAATGCTCCGCACAGAAAAGCCCCGTCTCCACGGGGCTTTTTCTATGCCCAATTCCCACGCGAGCCCTACACTCGCAAACCACGCTCATCCCGAATGGCGAGTAAGTGCGAGCAGTAAGCCGCGTATAAAACGCCGACATAATTACGTAGTTCTGCCCAGCAAACCACGTAGTTCACTACTTGCTGCTAAAGAGGAGAAAGCGGAGATTTGAGGCGTACCATTTGTGCATTATAGCCTCTTTTTTTTGGATGTCTCTTAATCCTAAGTTCGGTCCCGCTGCTCAAACTCCTGCGCAGCGTGCCGAAGTATTAGCCAGGATGCAGGATGCAATTCCCCACTTGAAGCGAAACCTGACCGCCACCCGCCAGCAACTGTATGCGCGCTACGTGGCTGGTGAGCTAAGCTGGCTGGAAGTGAAACAGCTGATTGACAACGCACAGGAAAATAAAGGCAGTTGCTTGCACCAGGCCGCATCGCCACCCTCGAAGTAGGAGAGGCCCAGCCCTAGAAAAGCCCCGCATCAACGAGGCTTCCTGATTTGCGCACCAGTGCCACCATAAAATTGAGCATATAGTAAATGATACTTGTACTTAATATGGCGCGATTAGTACTTAAATAATGAACGAGGCTGCAAGTGATGGCGTATAAAGCATATAAGCTGTTATTGTTGAGCTACATGCGCTATATTATTAATCTTCGGGCCGAGGTTCGCTCGTTACTAGCCAGGTTGCGGGAACTGCCTACGCACCCCTATTCCCCTTTCTATGCCCGTTGGGAGATGGTATTGCACCTGCGTATGCAGCTTTTGCGGCAGCATGCCCACGAAGAGCGGCAGGCGCGAGCCCTAGGAATGAAGAAGTTGCGGGGGCGGTGGGTGGTACCAGAGCCACTGGACAAAGCAGTATAGGGGTTCCTTGAGGTGAAGGGCTTAACAGCCTACTTGATGAGTACCCAGGCTATGAGCACCCCAAGCAGGTAGTAGGGCAGCGCAGGTAGGCATGCTACTGGCCAGTGCACTTGGCCCCGCAACTGAACTACTCACGATAGGTATGCCAGCACTAGCAGCGCCCGCGGCTCAGAGATGAGCTTAAGACAATAGAATAGCCACATGAGAAAGGCTTGATAGTAAGTATGAGAGCGGTTTTACTGTACTTAGTACTGGGCTGGCTGGCGCTGAACCTGCTAGTGGTATTTATCCTGCTAGTGGGCCTAGTGCGCCACAGGCGAAGGCAAAAATGACTACTTGACTTGCTGGGCGTATGAGTAGCTATGCGTTGGCTTGGGAGGAGCGGGTATCTTCGCAGCCATGAGAAAACTTTTATTCTTGGGGGCCTGCCTAGTGGCGTTGGCTGCTCAGCCAGTACTGGCTCAGGCTGGGCCAGAGGTAGTAATTGTGCATTTTTACCATGAAGGAGCTCCGCGCTTGTATGCCGCCATTGCGCGTGGTGAAGCCAAGCCGGAAGTGCAGGACGTAAAGGGAGACGGAGCAGAAGAAGCGCAGTTTTGCCAACGGATTATCGCCAAGCTTTACCAGGAGGGCTATACGCTAAAGAGTACTTTCGGCGCCGGCACTACCACCACGGGCACCCTGGTTTTTACGAAGGAGAAATAGCGTGGGTGGCATCGACTCAGAAGCTGGTGCGCAACAGTAGGCAGCGTACTTTTGAGCTATGCGAACGTTGCTTCTGGACACGCTAACTGCAATAGACTGCGGCGAACTACGCCAAACCTGAGCAACTTGATTTTTTTACGAATAGTGAAGATTTGATGAATATCAGATGAAAGAGCAACGTATATTTGTGCCAGCAGGCGTTAGTTGGAAAGTATGCTTGTTTGTGAGGGGAGCCGGCCGGGAACAGTCATCCCGGCCGGTTTTTCCGTTAGCAGCGGTAGCTGTGTTGGGCCAGGCAAGTACTCATGGCTTGCCTGCGGGCGCAGACTTTCTTGGCAACAGCGGTCTCGCCCCGCTCGAGTTGGAGCGCACGGTTGGCCGCTCGGGCTTGTTGGCACTGGCGCTGTTCGAGTCCCCGCGCAACCCCAACACCCGCAGGCCCGTGCGTCGGGCAAGCCGCCCCCGGCCGCTCGCGGAAACACGACTAGCTTGGGGCACGAAATGCGTGGCCGACGTGTACTAGAAGTATGGAACATGCGCTCAAACTCTTCGCCCTGCACTGCGGGCTTAGCCTGAGTCAGTACTGGCGTTTGCGCCTGGTGCTCTCCGTCTCTCTGGTGCCCATGCTGGCAGTAGGCTACCTCATCGTAAGTGGGTGGCGCAAGCGGCCCCGGCCTATCTACACCTTATGGGTCAGCCACGACGGCCGGCTCGTTGCCCGGCCAAAAAAGTAAGAAAGAGCCCTGTGGAGTACCGGGCACCTTCTATGGGAAGCGCAGCCGGTAGCCGCGCCGGACGCCGCTTATTGACACAAAGGCTGGGTAGTGTGTAATTAATCTAATATCCTGCTGATGGTCTGCTAGAAGGGGAATATATTCGGCAAATGGAAGTACTGCGCTGCTTGTTGACCACCCCGGCCCTGACTGTGTCGTATGATGCGACCAACAATTGGCTATACAACCAGTGGCAGGGCCAGCACAACAAGGAGTCGGTGCGCGTTTCGGCCGAGCACATTTTTACTTGCCTGGCTACGCAGCCCTGCATCAAAATGCTCAGCGACCACAGCTTGCTGCTAGGGAATTGGCAAGCGGCCATTTCCTCGGTAGTTCAGCAAAACTTCGAGCGCCTTGCCACGCACGGCGTCGTGTACGTTGCCTGGGTCTGTTCCTTCGAATACGACGACCGCATAGCAATGGAGCGAGTAGTGCGCCACGCATCACAGCCTGTTGTCGGCCTTTTCGATGACGTGGCCTCCGCCTACGACTGGTTGTTGCACTGCCCAGCCATTGTCTCTCACTACAAATAGTGAAGCCCTGCGCGTGCAAACGCCCGAAGTCCCGCGCATCCTGCCAGTAGGGGAAAAGACTCATCCAGCACGAGGCTTTTTCGTAGATTCTCATTGCTTTGTCAGGCAACTGCGTATACGTTGCTCATCTACTTGCCACTTATATGCAGTCTTATTCATCCCAGTTCCCCAAGGGTGTATCCTCAGCCCCTCGGAACCTGAAGAAAGGGACCCTGCTGCTGCTGGTAATCGCCGTTATTTTGGCATTTCTGCTGAATAAAAAGCAGGTCGCGGCTAGCGAGCAGCTTGCTGCCACCCCGCAGGATGCACTTAGCACTGGGCACATTCCTCATTCCTTATAAGATAAGACATCTTGGGCAAGCGCCGCACGATAACCGGATAAGTGGCAGCGTGGGCAAATAAGCCCTGGGCCAGTAGCTCAGGTAGGTTGTCGAGCACAGTGAACTCGCCCACGGCCAAGCCGTGGCTTTTGCCGTGCGACACCCGCACGTGATGGCTATACTGCTCCCGGGTGCGCCCATCTAAGCGCTGCATGGAAGCAATGATGTCATTAAAAGTCTGTTCTTCGTCGTCCTTAAGCGTTTCTACGCTTGGGCTGTAAGGCACGTACTGGGTTGGCATACTGCTGTTTGCTTTGGTGGTTTAAAACACTTAGCACCCAATACGAAAAATAAATGCGTTGGATTTCCTGCTTATGCCCCTATCTCGTTATCTTGAGTTGCCTCATCTGCTGGTTCCCAAAGCTCAAGTATGTTGCCTTCGGGGTCGAGCACATGCACGAATTTGCCATAGTCATATTCGGCAATCTCATCAAGAATGGTCACGTTATTCTTTCTGAGCTCCTCTAGCAGCTCTACGATATTTTCCACCCGATAATTAATCATAAAGGGCTTGGCCGATGGCTTGAAATAAGCAGTGTCCTGCGGAAACGTGCCCCAGGTCGTAGAGCCCTTTTTCGCCGGATTATCGGCCTGCCGCCACTCAAACGTGGTACCGTATTCGCTGGTCACCAAGCCAAAGTGTTTGGCATACCAGTCGTTCATATCCTGCGGGTTATCACGAAGCTGTTTAGGAAGGTGGTCAAAAACAGAAAAGACTCCCACGGCGGGGAGAA
>CAXUKA010000470.1:0-4352 GCA_964251335.1 uncultured Hymenobacter sp.
GTAGTAGACGGACTGTGGACGGATAACATCCGCGACTTGAGCCCATCGGATATCGATGCCTTGACCGTGCTGAAAGATGCTTCTTCTACCTCTATTTATGGGTCGCGCGGTGCCAACGGCGTAATTATCATCACCACCAAACGTGGCAAATCGGGCAAGCCCACCGTTGGCGTAAATGCCTACGTAGGGGTGCAAAACACCGTGAGCCGCTGGAAGCTGACCAATGCTGCCCAGTGGGCGGCCATCGAGCGCCAAGCTTATACCAATGCCGGCCTGCCCTTGCCGGCGTCGGTAGCTAACCCCGAAAACTACGCTGATACCGACTGGCAAAGCGAGATTTTGCGCACGGGCACGGTGCAGAATTACAACCTGAACCTATCGGGCGGGTCGACGGGCGAGAAATACAGCACCAACTTCCTGATTTCGGGCGATGCATTCAAGCAAAAGGGCGCGCTGATTGGCACGGACTTCACGCGCTACACGTTGCGCCTGAACTCGGGCCTGACCTACGGGCGGCTGAAAATCAACGAATCGGTGCAGCTGGCGCACGCCTTCACCACGCTGGCCAACGGCCAACCATTCCAGGATGCCATCCGCTTGTTGCCCACCATTCCGGTGTACAACCCGCAGGAGTCGCCCTACACCGCTGGCTACGGCTACGGCTCGCCGGCAGCTAACACGTTTGGTACCAACCCGGTAGCCTCGCAAACTATTGAGACGCGCACCCAGTACAACAACCGGATTCAGGGTAGCGTGAATGCGGAATATTCCTTCTTCGACTTCTTGAGCTACAAGCTGAACTTGGGCTTAGAATCGTTGGACTACACCGACCGTGATGCCCGCCGCTTTGGCCGCATCTCGCAGAACGCGCCTACCGACCCCTCTTTCCTCACCGAAAACCGGGGCGATAATACCTTCCTGCTGGCTGAAAACATCCTCAACTTCAACAAGCGCTTTGGCGACCACAGCCTCAACGTGCTGGTGGGCTACTCGGAGCAGCGTGGTAAAAATACCAACTCCTCGGCCACGGCTCGCAGCTTTGTCGACAACTCGCCGGGTGCCCAGAATGGCTACGTTATTTCGGCCGGTACGGGCACGACGAGCGTAAGCGGGGCTATTTTCGAAAATTCTAAGCGCTCGTATTTCAGCCAGTTGGTATACGACTACAAGAGCCGCTACTTGGTAACGGGTAGCTTCCGCCGCGATTACTCTTCGCGCTTCGCTCCCGAAAACCGGGCGGGTAACTTTGGGGCTGGCTCGCTGGGCTGGCGCATCAGCGAAGAAGATTTCTTCAAGAATTCCGTGCCGTTTATCAACAACCTGAAAGCTCGCGCCAGCTACGGGGTGAATGGCAACGACAACCTAGGTGAATATGCCTACCAAGGCGTAATAAACCAGAACGTTAACTACCCTTTCAACGGGTCTGCTATCGACAACGGCCAGATTCAGACGGCGCTGCCCAGCACGGGTATCAAGTGGGAGTCGCGTTACACCACGGATTTTGGCATTGACTTGGGCCTGCTTGACAATCGCCTGACGTTCTCGGCCGACTACTACACCTCGACCACGAAAAATGCGCTGGTAAACCCCACGCTGCCCGCCTACCTGGGCAACTCGGGTGGCAACCCCTTCACCAACGTGGGTAGCCTGCGCAACCGTGGCTTGGAACTTCAGGCAGCGTTCCAGCAAAGCAAAGGCGACTTCACGTATGGCGTGTCGGCTAACCTCTCGACCGTGAAAAACGAGGTGTTGCAGCTGGCTCAGGAAGGCCAGGTTATCGGCAGCGGCGCTACCCAAACGGCGGTGGGCCACCCAGTAGGTGCCTTCTACCTCATTCAGTACGACGGCGTATTCCAAAGCCAGGCCGAGGTTGATAGCTACAAGAATGCGGCGGGCAAGGTTATTCAGCCCTACGCCAGCGCCGGCGATGCTCGCTACGTAGACACCAACGGTGATGGTCAAATCAATGACGATGACCGCGTATACTCGGACACCGACATTCCGAAGATTCAGTTTGGCTTTAGCGCCAATGCGGGCTACAAAGGCTTCGACCTGTCGTTCCTAATACAGGGCGCTACCGGTAACCAGGTGTTCAACGTGGCGCGCTCGACCATGGACCGCACCGACGACCCCAGCAACTTCCGGGCAGACTTCCAGCCCTGGACACCTGACAACCATTCGACTACCACGCCGCGAGCACTGCAATCGGGCGGCGCTACCGGCAACTTGCAGGCAGCTTCGGCTTCCAACGCCCGAGGCAGCACGCGCTTCCTGGAAAACGGCTCGTATGCCCGTATGAAAAACATCACGCTGGGCTATACTCTGCCGAAAAGCATGCTGGGCAAGACCTTCAGCAATGTGCGGGTATATGTGACGGGGCAAAACCTCTTCACCGTCACTGGCTACAGCGGCCCCGACCCGGAGTTCGTGAACGGCAACTTCTTCCAGCGCGGGGTTGACTACAGTGCCTTCCCCAATCTACGGACGTTTATTGGCGGTGTGCAGGTGGGCTTCTAAGGCCTTTAGTTTCCGCCTTTGCTGTTGTTTCCCACCCATTTAGCTCTTGTTATCATGAAATTTTATAAGCATACCACGGTAGCCCTGCTTGGGGCCTTGGTTCTTTCAACCAGCTGCCAGGATAAGCTGCTGGATAAAGTAAACCCGAACCAACCAACCGTCGAGAACTTCTGGAAAACCTCGACCGATGCCCAGGCCGGTGTTACGGCGGCCTACTCGGCCTTGCAGTTTCCGGGCACTTATGCTCGTTGGGTTCACTTTGCCAACGACATTCGCTCGGACGAAGGCTATAGCCTGAGCCCCTGGACCGACCTGGCCAACTGCACCCGTTTTGTGCAGCTCGACTACGACCTAGAGCCCGTGCGCGTGATGTGGGAAGACCACTACCGCGGCGTATTTCGCTGCAACCAGGTGCTGGCCAATGTGCCAGCCATTCAAATGGATGCCACCACGCAAAAAACGCTGCTGGCCGAGGCCCATTTTCTACGGGCAGTATTCTACTTCAACTTAGTAACCTACTTCGGCAACGTACCGCTGATACTGGACCCCTCTACCGTAACCTCCCGGGCAGCCCAAGGCACTATTGCCCAAGGCATGGCGCAGGTGGTAACCGACTTGCAAGCGGCCATCACCGATTTGCCGGTGAACAATGCCACTGGCCACGCTACCAAAGGCTCGGCACAAGCCATGCTGGGCCGGGTGTATATGCAGCAGCACAAGTGGTCGGATGCCTCGGCGCTGTTTACAACTATTATCAGCTCAGGTAAATATGCGTTGGTATCCAACTATTTGGATAACTTCACGATTGCCAATGAGAATAACAGCGAGTCGCTGTTTGAAGTCCAGTTTTCCAGCATCAACCAAGGCGGTGGGCAAGACGTGGCCGGCGCGAGCGAAGGCTTTGAGCGGCCCCAGTTCTTTGGCCCTCCCGGCATCGGTTGGACCGACGGCCGCGCCCGCCCCTGGCTGCTCGATGAGATGAGCGACAAGACGACGACCGGCGATGTAGACCCGCGCCGCGACATCACGGTGTTTCACTACCCCATGCTGCTGTTTGGAGACACGTACCAAAACCGCAAGGTGCCGCTTACGGACACCTTCTGGCACAAATACGAGGACGACCGCATCCAGAACTTCGAGAACTATTTCTCAGGCATCAACTTCCGCCTCATCCGCTACGCCGATGTGCTGCTGATGCAAGCGGAAGCCCAAAACGAGCTAGGCAACCCCGCCGCCGCCCTGCCGCTCATCAACCAAGTGCGCACCCGCCCTTCGGTAAACATCACCCCGCTCACGGGCACCTTCACCCAGGCCCAAATGCGCACCCAGATTATGCACGAGCGCGTGTGCGAGCTGGCCGGCGAAGGCACTCGCTGGCTCGACCTCAACCGCTGGGGCTTGCTCGCCACCCAGGCTAGCCTCGACGTGCTGAAAGCTCCCAACCACGACCCCGATTTCATCAACTTCGTGATTGGCAAGTCGGAGCTGTACCCCATTACCCGCACCGACCTCACGGCCGACCCCAAGCTCAAACAAAACCCTGGCTATTAATCAGCTGCATTAGCTAGCTGTAGCATATCGCCTTATCTGAAAAGCCGCCGGAATTCAACGTTTTCCGGCGGCTTTTTTACTTGTGCTGCTTCCTTTTCCCACCTCCTTCCTGCGCCAGTCTTTGGAAAAAAGAAGGTTATTTTCTACTGCCTTGACTACTAAAATAAGCGTATTGCGCCTACCCGTCTGGGGGCTATTGCTGAGCCTAAGCCTGGGGGCGTGCCAAAAAAACGTATCAACGGGCAGTACGCCTGCGCCGACCCGCACGCCGGGAGCTACCACTT
>CAXUKA010000471.1:0-4346 GCA_964251335.1 uncultured Hymenobacter sp.
GCACTACTCGAAGACCCCATGCGGATGCTCATTTGACCCCTTGTGGCTTAAAAAAAGTCACTTGGTTTAGATAATGACCCTAAAAGCCAGCCCCACCGGGCTGGCTTTTTTGTTTTTTTCTGGCTTCGGGGGGATATTTTTTATAGGCGTTCTGGCAAATAGCATACATTTGCGATTGACCATCATTTTAGCCAGAAACTATGCAGCGTAATCTACTGATTATACCAATATTAGCCATCTCTACTTGTGCTTACGCCCAAACCCGCACCCTGTCAGGACAGGTGCTGGATGCGGCGGGCAAGCCCGTTATCGGAGCTACGGTGGTAGAGAAGGGCACCAACAACGGCACGGGCACCGATGCCAATGGCCGCTTTGTGCTACGAGCGCGCACAGCCCAGCCTCGGCTCGTGGTTAGCGCCCTGGGTTACTCGACGCAGGAAACTAGCGGTGAGGGGAGCACCATCGCGGTGCAGCTGGCCGAAAGCAGCACTACCCTCGAAGGCGTGCAGGTAGTAGGCTCGCGCAGCCTCAACCGCTCCGTCACGGATTCGCCCTCGCCGGTGGACCTCATCGACGTACAGCAGGTGACGGCCAAAACCGGCCAGCTCGATGTGAACCAGCTGCTGCAATTCGTGGCTCCTTCCTTCAACTCAAACCGCCAGACCGGGGCCGATGGGGCCGACCACGTGGACCCCGCCACTCTGCGCGGCCTCGGCCCCGACCAAACGCTGGTGCTGGTGAATGGCAAGCGCTGGCACCAGTCGTCCTTGGTGAACCTGTTTGGCACGCGCGGCCGGGGCAACACGGGCACCGACCTCAACACGATTCCGGCCGCCAGTATCGAGCGCATCGAGATTTTGCGCGATGGAGCGTCGGCACAGTACGGCTCCGATGCCATTGCGGGCGTTATCAACATCGTGCTGAAAACCAGCACCAAAGAAGTAACCGCCAACGTGAATTACGGCGCGTACACCGCCAAGTATCGCTTTGATGATAAGACCTTTGACGGCGGCAACTTCAACGCGAATGCCAACTATGGCGTGGCCGTGGGCAAGAATGGCTTCGTAAACCTAACCGCCGACTACAACCAGCGCGAGCACACGCAGCGCGCCAACGTGCCCGCGCCCGACGGCATTCAGCGCCGCCAATATGGCGACCCCAAAGCGCTCAATACCTCGGCGTACCTCAACAGCAAGCTGCCGCTGAGCGAGAACATTTACGCCTACGTGTTCGGCGGCATCAACGTGCGCAAGGGCGACGCCTACGCGTACACGCGCTTCCCGACCATCGACGATGGCAACGGCAATCAGATTCCAAACCCCCGCAGCAACGCCACGCTCTACCCCAACGGCTTCGACCCGATTATCACGAGTAGTATTTTCGATGGGCAAGGCGTGGCGGGCCTGCGCGGCACCTTCGGCGGCTGGGACGTGGACCTAAGCAACAGCTTCGGCTCGAACCGCTTTCATTACGGGGTGAAAAACACGCTGAATGCCACGCTGGGCGCGGCCTCGCCCACCAGCTTCGATGCGGGCGGCTTCCAGCTCCAGCAAGATGTGGTGGACCTCAACGTGAGCCGCAATTTCAAGTCCGTAGCGCAGGGCTTCAACCTGGCCTTCGGCAGCGAATACCGCCGCGAGTGGTACCAGATTTTTGCGGGCGAAGCGGGGTCTTATACCAACTACGCGCCGAGCACGGGCGTGCCGGGCGGCTCGCAGGGCTTCCCCGGCTTCCAGCCGCGCAACGAAATCCACGCCAACCGCAACAACGTGGGCGTGTACGCCGACGCCGAGCTGAACGTGACCAAGGCTTTTTTGGTGGAAGGGGCCGTGCGCTACGAGCACTACACCGACTTTGGCAGCAATGTAACCGGCAAGCTGGCCACCCGCCTCAAGCTGAGCGATGCCTTCGCCCTGCGCGGCACGCTGAGCACGGGTTTCCGGGCGCCATCGCTGGCGCAGATTAATTTCAACACCGTGTTTACCAACGTGGTAGGTGGTAGGCCGATTGATATTCTGCTCGACCGCAACAACGGCCCCGTGACCACCGCCGTGGGCATTCCGCCGCTCACCCGCGAGTTGTCGCGCTCGGCCAGCGTGGGCTTCACGGGCCGCGCCGGCTCGCTGCTGACCTTCACGGTCGATGGCTACTACATTCATATTCAAGACCGTATCGTGCTCACGGGCACCTTCGACCAGACTGATAGTGCCATCGGCAGCACGCTGGCCGGCCTAGGCGTAGGGCAGGCACAGTTTTTCGCCAACGCGGCCTCGACTACCACTTGGGGCCTCGATGCCGTGGTGGCCAACACGCTGGGCGTGGGCAGCGGCCGCCTCACCACCACGCTGGCTGGCAATCTCAACCGCCTGTTGGTCACGAGTGTACAGACTACCCCGCTCTTAGCGGGCAAGGAGGAAACCTTCTTCGGTGAACGCGAGCAGGCCTTCGTGAAAGCCTCTGCGCCGCCGTTCAAAATCAACCTCACCTTTGATTATAGCCTGGGCCGCTTCGGGGCGCTAGTGCGCTTCGTGCAGTTTGGCGGCGTGAAGTTGATTGATTACAACGGCGACCCCGAAAACTACGGCCAGCGCCTGACCACCGACGTGGCCCTGAGCTACGCCCTCACCAACCAGCTGCGCCTGTCGCTGGGCAGCTCCAACCTATTCAACGTGTACCCCAGCTTCTTCAACCCCCAAGCCACCGAAACCGGCGGCGCCTGGGACCCCGTGCAAATGGGCTCGAATGGCCGGTTCTTGTTTGCGAAGCTGCAAGCGAAGTTTTAAGTCGGTGCCCGCTAGTTAAAAAACGTTCGTCATGCTGAGCGCAGCAAAGCGGAGCCGAAGCATCTTGGCCGTTTCGTTTTTGACGTAAGGAGTTAGTCCACCAGCCAAGATGCTTCGGCTTCGCGTTGCTGCGCTCAGCATGACGAGCGGTAATAGGTTAATAATTGAGTGAAAACGGTCGGGCCTTATCGCCCGGCCGTTTCTCATTAACCCGCGCCGGTGGGGGAGGCGGTTGTATTTTTGCCCCATGCTTCCAAAAATTCGCTCCACGACCGTGCTCGGCGTGCGCCACAACGGCCAAATAGCCCTCGGGGCCGACGGCCAGGCCACCATGGATAAGCACGTCGCCAAAAACAACGTGCGCAAAGTGCGCCAGCTCAACGACGGCAAAGTCGTAACCGGTTTCGCTGGCTCTACCGCCGATGCCTTTATGTTGCTTGACCGCTTCGAGGAAAAGCTCGCCTCCTACGGCAATAACCTCAAGCGCGCCGCCATCGAACTAGCCAAGGACTGGCGCAAAGACCAGTATCTGCGTAAGCTAGAAGCCATGATGGTGGTCTGCGACAAAGACGAACTGCTCATCGTGAGCGGCACCGGCGACGTGCTGGAGCCCGACTCCGACGTAGCCGCCATCGGCTCGGGCGCGATGTACGCGCAGTCGGCCGCGTTGGCGCTCAAGAAGCACGCCCCGCACCTCACGGCCCGCCAGATGGTGGAGGAGGCGCTGCACATCGCGGCGGATATCTGCATTTATACCAATCACAATTTGATAATCGCCGAGCCGGCGTAAGCTGCCTACGTTTGTCATGCAGAGCGCAGCGAAGCAGCTCGCGTGGTGCAGTAAACCCTAACGACTGCTAACGTAAACACGCGAGATGCTTCGCTGCGCTCTGCATGACAAACGTGCATAACCCTACCCCCATGCAAATCACCAATTTCCTCAAGCACCACTACCGCCACTTCAACGCCGCCGCCCTCATCGACGCGGCCGATGGCTACAACAAGCACCTCGCCGAAGGCGGCAAAATGATGATTACCCTGGCCGGGGCCATGAGCACCGCCGAAATGGGCATTCAGCTGGCTGAGCTTATTCGCCAGGATAAAGTGCAGATTATCAGCTGTACGGGTGCCAACCTGGAGGAAGATATCTTCAACCTCGTAGCCCACGACTTCTACGAGCGCGTGCCCAACTACCGCGACCTAACGCCCGCCGACGAGCAAGCCCTGCTCGAGCGCCACATGAACCGCGTGACCGATACCTGCATCCCCGAAGAGGAAGCCATGCGCCGCCTCGAGCACACGGTATTGAAGTTTTGGGAAAAGGCTGACCAGGAAGGCAAAGCCTACTTTCCCCACGAGTTTTTCTACCAGATTCTGCTTAGCGGCGAGCTGGAGCAGTACTACCAAATCGACCCCAAAGACTCGTGGATGCTGGCGGCAGCCGAGAAAAACCTGCCCATCATCTGCCCCGGCTGGGAAGACTCGACGCTCGGCAATATCTACGCCGGCCAAGTTATTTCGGCCGATATCAAGAACGTGCACACCATGCCCACAGCCCTCCAG
>CAXUKA010000472.1:0-4337 GCA_964251335.1 uncultured Hymenobacter sp.
CGGGGACGGCGACCTCGACGCGCTTACGGCCAACCAGGGCAGCACTGACGTTAGTGTCAGCTTGAATACCGATGGTGGGGGCGCACTCGCGAGCTCGGTCAGTGCCGTGTGCGCGGGTAGCAATGCTGGCACGCTTACCCTCAGCTATTCGGCGGGTAGTGTGCTCTACTACCAGGCTGACACCGGCGCCGGCTACCAGAACATAGCTGGAACTACCACAACGCTGGCTTTCAGCAATCTCACTACTACGACCACGTACCGAGCCGTTGTGCTGAATCCGTATGGCCAGACGGTCTATTCCGTCCCCGTAACCGTGACGGTGAATCCTGCGCCAGTAGCCGGGCTAGCAGCTGGCGGCCCGACCACCATTTGTGCGGGGACACCCGTGACCCTTACGGCGAGTGGCGGGGGCACGTACCAATTTCAGCGCAATGGCCAGCTACTGGCAGGCGCTACAGTTGCCACGTATTCGGCTACGGTAGCGGGCTCTTACACCGTGGCCGTTACCAACTCATTTGGCTGCACTACCATCTCCACTCCGATAGCGGTAGTAGTCAATCCCCGGCCAGCTACCCCTCTGGTAACGGTTACCTACAACGGTTCGGTTACTACCCTCAGCAGCAATGCCTCTAGTGGCAATCAGTGGTACCTGAATGGCGTGGCCATCCCCGGCGCTACCAACCAGACGTACATCGTGAGCGCCACGGCTACGGCTCAATACGGCTCCTACAGTGTAGTCGTGACAGATGCCCAGGGATGTAGTTCGTTGCCATCCAGCATATTGGTCGTCACGGCCACGCTGTCCCCGTTAGCCAGTTCCTCGTTGGTCGTTCACCCTAACCCGACCCCTGACGGCCGGCTGACGGTGACCCTTAGTGGCTATCTTCAGCCCGTAATATTAACCGTGCTAACCAGCTTAGGCCAAGAAGTGAGCCGTTATCAGCTAGCGGCTGGTCAGCTACAACAAGTGCTCGACCTGCGTGCGCTGCCCGCGGGGCTATATCTGTTACGGACTACCACTGTAGGGGGTACCGATGTACGCCGTTTTGTGCGCGAATAAGCAGTGTAAACTTTTCTGAGGTTGTGCGGGGAGGTAGCATAACCGTAGTCAAATCCTACTTTGGAAAATGACTACAACTGGTCGTGACACTTTTTAAACGTTGGTTTAAGAAAGGCTATAAGCTCGCCTATTCTTAATAAGTCGAATGAATAAATTAAGCAAAGCGTTTGAATTTGTAATTGCCTATACTTGTGCTTATTGCCTCATAAGTTGCCCTATAGACTCTTCCGCAGTAAAGGAAAGTCCAGTGGTCTTGTTCGCCTCTTATAGGTCAGGTGCTGGTGGGGCCAGCTGGCTGACGTTCCGAGCTGACAGCACGTATCAATTTACTGATGCTAATCTTGCTTCGGAAACCGTTACTTCTGGGCATTATACACTGACCGACAGTATGATTATGTTAGACCGACTACCAGCAACCGGCTTGCTAAAAAGCAATAAGCTACTGGTACGATACATACCCAATCATGATTCGGTACATACCGGTAACATCGTGTGGCAAACCACTAAATCGGGAAGAGCCGATTCCACGCTGGTTGTCTTTACAGGCTACCCTTATCGTGATTACAAGGATATAAAATAGGATTTTGGGCAAGGTAGCGGGCGGCTCCTTTTCCCTGTGGCTCCTTGGAAAAGCCACTTAACGTAACAAAGCTTCGAAGACGAACCTTGAAAAGGTGATGGATTCCGGTTTAGCTGCCCGCCACGCTTGGCGTAGTACTTTGGCGGAACATAGGTGCCAATGTTACTATCATGAAAAATTTGCTGTTTTGTGTGTTGGCCTTTTGCCTAACTAGTCGTGCCTGGGCGCAGGGCGCCCGGGCGCAGAAAATCCAACCCCCTATCTGCCGCATTGGGGAGCTTTCACGCCCCTTCCATGTCACAGAATCTGTGACTGTAGCTGGTGCCAGCAAGGCAACCGTAGTAGGCCGGGCGACGCACTGGGCCAGCAAAGTAGCGCTACCAAGCGCACACCCAGTAGACACTACGACCGACGGCGCCACGCTGCGAGTGCTAGTAGAGGGCAGTTGGCCCTATCGCTATACTGTCGCTGGCAAGAGCCAGACAGCTTCTTTACACTTCGTGGCTGAGCTTATACCTGAAGACAGCACCTGCTGGTACACGTTTTCGCAGCTGGTACTGCGAACGCCCAGCTCCTCCATGTCGGCGGAGTACCTCATGCGGAAGAATTCGCCTGCCAATAGGCAGCTGAAGCCAGCCCAACTGGAAGTTCTGCGCACCAGATTCATGGACAGCCTCAATGCGCTGATTACAGGCTTAGACGTTGCGATGAACCATGCGACTGCCAAAACAAACATACCTCGCTAATCCGCTGCTATGCTAGCACTTTTTCTATGATAGTTCAGGTTATTCAGCTTTATACAAAAGCTTGCTGCCTCCTAAAAACAGATACTAACGATTAGGGGAGAGAGGGCAAGTTCTTTTACGTGCTGTAAACGACCTTTTACTAAACGTAAAGCCTCTTCCATGAACTGAAATAGATAAGCTAGACAGGGGCGCTTTTCACGGAATTCTTCAGCGTCTCCACCTTCCCATTGGTTCCTTTTTACTGAACCAGCGATAGGTTTTTTTCTTAAACCACCGATTGCCCCAGTAGCTAACATCACCAGCTCCAGTGTAGAAAATGAAGTCGCGAGGGGTGGATGTATTGCTGTCGTAACCTAATTTCACCAGACAGTCTGCATCGAGGTGTGGGACACTCGGAACGCCTCCTGGTGTAAAACGGTCGGCCGAGCTGTAAAAAAAGAGTGCGCTAACTGGTTTTTTACTAGCTACCGTATCCCGATAATTAGTGGCAAGGGTTACGACGGTAGCACTGTCTAGACATTCCCGTGAGAAGCCATTCAACAACACGTAATGGGCATACCTGTACTGCCCCTTATTCAGGCTTGGCACGACGGCTATGGTCTTGATGCTGAGAAACTGACAGGTGGGCGGTTGACAAGAACCAATGCTTAAAGTGGCTAGAAAGAGGCAAATGCGTAGTAAGGCAGGAAAACACGTCATCAGACTACGGTACAGGTTGCGCTGGTCGCTCAAAGTTAGAGGCGTGCTTCCTATGAGGTCAACCAGTAAGTAGTAAAAGCCAGTCCAGAAAGGTACACCTTTCGGAGCTTAGCTAAGTACTCAACTAAACAGGCCCAAACGCCCGTTTTTGGTGGGTCAAGAAGTGGGCTCTAAAAACTTTGGCACAGCAGCCTGATGCCCCATATTTGCTGAGCCAAACCAGACGTAAAAGCCGTTCGAAAAAAATTCCCCAATCAGGCTTCAAAAAACAGCGCTTTCGAGGCCGTTGGCGCGGGTGGCGAAGTCATTCGAGAAACAGTAGGTTTGCGAATAGTCTTTCCTACTAAAATGCGACTCGTTGATACGCTCTGAGCAGGTACTAGGCGCCGTGGTGTTAGGGGTGCTGACAGGAGCATGTGCTGCTAAAAAGGAGTCGACGCTCAACTACCCGGCTGCCGTCATCGCGGCTCATCAAGAGCAGCATTACCGCACCGCGCTGTGGTATGTGTACACCAAAGGCCTGGATAGCGCTGTATTTAGGAACTATGTGTACACCAAAGGCCGCTATAGCGCTGTGTTTAAGAAAAAAGCCCAAGTAGATTCCATCCAAGCGCTACAGCGTCAACTGCTAGGCGTAGAACGCCACCTGGAACAAATCGACAAAAGGGGCGGTACCATTCGCTTTACATTCGGCTCGGATTTTAAGACGCCGGCCCAGCAGACCTTCATGTACAAGCTCTGTGGGTACAGCTGCGGCTATAATCCTCGCAATAGCTTATCTCCCGTGGCGGCCGTCTGGGTCAATGAGCAAGATGGATTAATCGATTCTGTCTTGGATTACAATAATATCCTCTACTCGGCGGGTTCACCTACGCGCTCTGCCGGCAGGCGGGCGATGCCCTGGAATAGAGACCAACCTTGTAAGGCCGCTTTTTTGCAGCAGAACAAAGCGTGGCTCAATGCGAACTTGCTGCAGTTGTGTCAGACTAAAAACATCGTGTCTCGCTAATATGACCAACTTCCCTGTGGCAACGCTACGGAGCTATGCTCATAGTAAGCTTGTCACGTTTTCTAATTGTCCGATTGCAAAACGTGACACCGCTTGAAAGAGCGCTTCGACTGGCGAGCGTCCCCCTGTTCGTTGCGGCGCAGCGAAGTAGCCCAGGTCGGGCGTTGCCCATGCACTACGACGCTCTAAGAGGGAGTAGGGAAAAGATAATGCTATGTATTTTTGGAGTATGTCACGTAAAGC
>CAXUKA010000473.1:0-4318 GCA_964251335.1 uncultured Hymenobacter sp.
CACCAGCACGGTGCGCGGCAAGGCGGGCGCGGGGGTTTGGGCGTGGGCTAGCTGGGCCAGCGGCAGAAATAGTAGTACAGAGAGTTGGCGCATACGCGGGAAAAAGGAGTCCTGAAAAATTACCAAACGGACTTCTGCACGGTATATTTCACTTGCAGCGCCAGCGTGTACGTCACCACTGGCTCGGTCACGACGGGGTTAATCACGCGGTCGAAGCCGCTGACGCTGGGCGGGCTGTAGTAGTAGGTGGTGAGCGGCGGCAGGCCTTTGTAGGTGTAGCTATCGTTTTGGTAATAAGGCACCGCTACGGTGGCCTCATAGCTGCGGTACTGGCTGGCCGGCACATAGCTGGCGAAGTGCTCGGCATAAGGCTGCGCGGCAGGGCGTAGCTGGGCCGCCGTCAGAGCCAGGTAGTTGGTCTTCTTGCGATTAATAATTTCAGTGGCGGCCTTGAATAAGTTGGCATACACTGCCTCGGGGTCGCTCACGATGTAATCGACCTTTACCAAATCGTAAATGCTGTCAGTGGCTGCCGCCACCATCATCTCGTTCAGCACTTCGATGCGGCGAAACGGCACAATGACGTTGCGCGTCAGCTCGAAGCCGCGCTGGTAGGCCTCACGGCTGAAGCCCTGCTGCTGCGAGGCTCGCACATCCTGCACCCGTTTTTGGGTGATGATATCGGTGAATACGTCGTGGGCTTCTACATCGAGCCGCCGCAGGCGACCCGTAAACCGCTGCACCCGCGCCGAAAGGTGCTTTTCGGCGGCTACTACGGTGCGGGCTTCTTCGCGCAAACTGAACACGGCCACGTAGCGGTCGGCCCGCACGTGCTGCATCACGTTGGCCCCGATGAGGAATGTGCTGTCAGTAAGGGCCAGATTTTGTGGCGATACGGCGATAATGGCCTGCTCGTAGTCGCCTGAGTAGCGGGTGCGGCCCGTCACTTGGTTGCCTGATACCTGCGCGTGAACCAGCGCGGGCAGCAGCCATAAAGCCAGCAGGGCACGCACGACGGAAGGGAAAGGACAGGAAATCAGCATAAAGCAAAAGCGTGAATGGACCGGCAAGTTAGCATAGCTAGCTACCGGTCCATTCACGCTTTCTTCATTACCTCGCTCAGGTAGCTCCTACCCTATCGCCTGGGCTAGGTCGTCAATCAAGTCTTCGGCGTCTTCGATGCCTACACTCAAGCGAATGAGCGAGTCGCTGAGGCCGGCCGCCCGGCGCTGCTCGGCCGGAATGCTGGCGTGTGTCATGGTGGCGGGGTGGCCGCTCAGGCTTTCCACACCGCCCAGGCTTTCGGCCAAGGTAAAAAGCTGGAATTTTTCGAGCACAGCGATGGCATCTTCTTGTTTATCACCTTTCAAAACGAAAGAAATCATACCGCCAAAATCGCGCATCTGGCGGGCGGCCACTGCGTGGTTGGGGTGAGTTTCGAAGCCGGGCCAGTATACCTTTTCTACTTTGGGGTGCATGCGCAGGTACTCGGCTACGGCGCGGCCGTTTTCGCAGTGGCGCTGCATGCGCAGGTGCAGGGTTTTGAGGCCGCGCAATACCAGAAAGCAGTCCTGGGGGCCGGGCGTGCCACCGCAGGCATTCTGGTAAAAGCTGAGGTCTTTGAGCAGCTGGTCGTCGTTGAACACGAGCGCGCCCATCACCACATCGGAGTGGCCGGCCATGTACTTAGTGAGCGAGTACACCACAATATCGGCCCCCAGCGCCAGCGGCTCTTGCAGGTAGGGCGTGGCAAAGGTGTTGTCGACGGCCAGCAGCGCGCCAGCTTCTTTGGCGATGGCCGCAATGCCCGCAATGTCGATGATGTTGAGCAGCGGATTGGTCGGCGTTTCGACCCAAAGCAGTTTGGTATTGGCCGATATCTTCTCGCGCACGGTGCCAAGGTCGCCCATCGGCACAAAGTGGAATTTGATGCCCAGCGGCTCATACACTTTGGTCATGATGCGGTAGCTGCCGCCGTACAGGTCGTTGGTCGAAATGACTTCATCGCCGGGCTTCAGCAGCCGCAGCACGCAGTCGATAGCAGCCATGCCCGAGGCGAAAGCCAAGCCGTGCTTCCCGTTGTCGAGGGCGGCTAAGGCATCTTGCAGCTGGGTACGGGTGGGGTTGTGAGTACGCGAATACTCGTAGCCTTTATTCACGCCCGGCGAGCGCTGGGCATAGGTCGAGGTCTGGTAGATGGGCGTCATGATGGCCCCGGTTTCGGGGTCGGGATGCACGCCGGCGTGGATTGCTTTAGTGGCGAATTTCATCGCAGATTCAAACGGATTAAACAGCTTTTGCCGATACGCCCGCTGTGCAGGCTGGCTATCGGCAAGCTGTTGGGTGGGTGGAGGGTGGGGACGGGTACAGGTGAAAAGTAGGGCAAAAGTAGCCCATTGCGAATGGGTAAACGGCCGGGTGGTTAAAGTCGACCTAGCCTTGGCTCACGCCGTATGGTTATATGTTTACTGAGATTATGCATTTCATCCGCGAGCTTTTTCAGAAGAATCTTTCCACCCTGCTTACGATGGCGCTACTAGTGCTGGTGCCATTGGTGGGCTCGTCATCGCTAGTGCTTGTACTGAGCCGGCACCAAAACTTGTTGCAGCACCTCACAGCGCTACAAATGGTGCTGTATTTCGCCCTGATGGGCCTCACCATGGCTGTAGCGCTCACCAACAGCACGTTTGTAGTTATCGTGACGGGGTATTTTCTGGGCTGGGCCGGGCTGCCGGGCATGGTGGCCTCTTATGCCCTGGCCGCGGCCCTTGGCTACGAGCTGGCCCGCCGCCTCGACCAAGACCAGCTGCGCGGCTTCCTGCACCGCTTCCCCAAGGCCGATGCGGTGCTAGCCGAGCTGCAAGACCAAAGCTGGCAGCTTATTCTACTCACGCGGCTGTCGCCGGTGCTGCCATTTGCGCTCATGACTTTCGTGCTGGCCATCGTGGGCGTGCCGCGCGGGCGTTTCCTGGCCGCTTCTATCCTGGGGATGCTACCGCGCAGCCTGTTTTTCTATTGGCTCGGCACCAAAGCCTCGGACGTGCTGGCCCTGCTGCGCGACCCCGACGAGGGCACCCTGAGCAAATTGGTACTGCTAGCCTTGGTAGCGGCTTCGCTGCTGGGGCTATACATGGTCTTCAACCGGGCCTTGCAGCGGGTGCTACGCCGCCCAGCAGAGTGAAATTTTATCCCACATTTTCAGCAGCTTACTTTTTATTCACCCTTTCACAGGCGGAAATTTCAGCGCCCGGTTTGCTTTTCTGAAAATTATCGCCTTACCTTTGCACTCCCTTCCAGGGACATGGTTGCATAGCTCAATTGGATAGAGCATCTGACTACGAATCAGAAGGTTTGGGGTTCGACTCCCTATGCGACCACAGAAAACGCCCTCTACGCATCGTAGAGGGCGTTTTTGCTTTTAGTTGTGGCAGTTTCTGTGGCAGTTTTTACCGAACCTGCCCAGCTGCGCGGTCGGCGGCGCGCTCATCAAGCAGCGTTTCCAACTCGGCCGTATCATCCTGTTCCCAGTGAATGCGCACCCACGCCGGTAGGGCTTTGATAGCCAATTCCACCCGGTTCACGGCCTGAATCAACTCCTGACTATCGGCCCGGGCGCTGCTGACTGACGAAGCGGCCTTATACTCAGCGTCTAGCTTGGCAAGGCGCGCCTTCTTATCCTTATCCAGTTTGGCCAGCTCCTTATCACTGGCAATCTTCTGAAAGTCGGCGATGGTTTGAATAGCCGTGGCCGACATCTCCAGCCCGGCCGTGATGCCCGCCTTGTCGCGCTCCTGCGCCCGGTCGGCAAATTCGTTTTCCAGCGCCTCCTTATCGGCCAGGTACTGGCGCGAAATCGCCAGCTTTTGCTCATTGGTGAGTCCCTGCTGAAACAGCTCCTCCCCATACTGCCGGTCGAGGGTTGCTTTGCGGGTCGCCAGTTCGTCCTCATCAGCCGCTTTGCGCTCCAAGCTCCAATCGACCGACTGCTGCCGACGACGGCTAATGCGTTGCAGGGCAATGCTGTCGTCGATTTGGGCAATGCGCTCGGCCATTTCCTGCTGTTGCTGCACGCGCTGCCGCTCCAGCTGCACTAAGTCCTGCTGAAGCTTTTCCTGCACCAGCCGGCGCTTCTCGGCCGCGTTGCGGTCAGTATCGAGGATTTTGAGGTTCTCACTGGCCGCGGCCGTGCGTAGCTCAGCGGCCCGGCGTTCCCACTCATTTTTAATAAGTTCGTTGCGCTGCTTCTCAATATCTAACTCTTGTTGCGCCTGCTTCTGGGCAGCGGCCCGGCGCACCTCGGCCACGTCCACCGCCAGCT
>CAXUKA010000474.1:0-4133 GCA_964251335.1 uncultured Hymenobacter sp.
TAGCTAAAAAACTAGCTCCCAAACATAGCGCTTAATTTATCCTACCCCCTCTAAGGCGTAAGCAAGTGAGGCGACCCGCCCGCACGACGCAGGAAAGAGAACCTACACGGATTTTCCACACACAGCATGAACTATACTTTGTTTAGAAACCTCATTACCAAGCTCCGGCTAGCATCGGCGCTGGCACTTGGCACCACGCCGGGCTGGGGGCAGCAGGCGTCCGATGCCCAATTTCTTTCCAAAACGGACACGGCCACCGTGCCCAAGGAAATTGAAAATCCCGAGTGCCTCGGCCTCAATAAGGAGCCTAGCCACGCGACGCTCATGCCCTACGGGTCCTTGTCGGAAGCCCTGGCGGCCAACCGCCGCGCCTCGTCGTTCAGTCGCAGCCTAAACGGGATGTGGAAATTTCACTGGGTGGACTGGCCGCAGAAGCGGCCGGTAGACTTCTACAAGCCCGCGTATGATGTGTCGGGCTGGAAGGACATCAAGGTGCCGTCCAACTTTCAGGTGGAGGGCTACGGCACGCCTAATTATAGCAACTTCACCTACATTTTCAAAAACGACTTCCCTAGGGTCATGGGAACGCCCTCAGAGAAGTACACCAATTTCAAAGAGCGCAACCCGGTGGGCAGCTACCGCCGTGATTTCACCGTGCCAGCGGCGTGGCATGGGCGCCGCACCTTCATCACCTTCGACGGGGTAGATGCCGGTTTCTTCGTGTGGGTGAACGGCCGCAAGGTGGGTTACAGCGTGAATAGCCGCAACGCCGCCGAGTTTGACCTAACCAAGTATGTGAAGCCTGGTGCCAATACGCTGGCGGTAGAAGTATACCGCTTCACCAGCGGCAGCTACCTCGAAAATCAGGACATGTGGCGCCTGAGCGGCATTTTCCGCAACGTGACGCTCTGGAGCGCCCCGCAGGAGCACGTGCGCGACTATTTCATCAAAACCGACCTTGACCCGCAATTCCGCGATGCGCAGGTGCTGGTGACGGCCAAGGTGAAAAACTACGGCGCTACCTCTATAAAGGCACGTGAGCTGCGGGTTACGCTGTACGACGGCAGCGCGGCGGTAGCCGGCACCGGGGGCCAGGCGGCCGTGCCAGCGCTGAAGCCAGGACAGGAAGCTACTGTGACGCTGCGTTTTCCGGTGCGCAACCCCCAGAAATGGACGGCCGAAACCCCTAGGCTTTACACCACGGTACTAGCCTTGCAGGAAGGCCCAACGACGGTGGAAACTCTCTCGTCGCGCACCGGCTTCCGCGAGCTGGAGGTGAAGGGCCGGCTATTTACTGTGAACGGGGTGCCAGTTAAGCTTAAAGGCGTAAACCGGCACGAAAACTGGCCCGACGATGGCCACGCCGTGACGGAGGCCCAGATGATTAAGGACCTCGTGCTCATCAAGCAAGCTAACTGCAACCACGTGCGTACCTGCCATTACTCCGACGACCCCCGCTGGTACGAGCTATGCGATGAGTATGGCATTTATTTAGTGGCCGAAGCGAATGTGGAGTGCCACGAACGTCAGAACCAATTCAACGAGGAACCCACTTTCAAAGCCGCTATCGTCGACCGCAACGTGGCCAACGTGGAGAACTTTAAAAACCACCCGTCGGTAGTTATCTGGTCGCTGGGCAACGAGAACGGGGAGGGCGGTACCAATTTCCGGGCAGCCCTGGCCGCGGTGAAAGCCATAGACCCCAGCCGGCCCGCGCACTACGAAGGCTTCGGCATTGGGAGTAAGAACCCGGCCGATATCGACAGTCGCATGTATACCGGCCCGGCTGAAGTGGAAAAAAACGCTAACGCCAACAGCCTCACCAAGCCGTTTTACTTGTGCGAGTACGCACACGCCATGTTCAACTCGATGGGCTCGGTGGATGTATACAACGACCTGTTTGACAAGTACCCAGCGCTGCTGGGCGGGGCCATCTGGGAGTGGCAGGACCAGGGCATCTACAACAACCGCAACCCCCAGCACCCGATAACGGCCTTCGGTGGGGGCTTTGGCGAGTACCCTAACGACCACTACTTCATTCACAAAGGAGTAGTCTTTTCCGACCGCTCGCTCAAGCCGCACTACCCCGAGCTGAAGCACGCCTACCAGTGGATTACCATTCGCCCGAAGGACGCGAAGAATGGGGTAGTAACCATTAAGAACCGCTACCAATTTTCCAACTTAACGGGGCTGACAGCCAAGTGGGAGTTGAGCGAGGACGGGTCGGCCATCGCCTCCGGGCCGCTGGCCGTGGGGGCCATCAGTCCCGGCCAGGAAAAGAGCCTCACCATCCCGTACCAAGTAAAGGCCAAGCCCGGCGCCGAGTATTTCGTGCGGGTGTCGTTTGCCCTGGCCACCGACCAGCGGTGGGCCAAAAAGGGCTACGAAGTGGCTGAGCAGCAGTTTGAACTGCCGGTGGCGGTGCCAGCCGCCCCCGCCCCAGCGCCGGCAGCCCCCCTCACGCTCACCGACTTTAAGGACAACATCAAGGTCAGCGGTCCGGACTTCGCTTGCGACTTCAATAAAGCTAAAGGGACGTTTGCGCAGCTTGAGAAAGGCGGCGAAAACCTGCTCCAGGCCAACGGCGGGCCCATGCTGCACTTGTGGCGCGCGCCGCACCAGAAAGACGATATCTGGGCCTATGAAGGGTGGGAGAAAAACGGCCTGAAGAACCTCACCTGGGTCACCGACAACGTGAGCAGCCGGCAGCTTTCGCCCAGCGCGGTCGAAATCAAAGCCAACTTGACGGGCACTGGCCAGCAGGGATTCGTGGTGCATCACCAGGTGGTGTACACCATCGACGGGACCGGCCTCATCAACGTGGCCAACAACGTAACGTTCAGCGACTCTAACTTGATACTGGCCCGTATCGGCGTGCGAATGCAGTTGGCCAAAGACTTCAACCAATTCGACTACCTAGGTCGGGGGCCGATGGAAAACTATGCCGACCGCAAGAGCGGCTTCGACGTGGGACATTACGCCAGCAGCGTTAGCCAACAGCTTACCCCCTATGAGAAGCCCATGGAGTGCGGCAACCACGAAGACGTGCGCTGGGCCAACCTGACTTCGGTGAAGGGGGTAGGGCTCACCGTCCGCGCCGACACGGCCCTGATGCAAGTATCGGCCCTGCCCTACACCGACGAGGAACTGGACCCGGTGGAGTACAAGATTGACTTGCCTGTCAGTAAAGGCACTGTGTTCTGCCTCAGCCACAAAACCTTAGGAGTAGGCTCCAACAGCTGCGGCCCTCGGCCGCTAGAGCCCTACATGGTGTACGCCAAACCCACCTCTTTCAGCTACCAGCTGCAGCTCTCGAAGAAAGCGCCGGCCGCTAGCCGCGGCAGCGTGGGGGCCCTCTTGAGAAACTAGCCAGACCTAGCTGGCTGCTAGCAGCCAGCTAGTTTTTCACAACCGCTAACGCTGCTATCTACTCATTTCATGCTAAAGCTAACATGCGGCCTGCTGCTGGCACTGGGCGTTTTGGTCAGCTTCCGGGCAGACGCGTCTGCCTGGGCGAGCCACTCCGGTCGAAATCCAGCACCGAATAGCCCGTTGCGCTACGCCAACCCACTGATGGGGACCGGGCCGCTCACCGACCCGAAGGATATCGGCTACGCAGCCCCCAAGAGTTGGCGCGGGGCGTGGGCGGGACTCGTATTTCCTGGCAGCTCGCTACCTAATGCACTGGTGCAGCTAAGTCCCATTACCGAGTTTGGCACCGGGGCCGGATATGACTACGCGGACTCCGTGATTTACGGCTTTGCCCACACCAATAAGGGCCATTGGAACCTGTGCCACCTACCTGTTCTGCCCGTTTCGGGGGCGGTACCGGAAGCGGAGTTCATGCGCGGCCGGCTGGCCGACGGAAAATGGGTTCAGCCCAGTAAGTGAACTCAGGTATATGTTAGTTAATCAAGTGCCTGAAATTGCGTGCGTCCCATGCTCAGAACCAACTGAACACAAATCCTATGCACCGACTCTGCCTATCCACCACCGATGACCATTGCGGCAATAAGAACAACGGCCGGACTTCGGCCTACTACGTGTTCTCGGCCCTCGGCTTCTACCCCGTGGGCCCGGTCGTGAACTAGTATGTGCTCGGCGCACCGCTCTTCCCCAGGGCCACTCTGGCT
>CAXUKA010000475.1:0-4088 GCA_964251335.1 uncultured Hymenobacter sp.
CGATACTGGTAGTGATTTTTCCTAAAATATTCAAAAGAAGGCGGTCGGCTCCCCCTCTTTTTTGGAGAGGGGGCTGGGGGGTGAGGTTCCCCGCCAAGGCTTAATTACCTAAAACCCAAGTGTCTTTGCTGCCCCCCCCTTGCGAAGAATTTACAATCAACGACCCTTCCCTCAAAGCCACCCGCGTGAGCCCGCCCGGCACAATATCAATCCCATTCGGCCCGCACAAGGCAAACGGCCGCAAGTCTATGCGGCGTGGCTGCAACTTGCCATCAATATAGCAAGGCGTGGACGACAAGCTGATAATTGGCTGCGCGATAAAGCTGCGTGGGTCGGCGGTGATGGCCTCGCGGAAATCGGCCATTTCCTGCTCGGTGGCGGCGCTGCCGATGAGCATACCGTAGCCGCCCGATTCGTTGGTGCGCTTGATGACCATCTTCTCCATCTGGCTGAAAACCAGCTCGCGGTGCTCGGCGTTTTCGAGCTGGTAGGTGGGCACGTTTTTCAGAATCGGCTCCTCGTTGAGGTAGTAGCGTATCATGTCGGGCACGTAGCAGTACACGGCTTTGTCGTCGGCCACGCCGTTGCCGGGCGCGTTCACGATGGCCACGTTGCCCTTGCGGAAAGCCCAGTAGAGGCCCGGCACGCCGAGCGCGCTATCGGGCCGGAAAGCCAACGGGTCAAGAAACTCATCGTCGACGCGGCGGTAGATAACGTCCACTTTTTCAAGCCCCTTCGTGGTTTTCATGTACACAAAGTGGTTGTGCACGATGAGGTCGCGCCCCTCTACCAGCTGAATACCCATGAGGCGCGCCAGCGTGCTATGCTCAAAATAGGCCGAATTGTAGATGCCCGGCGAGAGCAGCACCACCGTCGGGTCGCTGGTTTGACGGCTGGCCAGCGCCTGCAAATTGCGGTACAGCAAATCGGGGTAGTCTTTGACCGGCAGTACGTTGCTCTTAGGCAGCAGGTCGGGGAAAATGCGGTAGGTAATGCTTCGGTTTTCGAGCATGTACGACACGCCAGAGGGCGTGCGTAGGTTATCTTCGAGCACGTAAAACTCGCCATCGTGGTCTCGAATCAGGTCCACGCCCGCAATGTGCGTGTACACATCGTGCGGCACGGCCACGTTCATCATCTCGCGCAAAAACTGTGGGCACGAGTACACCAGCGCCGCCGGTACCACGCCATCCTTGATGATAAACTGCTGGTGGTAAATATCTTTCAGAAAGATATTCAATGCCTTCAGCCGCTGCTTGATGCCCGCCTCAATCCGCAGCCACTCGCTATTGGAAATGATGCGCGGAATAACATCAAACGGGAATATCTTCTCAATGCCCTCGCCGCTGCTGTACACCGTGAACGTAATGCCTTGGCTCATAAAGAGTTTCTTGGCTAGTTCGTCTTTGCGGGTCATTTCGGTGCCGGCCAGATTTTCGAGGGCCGCCACAAAGGCCTGGTACTCGGGCCGCACTTCGCCGGCCCGAAACATCTCGTCCCACACCTGGGGCTGGTCTTGGTAAGAACTCAGAAGCGGATTGGTCGGCATAAAAACGGGCGGGATAAATTTTGCTAGGTTGCTGGCGAGCTAAGCTGCAAAAACCGGGTAATAGGGGTTAAATAAACAACCGAAAATTTCAAATTAAGGGCATTTGATTACGGAATGCCTCTCAAAGCGATAGGTCTTTGCCGAAATGCGCCTGGGCTCCCTGGGCCCTGGGCTCTTTCGGAGTTATACTCCGAAAGCAGTAGGCGGGGGAGTTATACTCCCCAACGTTCGCAACGCTGGGCAAGCCTTGGCTGAACAACGTTGCAGAGTGCAACTCCGAAAGCGCAATACCCCAACTTCGTCGGCGAGTGTCCGTTCATAGCCGCATTATCCATTCCGATTTTGCGTGAAACTTTTTAGCTGCACCCACTGCGGGCAAGTTCTGTATTTTGAAAACAGCCAGTGCGAAAAATGCCACTACCCGCTAGGCTTCGAGGCTACCCAGCTTCAGCTGCGGCCACTGGTAGCCGAGCCCGATGGCCGCACCTATCATATTTATAACGAGCCCGCTGGCGGCACCTACACCTACTGCCAAAACCACCAGCACAACGCCTGCAACTGGCTGGTGCCTACCGATAGCGCCACGCCCTTCTGCCTGGCCTGCGACCTCAACCGCACTATTCCAGACCTCAGTCAGCCCGGCTTTCTGGAGCGCTGGCAGGCGCTGGAAGTAGCCAAACACCGCCTCGTATACAGCCTCTTGTGCCTGCACCTGCCCGTGGTAAGCAAGCGCGTGTACCCCGAAGAAGGCCTGCAATTCGATTTTAAAGCCGACGAAAGTCCCGAGCATCGTGTGATGACGGGCCATGATAATGGCTTAATCACCATTAATATAGCCGAGGCCGATGCCATCGAGCGCGAGCAGGCTCGGCAGGCCATGCACGAGCTGTACCGCACGCTGCTGGGCCACTTCCGCCACGAAGTCGGCCATTACTACTGGGACCGCCTTATCGACAATTCGCCTCATTTGGCGGAGTTTCGAAAAGTATTCGGCGACGACCGCCAGGACTACGGCGAGGCCCTCAAAAAGCACTACGCCCAGGGCGCGCCGCCCGACTGGCAGCAGCACTACATCAGTTCCTACGCCACCAGCCACCCCTGGGAAGACTGGGCCGAAACCTGGGCGCACTACCTCCACATCCTCGACACGCTGCAAACCGCCTACGCCTTCGGCCTGCGCCTAGAGCCCCTCGATGCCCGCCTCGACCAAGGCCTGCACGCCGCCATCCAGGACCCGTATCAACTAGCTGATTTCGGGCAGATTATGGCTATGTGGCTGCCGCTCACTTTCGCCATGAACAGCCTAAATCGCAGCATGGGCCAGCCCGACCCGTACCCTTTTATTATTAGCCCCGATGTGCAGCAGAAACTGGCCTTCATCCACAAAGTGGCCGGCGATAGGGTAGGGTTGGCGAGCCGAAAGGCGGATGTTCAGCCGTAGCGCGAACTTTCCAGTTCGCGGGCGAGCGCAGCGAGCATCTGCGTTAGCAGACGTTTGCTTACGTACTACTCGCTACGCTCGTCCGCGAACTGGAAAGTTCGCGCTACGGCTGAATAATTATTTGCCTAGTAACTCAGCCAGCAACCCTTCCTTCAACGCAAAAGCCGAAGTCGTAATGCGCGTCAACCCATAGGTTTTCAGTACATACTCGATAATCACGCTGGCCACTACCAGCATATCGGCCCGCATCGGAAACATGCCCGGCAGCGCCACACGCTCATCGTGATTGAGCGTGAGCAGCTTCGCAAAATGTCCCTCAAAATCGCTCACCGACAGCCAGGTGCTGGGCGGCAACTCGGCCTCGCGGCGCACGCGGCCCACCGTAAGGTCGGCCAGCGTGTCAAAGCTGCCGCTGCTGCCTACTAGCCCGGCCAGCGGCTGGTGCGCGGCCACGGCGGCCGTGAGCGGGGCCAGCTTCTCGGCTAGATATTCCAGCTCGGCTTGCAGGCTTTCGCGGGGGAAAGCGCCGTTGAGCTCGGTGAAAAACTTATCCAGCAGCCGTTGGGCACCTATTTCAAAGCTTTGCTTCCAGAAAATTGTGTCCTCGTTGGCAATGATGAACTCGACCGAGCCACCGCCAATATCCATGAGCAGGTGCTTCTCTGGCCCCAGTTCTACGGCTTGGCGGATGCCTTTGGCAATCAATTCGGCTTCACGATTACCAGCAATTACTTCGACTTGGATGCCAGTAGTTTCCAGAATATCGCGCACCAAATCGGGGCCGTTGCGCGAGACGCGCATGGCGCTGGTGGCCGTGGCGCGCACCTCCGTTACCTGGTGCAATTCGATTTCTTCCTTGAAGCCACGCACCGTTTGGAGGGCGCGGGCGTAAGGCGCGGGCGCAATTTCGCCCTTGCTGATGCCACCTTCGCCGAGGCGCACGCCTACTTTGGTGCGTACCAGAATGTGCGGCGACTGGCCGGGCCGGTCTTCCACAATCAGCAGGTGGAAGGTATTGGTACCCATGTCGATAAGGGCCAGACGGCGGTGCAGTACGGGTGCGTGCATAAGTAGTAGTCGTTGTTAAAAATCGGTTGT
>CAXUKA010000476.1:0-4068 GCA_964251335.1 uncultured Hymenobacter sp.
GGCATAACCAGTTTGTAACCAGTCGTCAGGCTCCCCTCTCCCGAAGGGGAGGGGCCGGGGGTGGGGTCAACGCGTCTGGGCCGAATAATTCTCGTATGAAAGTTGCCCTATTCGTACCGTGCTATGTCGACCAGTTTTATCCGCAAGTCGGCATTGCCACCTTCCAGCTGCTCGAAAAGCTAGGGGTAAAAGCGGCCTTTCCTGCGGCCCAAACCTGCTGCGGCCAGCCCCTGGCCAACAGCGGCTGCGAGCGCGAGGCCTTGCCTATTTACCGGCATTTTGTGGATACTTTCCACAGCTACGACTACACCATTGTGCCCTCGGGCAGTTGCGTGTACCACGTGCAAAAGCACTTTGATAAGCTGGAGCAAACCGCCGAAGTGCAGCATGTGCGCGCCACTACGATTGACCTGATTGACTTTATCACGAATGTCTTAGAGGTCAAAGAATTACCTGGCGCTTTCCCTCACAAAGTAGGCTTGCACCTGAGCTGCCACGGCCAGCGCGGCCTGCACCAGGCCAACGAGTCGGAAATGACGCCCGTGCGCGATGGCCAATTGCGCCGCTTACTGGCAGGTCTAGATGGCATCGAGCTGACGGAGCTCGACCGCAACGATGAGTGCTGCGGCTTCGGGGGCACGTTTTGCGTGAGCGAGGCGGCTATTTCGGGCCGCATGGGCCACGACCGCGTACAGGACCATCTGCGTAATGGTACGCAAGTGCTCACGGGCGGCGACATGTCGTGCCTGATGCACCTGCAAGGCATCGTGCGCCGCCAGCAGCTGCCCATGCGGGTGATGCACGCGGTCGAAATTCTTAATGGCATCACGCCTTAATCATGAGCTACTTAACCCACGCCAGTCGGGCCGAAGCCTTTGTGCTCGACCACGACCGCACCAGCTGGCACGACGAAACCCTGTGGTTTGTGCGTCAGAAGCGCGACAAGGCCGTGTACGCCGTGCCCGAGTTTCAGGAGTTGCGCAACCTGGCCTCGGCTATTAAAGACCACACACTCAGCCGGCTAGATTACTACCTCGAAAAATTTGAGGCCGCCGCGCAGGCCAACGGCGTGCGCGTACATTGGGCCAGCGATGCCGCCGAGCACAATGCCATCGTGCTCGATATTATCCGGCAGCGCGGCGCTACCCGCGTAGTCAAAAGTAAGTCGATGCTGACGGAAGAATGCCACCTCAATCCTTACCTCATCGAGCAGGGAATTGAGGTGATTGACACTGACCTGGGCGAGCGTATTATTCAAATGCGCGACGAGCCACCTAGCCATATCGTGCTGCCCGCCATTCACTTAAAGAAGGAAGATGTCGGCGATACTTTCCACCAGCACCTAGGCACCGCCAAGGGCCTTACCGACCCGCAGCAGCTCGCTGAGGCCGCCCGGCAGCACTTGCGGGCCAAGTTTTTGGCTGGCGAAGTAGCTCTCACGGGCGTCAACTTTGCCATTGCCGAAACTGGCTCGGTGGTAGTGTGCACCAATGAGGGCAACGCCGATTTGGGCGTGAGTCTGGCCCCGGTGCACGTGGCCAGTATGGGTATTGAGAAGCTGATTCCGCGCCTAAGCGACTTGGGCGTGTTTACGCGCTTGCTGGCGCGGAGCGCCACGGGGCAGCCGGTTACGACCTACACTTCGCACTATACCAAGCCGCTGGAAGGGCGCGAGATGCACATTATCATCGTCGATAATGGCCGCACCAAGCAGTTGGGCCGACCCGATTTTCGGGCATCGCTCAAGTGTATTCGTTGCGGGGCGTGCATGAATACCTGCCCGGTATACCGGCGCAGCGGCGGCCACAGCTACGATTTCACAGTGCCGGGACCGATTGGCTCCATCCTTTCGCCTAATATCGACCTCAAAAAGCACAGCACGCTGCCTTTTGCCAGCACGCTCTGCGGCTCGTGTTCCGACGTGTGCCCGGTGAAAATCGACATTCACACGCAGCTCTATAAATGGCGGCAGATTGTGTCAGAGGCTAACCACTTGCCCACCGCCAAAAAAATAGGCTTGAAATTTATGGGCAGCCTGCTGGCCAGCCCTACGGCCTTCAAATTCAGCGGCATGTTTGGTCGTAAGGCCTTGCGCCTCCTCCCCCACGGCCTCACCCACAATAAAACCGTGAATGCCTGGGCCATCGCCCGCGAACTACCCGAGCCGCCTAAGCAAAGCTTCCGCGAGTGGTTCGCCCAAAATCAACCCCAAACTGACGCATGAGCAGCGCCCGCGAACGTATCCTAGCCGCCACCCGCACCAACAAACCTGCCGAAACCGCGTTGCCCACCGTGCCCAATTTTTGGGGCGACGACTCGCTGGAGCGCTTCAGCACGGTGCTGGCTAGCATTGGTGGTGAAGTGGTGAGACTGGCATCGCTAGATGCTTTAAAAAGCACTGTGCAGGAGCTTTTTCCGAAGGCTCAACTTATTGCCTCTTCCCTCTTCACGCCCTCGCTGCACATCGATGCCAGTACGCCGACCGAAGTGCTGGCCGATGTGGACCTAGCCGTGCTGCCTGGCGAAATCGGCGTAGCTGAGAATGGAGCCGTATGGCTGCCGGAAGCTAATATGCTGCACCGAGCCCTGCCCACCGTGACCCAGCACTTAGCGCTGGTGCTCGACCAGCGCCGCCTCGTGGCTACTATGCACCAAGCCTACGCACAATTACCCGATGGACCGGGCGGCTATGGTGTGTTTATCGCTGGCCCTTCTAAAACGGCTGATATTGAGCAGTCGCTAGTAATTGGAGCACATGGGGCGCGTAGTTTGGTGGTGCTAGTGTATTGACAGTAGTTTGGACTTTGTAGTTCAAGCGCTCGCGGAGCGAGCATCTACATCAAATTGATTTTTAACCAGTTATAGCTGTTTACAGGATATTTCTTGCGCAGATGCTCGCTCCGCGAGCGCTCGGACTACAAAGTCCAAGCTACTGCCACACAAAAAAAGAGGCCGCTCCCATTGGGAACGGCTTCTTCGTATTTATCCACTTTTCAGTATTGGTGACTCAAAGGTTGATTTTTGAGCTATTCTGGACGGCTATCGGTTTGTTGTCCTGAGCCGTGATATTGACGTTTTTGATACTCCAATCCTTGGCGTAGCTGAGGCTGCCGGCGGTGGCTGCCGTCATCGTTACGTTGGCGAGAGTCATGTTTTCGAGCAGCGAATTGGGCTGGCCTTCGGCTGAAATGGCGGTTTTGGCATTTTGCACCCGCACGTTGCTTATGACAACATCGCGGAAGTGCGGCAGGCCGGCTGAGGGGTCCACTTTGGTCAGCATGGCTTTCCAGTAGGCGGGCATCGTGGCTTCGGTATAGCCTTCGGGTAGCGTGGAGTAGCTGTAGGCGGGGTTCCAGTTCATATTGAGCAAGATGGCGGTACCCACATCACTCATCTCGATATTATCAACGTTGATATCCTCCACGGTGCCGCCCCGCGTGAGGGCCGACTTGATGTGGATGCCCACCTTCGTGCCCTTGGCCTTGAGGTTGCGGTCAATGACGTGCCGGATGCCGCCCGACGTTTCGGAGCCGCAGGTGAAAAGGCCACCACCAGCCCCAGCCACGCAGTTTTGGATGACGATGTATTCGGTGGGCCGGTTCACGCGCAGGCCGTCGGCATCGCGGCCCGATTTCAGGCAGAAGTTATCATCATTGCAATCAATATCTGCGTTTTGCACCAGCACGTAGCTACTCGAATCAACGTCGATGCCGTCGGTGCTGGGGCCGTGGTCGCCTACGTTGTTGCGCACGGTAATACCGTCCACCGTCACGTTTTTAGAATACAATATGTGGACCGTCCAGAAGCCGGAGCGCTGGAGCGTTACGCCTTTAATTGTCACGTTGCTGGAATTGGCCATTACCAGCAAGCGCGGGCGCTTGGCATCGTAATCGACTATCCAGCGCAGACCTTTGCGCTCGTATTCCTTGCGCAAAGCCCAGTAGCTGTCCCAGAAGGGCTTGCCCTGGCCATCCACGGTGCCCTCGCCGGTGATGGCGACGTGGTCTTGGTCGAGAATATTGAGCAGGGCAGCGGGCCACACCATTGGGATGCCAGCCACGCGGGTCA
>CAXUKA010000477.1:0-4053 GCA_964251335.1 uncultured Hymenobacter sp.
CGGCGGGGGCGGTGCGCAGCAGCCCGCTTTGCAGCAGCAGGGTGGTGCTCACGGTCAGGTCGGCGGGCAGGGCCAGGGTACGCTGGCCCACTGCGCCGGTGTTAGCCACCACGAGGGTGCCCACAGTGGCCGCACCGGGCGTGAGCGTCTGGTTGGCGGCACCCGCGAAGCGCAGCGTACCGGGCGAAGCCAGGGTGCCAGCGTTGCTTAGGTCGCCGGTGAGCTGCACGGTACCGGCGTTGGAGAGCGTGCCAGCGGCGTTGTTTTGCACCGCGCCGGCCACGTAGAGCGTGGCCCCGCTCGTCACCGTGAGCGTGCCGCCATCGTTGGTGAGCGTGGCCTGGGCGGTGGCGGCCAGGGCGGGCAGCAGCAAAGCTAGGGTAATATATTGTTTCATAAGATTAAAACCTGAAAGTAGCGCCGGGGCAAGCGAGCAGCCCCGGCGCTGCGTCAACACCTATTAGCGCTGGGCCTGGGGGCTGCCAGCCTCCAGCCGCCGTAGCCGGGCCTCGAAGGTTTCTAGGGTGGCAGTGGCCTGGGCAGCTTTGGCTTCAGCCGAGCTAGCGCGGGAGGTAGCCTCGGCGGCCTCAATCTTGAGGGCTTCGTTCTGAGCCGCGAGCTCCTTGATAGCTTCGAGGAGCACGGGGGTGAGTTGGGCGTAGTTGACAGCCTTGTAGCCCTCCTTATCGGTGCTCACCAGTTCGGGATAGATTTTTTCGACCTCCTGGGCCAGTACGCCCACCTGGGGGGCGCCGGCCGTGCCGCCGTGCTGGATGCCCAGCGCGTTCCACTCGTAGCGTACCCCGCGCAGGGCCAGCACCGAGGCCAGGGCGCTGGCCAGCGGGCGCACGTTTTGCTTGAAGCGGGCATCGGAGGTGAGCACCACGCCGTTGGCCCGCACCTGGCCGCTCACGTCAAGCTTGTAGGTGCTGCTGGGGGCCAGGCCCAGGCCCACGTTGCCGGCCGTGGAAACCCGCAGCACCGAGGTGCCGCTGGTGCCGTAGGTATCCAGAAAGAATTCATCGCTGCTGCGCTGGTCCACGCCCAGCCGCCAGCGGTTCTTGCTGGTGCCGTAGCGCACTTCGCTGCTGTTGCTGTTGGCCCCGTTGAAGCCCAGGAAGGAAAAGCCGCTGTTGCTGCCGGTCAGGGTTTGCAGCACGATGTTGCCGCTCACGGCCGTGCCGTCGGCCACGCCGTTGGTGACGCGCAGGCCCACCTCGTCGTTGCTGGCCGGCTGTACCGTGAGTTGGGCCGCCGGGGCGGCGGTGCCGATGCCTACGTTGCCGTTGCCCAGCACCCGCAGCAGCGTGGCGCCCACCGCGTCCTGGGTGGCCCCCTGGCTTACGTCGAGGGCGGCGGCGCCGGTAGTGGCCACCTTCACAGCCAGGCCGTTCGAGTTACCCGCCGTACCGGCGTTGTAGAACATGCCCGCGTAGCCGGCTTGGTTGGCCGCCCAAGTCAGCGAGCCGGGGTTGCCGCCGGCACCGTCGCTACCGATGATATTAGTGGCCGTATTGGCCAGCTGCGAGTAGGGTGTGGTGGTATTGATGCCCACCTGGCCCGCGCTGTTAATGGCGATGCCCGTGCTGCCGCCGTTGCCTACCAGGTAGTACGGGCCCAGATTGAAGTTGCCCCCGGCCGACGTGGGAGCGGGCACTGGCTGCCACTTGCCGTAGCCGATGCCGTCCGAGGTCAGCACCTTGCCCGCGCCCTGGGTGCCGTCGACGATGCGGATGGCCGAGCCGGTGTTGTTGTAGCCCGGGTTCTGGCAGATGCCCACCCAGCGCAGGGGCGTGGTGGTGGTATTGCCCGCCGAGAAAAAGCCGGCCCACCCGCTGCCGCGGTAGGCCGTGGCCCAGATGCCAAAGTCGTTGGCCGTGCTGGTGCCATCGGGCAGCTTGCCGTAGCCCGAGAGGATGGCGCGCGAGTAGGGGCTACCGAACCTGCTGCGGGTGATGAGCGCGGCGCTCTGCGTGCCCACGCTGGCGGTCAGCTCGACCTGAGCGGTCGAGTCGCCTAAGGAGATGCCCTGGGGAGTCAGGTTCCCCAGCAGGCGCTGCGTGTTCAGGTTGAGGGTTTGGGTGGCGGTGTGGTTGCCGAGGTTGTCGCCACCGTTCAGGAAGGTCCAGCCGGCGGTGGCTTCGTAGTACCAGAAGCCAGGCGTGCCATCGGTCTGGTACACCAGCAGGCCCGCGGGCACGGGCGCGGCAATGCCGATGCGCTGAGCCTGGGTTAGGCGCGGCACCAGCACGCCCTTGTCGGTGGCCGATACATCAAGGGCAGCTTTGGCATCGGGGCTGGTTGTGCCGATGCCCACCGAGCCGGCGGTTTGGGCCAGGGCGGCGGGCGCGGCCAGCAAGGCCGCGAACAACAGGGTAGAATTTTTCATAAGCAATAGGGCAAGTCAAGACGGGTAGGGACACTAGAAATATTTCCTGGCACAGGAGTATCTTACTATATGCTACAAGACAGCACAGGCACGTTTAGCTACAGCCGCCCGACTTGCGCAGAGAAAGTCAGGCATCAGCATGCTTGCAATACTGGCCTTGGTTACCAGATTAGTATGCGTGTTACAGAGGTCAGCACGGGTTGCAGATAACGAACTCACCGGACAGGCCATGTCGCTGCCCATGGTCTAAGGTGGCTAGCGCAGGCAGGAAAGGGCGGGCACCCGCAGGGTAAGGAAAAGAAGTATTTTTATCAGGATAAGGAATAAGCATAAGTGTACCGGGCTGCCCCAACACCTGAACGGCGCCTAGCGCTGCGCCTGCCCGCTGCCGGCCGCCTTCAGGCGCCGTAGCCGAGTTTCGAAAGTTTCGAGCGCGGCGGTGGCCTGGGCGGCCTGGGTTTCGGTAGTGGCGGCGCGGGCTTTAAGAACCTCAATCTGAGTCTGCTACTTTTTAAGCGCCTCAGGTCGTATTGTACACCACCAGGCCCGTGGCCGGGCTGGCAATGGCATCGCGCTGCGTCACGGTCAGGCGCGGGGGCAGCAGGCTCTTACTGGTACTTTGCACATCGAGTACAGCCGAGGCATTGGGGGTGGTGGTGCCAATACCTACGCCACCCGTCTGGGCCTGGGCGCTGAAGGAGGTAGCCAGCAGTAGCAGGATACCTAGGTAGCGAGTAGGGCGGGCCAGCCCAGCGCAGGTTAGGGTATAAAAAGGACGCATATAATAAGATTAGGAAAGCTATAGAAAGAGAACCCGCGCAGGTCTTGCCTGGGCCGGCAACGCCGGAGCCGAGGGCTCACCTCTGGCTCCGGCGCGCCGCCCGCTCCAGGGGTGGAGCGGCTGCCAAGCGTACGCATAGCTCGTGCTGGGGCAGAAGGTCAGACGACCTGTTCAGGACAGCAATAGTCGGGTTTACCTGTCGAGCTTTCCTAAAAACAGGGCGTAGACAAAGTGTAGACAAGCCTAAAATATCACTGATTTACAGGTACTTATTTTTACGCATCCGTGCACTCTTGCTGGAGCGGCAGGCGAGGCCCTGCGCAAAGAACCTTGCCTTTACCCGTGAGCGCTTGTCCTACTGTTCCACTTGCTCGCCGCCGCGATTGTCCGTGAGCTGGACGACACGCCCGACCACGTCAACGTGCTGCTACGCCAGCACGACCTCATTTGTGTGCTGCTGTGGTCGCCGGCTTTATGCTTGGCCCTGAGAGGTTGCTAACACTGCCCTATTCTGCTTGCTTAGGCGGCCAGCAGCCAGCTCATTGCCGGTGGGCGGCAGGTAGGACGCAAGGCAACGGCAAACTCGGTCACGGGGAGTTCGCGCCGCAACGCCTCGCGCGCCGGGCGCTGGTTGAGCAAGGCCGTCTGATAGCGTTGCATGACCACCGCCGCGACGGCCGCCGCTACGGGCGAGGCAGCACTAGTCGGATGGCTGGCCAGCAGTTGGCGGCTCAACTCGTCCCTGACCAGGCACAGGGCGGCATAGACGGCGTGGGTATCGAGGCCGGGCTCGGTAAGGGCCAGATGCAGGCGCGCGCTCTGGCGCAGCTCGTGCTGCCAGGTGGGCTGCTCGGCGTAGGCGCAGTAGTGCGCCAGCAGCTCG
>CAXUKA010000478.1:0-4045 GCA_964251335.1 uncultured Hymenobacter sp.
TTGTGTTCACCAGCTAGCTTATTGGCCAATTGGGGCTGTTTACCGCCCGGCTCCTGCGAGCAAGCGGCTAAGCTTGCTAATGCCAACATCACCCCCAGCACTCGGTATAAACCCATACTACTGTATTAATGATATCTGTTTTCTAATTTGTTACTTAATCAACTTATTTAAACCAATCTTTAATTACTGGCGCTGCCGAAGAATACTTTTTATAAAAACCACTCGCGATAATCGCATGGCCAAACCCGCAGCCAAAATTATAATCGTTTGTTTGCTCATTAAGTATAACACCCTTATCTGAGAACTTAAAAATTATTTTACAAGATGCATCATATTCGGTCTTATAAATAGCTTTCTCACCATCATAAGAAAGTGTGTCAACAAATGACCCAGAATTATAGCTTGGATATCCTTTATCAACATAAAAGCTAACTGCTATTCGTGCATTACTTAAAAGCTTTACTTTAATATCGCCAGAATAACCATATACTTCGCCATTTACTTTCTTTGTCTTACTTACTAGTTTATAGGCACCCGTAGGGTCTATAGCTACCTGTAGTTTTGCTTGCTTGCCGAGTAAGCAATGCAGATAAGGAAGCAGTACTAAAAAGACACCCCGCATAAACTTTGGTTTGGTAATTTATCCCGGCAAGGTCAGCGTCAACTCGGTAAACTCTCCTTCCTTACTTTCCAGCGCAAACGTGCCACCGTGGCCCTTGGTAATGATGTCGTAGCTCAGTGACAAGCCCAGGCCGGTGCCTTCGCCGGTGGGCTTGGTGGTGAAAAAGGGCTGGAAAATCTTTTGACGGATGGCTTCGGGAATGCCGGTGCCGTTGTCGCGAATCTGAATTTTGATTTGGTTGGCCTCGCGCTGGGTGCGCACCTGCACCTCGGGGTGGTAGGCGGGGCCAGCGCTTCGCTGCTTTTGCTGCACCGCGTAGAAGGCATTGGTGAACACGTTGAGCAGCACCCGGCTTACGTCTTGCGGCACGGCTGGCACCAGGCCCAGGTTCGGGTCGAGGTGCAGGAGTAGCTTGGCCTCGAAGGCTTTGTCTTTGGCGCGGGCGCTGTGGTAGGCGAGCTTGCTATATTCTTCGGCCAGGGCGTTGAGGTCGGTGGGTGCTTTCTGGCCGGTGCTGGTGCGGGCATGCTCCAGCATGCCCTTCACGATGGCCCAGGCGCGCTGACCATGCTGGTTAACGCGCAGCAGGTTCTGGTGTACATCGGTCAGCAGCTCATCTTCCAGAGCTGGGTCGGGCGTGGGTTGCTGGCGGTGCTCCAGCAGCTCTTCGAGTAGCTCGGTGCTTACTTCGGAGAAGTTGTTGACGAAGTTGAGCGGGTTCTGAATTTCGTGGGCAATGCCAGCGGTCAGCTCGCCCAGGCTCGCCATTTTTTCGGATTGAATGAGCTGGCTTTGCGCTGTTTTCAATTCGGCCAGCGCCTCTTGCAAAGCATTTTTTTGCTCGTTGAGCTGGGCATTGGCCAGGCGCTTGGCGCGGTTATTCCGGCTCAGAATAAAGGAAAACAGCGCCAGCAGCCCCACGCACACGCCCAGCGCCACCACAAACTGCTGCTGCCGACGGGCCGTTTGCTCGCGCAGCAGCCGCTCCTTGGTCAGGCGCTGAATCTGAGCTTCTTTTTTCAGCAGGTTTTGGCGGTACTCTAGCGCGGCTAGTCGGCGCGTGGTGGCCTCGGCGGTCAGGCTGTCTTTGTAAGCGCTGTACTGGAGAAAATAGCGATAAGCCTGGGCATAGTCGCCCTCCTTGGCAAAGGCCTGGCTGGTATCGCGGAGCTTGCGGCGGGCGGCTAGCTGGCGCACTACCTGCGGCGAGCTGTGGCGGCCAGTCAGCAGCGTATCGAGCCACTTGTCGCCAAAACTGAGCTGGGACAGTGCCAACCGGCCCAGGGGACCACTGGGCACTACGGCCAGCCCCGGCACCTCGCCGAGGCCTGCTGCCAGGCCCCTTAGCCGGCGCTTCGCACCAAGAAGCGAGGGCGTAAAGTCAGCTTCCGGGGGCACGGGGGCTTTGAAGGCCGCGCTGGTATTCATGGCATCGCTCAGGGCCTGGAGCAGCGGGGCATACTCCTCGGAGCTGGCGAGCGCCGGAGCCTGGTGGGCCAGGTTGCCTTGTATTTTGCTTACTTGCCCCAGCACCCAGCCTGCCTCCGACACGTCGTGCAGCTGGCCAGCCAGTTGGGTGGCTTCTTGCAAGAAGGCTACGGCCGCCGGCCGCTGTTGCGGCAGCTGCACAGCAGCCATGCGGCTGAGGATTACTATCTGCACCGGCACGTAGGCCACACGCCGGGCCTGCGCTAGCACCGAGTCGAGGCCACCGGGCTGCACGTGGGGAAGCACTCTTTTCAGGCGGTCAATTTCCCTGGCCCGGCTATCGATGGCGGGGCGCGACGAAGCGGCCTGTCCTTCCTGCTTAAACACGATGTCGCCGTTGACGGTGCTGGCTTTCAGCAGCGCGCCGCCCTGGCCAAGGGTAGCCATAACGCCTTTGCGCCCGCCGATGGTGGTGATGGGCAAACTGGTGAAGAGGCTGCCGGCGCTGGTACTCAACTGCACCTGAGCCGAGTAGCTGGCCGGCACCTGCCACCGAATGTTGCCGTTGGTGGTGCTCACGTCGACGCCCTCGCCCTCCCACTGATTGCCGCTGAGCGTGAAGGAGATATTGCCATTGGTGATGTTGCCCGTAACCTGTCCACCCAGATTGCTGAGTGTTGCGTTGCCGTTGCTGCCGCGAAATTCGATGCGGGCTTGCAAGTTATCGAGCCGGATGCTACCGCTGCCCGACGTGACAACAAGCGCCGTTTGGCGGGGCACGAATACTTCGTAGCGCACTAGGCGCTCTATTTTGTCGTCGGGCACGATGGCCCGCAGGGCATTGCCCACCGCCGCGATGCTCACGCCTTGCACCCGCGTCTGGGCCTCGGCGGCGGTGCGGGCACCGCTTTGCACCAGCACTTTGATGCGCACGTCGGTCCCCGCCCAGCCGTGCACGGTAGCACCCCCATTGGCCCCGTCGATAAGGAGAGACTGCCCCACGGGCGCGGGCATGGTCAGGTCACGAATTTCGCAAAACTGCTGTTTCTCACTGCCCACCCGCGAGTTTGGCCGACAAGCCAGCGTAAACGTCGGCTCGGCCGGGGCTTGGGCTACCGCCGAAAAGGCAGTAAAAGCCAATAAGAGGGTGCAGAACCAGGTTTTTAGCGCAGATACCAGCATACAGACAGCTTGCCCGTTCTTCATTTAAGAGTGCGCGGCCCGGCAAAGAAATCACTGGTTGAGCGCTTATCTGTTACCAACGCTCAAGAAGAGGCCTTTCTACTAATCAGCAGCATCGGGTATGAGGAATAACGCTCGGGCAGGAGGCTGGCTGGGAAGGCGTAGTAGCCGACTCAGGGCTGCTGGCGGCGGGCAGCAGTACTGGCGCGATAAATCAGCCATCCTGCTGCAAACACGACCCAGTACCCTGCGCTCGCCACCGCCAGGCCACTATAATCGGGCCGTAGCATGGCCCACGAAGAGGGCAAATAATCGTGGTGCAGCGAGGAGTACACCACTGGCTGCCAGTAGTCGACCAGCAGAAACGGCGCAAGCGCAAGGCCGGCCCCGATGCTACGGCGCAGCCTTTTAAACCATAGTAGCTGCGGCAGCCAGCCTTTGCACAGCACCGCGCCCCAGTAAGCAAACCAGTAAGGCCCGGTAATTCTGTTCAGCAGCACATACTGCTCATATTCATCGCTGCTACGCACCTGAATGAGAAAATCGCACAACGTAATCAGCAGGAACAATACAGCCCCACTCAGCAGCAGCACATTTGAGAAAACAATGAGCTGCCTGAGTACCGGGCGATAGCTGGCAAAGGCCAGCCAGCCAATGGGGAAAATGATTGCCGACTGGGCCGTGCCCATCAGCAGCAGCTCTGCCAAGAAGGCCAGGATACTCATTGATAGCAGGATAAATAGCTAAGTGCTGCTGACGTGAGCTTAGCGACATAACGAGTTAAACGTTGATTATCAATGCTCACCCCAGCAC
>CAXUKA010000479.1:0-3983 GCA_964251335.1 uncultured Hymenobacter sp.
GACCTGACGGCCGGGCTGATCTACATCGACAGTTCGGTGAAGAATTACACCTACGCGCTATTTGGGCTGTCGGTGGTGGCCATGGTGCTGTATGGCCGCTACATGGAGCCGCTGATAAAGAAGTGGATGTGGGTGGTGCTGACCTACATCGGAGTGCTGATGTTGGAATCATATGCCAATCAAGGCTCCTGGCTAGCCTATCCGCACGTGTTCAGCAAAATGTTCATGTACCTGATTCTGTTCGGGGTATACGCGTTTCACCGGCGCTTCGGGATGCCCTCGATGGGCCAACTAATAGGCGTGGTGACGTTTGTGATGCTGGCCAACCTGATGGTGTTTCACCGCGACTCGCTTAGCCTCTCGGCCTTTGCCGAAAACGAGCGGGGCTTTCAGTCGTCGTCGGCCTATTTGTTTGTGCTGGTGTCGATGTACTGCCTCAATCGCTACCTCACGCACAACAGCATTACGATGCTGTTTAGCTTCTTTCTCTGCCTGCCGCTTATCATTTTCCTGCAACACCGCTCGGTGTGGATTGCCACGGCCATTGCGGTGCCGCTCGACTTGCTGCTTTTGACGCGGACTACTGGTGCCCGGTTTTCGTTTGCGAAAGTCATGGGGTTGGTGGCGGTGCCAGCCATTCTGGGCTCGTTGGGTATTTTTCTGATTGTGCTCAACAACCCGGAAGTGGTGACGCGCATGCAAACCAACGTGGAGGACATGGCCAATGCCGACAAGCAAGGCACTGGTAGCTGGCGCCTGAAGCAGCTCGAATCGTATGTGCCGCTGGTGCAGGACCGGCCCATTGCGGGCTGGCGCCTCGAAGGCTTTGAGGTGCCCATGCAGTTCTACGACCCCAGCAACGACCAGCCCATGTGGCCCGACCACACTGGCCACCACTTTCACAATTTTTACCTCGACCGGGCCTTTTATTTTGGCATTATCGGCATCATCATGATAGTGCTGGTGCCCGTTATTCGGGTGGTGCAGCGGCTGTTTCAGCGCGGCCCCATGCGGGCCGATACGGCCATGCTGATTGCTCACTTTGGCTGCTTGCTGGTATTCGGCACTTCCTACGACTGGTCGACCTACCACTACGCCCTGATTGGGCTGATGCTGGCCGCCATTGCCGAGCCCGAAGCATCGGCACTACCGGAGCCAGTAAAAAAGGATGTCGAGCTATCCCAACCTTCGGAGCTGGCTATTGCGTAACTAATGCTGGGCTTTCTGCCAACTACCTATTCTTAACCGAGCCGTTTATCGATATCCAACGAGCTGCTTATGGCCTTTGCTAACCCTACTATGCCGCCCGCTGAAGCCCTGAACACCCCGGTTTTGCTGATGATTTTCAGCCGCCCCGATACTACGCGGCGCGTGTTCGACACCATTCGGCAGGCCCGGCCCACGCGCCTGTACGTGGCTGCCGACGGCCCGCGCCCTGGCCACCCCACCGATGCCGTGCGCTGCGCCGAAACCCGCGCCGTGGTGGAGGAAGTGGACTGGCCCTGCGATGTGTTCACGCTTTTCCAGACCGAAAACCTGAACTGCGGCCTGGCCCCCGTCACGGCTATGAATTGGTTTTTTGAGCACGAGGAAGCCGGTATTATCCTGGAAGACGACTGCGTGCCGTCGCCCAGCTTTTTTCGGTTTTGCGATGAGTTGCTGGTCCGCTACCAAGACGATGCCCGCGTGATGCACATTGGCGGCAACAACTTCGGCTCGGAGGCCAGCCAGCCGCTAGGGCCGGGAGCGCCTTCGTATTATTTTTCGACCCAGCGCAACAGCTGGGGCTGGGCCACCTGGCGGCGAGCCTGGCAGCTCTACGACTATCATCTCACTGATTTTAAAGCAGTAACCGCCTCAGGCGAGCTAGATAAAACCTTCACTGGCCCGCTCGAAAAGCGCTACCGACTGAGCAAGATGGCCGCCGTGCTCGACCTGCCGCAGCCGCCCGACGTATGGGACTACCAGTGGGAATACACCATAGCCCGGCACCACGGCCTCTACATCGTGCCGGCCGTGAATTTGGTGGGCAATATCGGCTTCGGCAACGGCTCGACCCACACCCACGACAGCGGCGACATGATGGGCGCGGTACCCGCTGGCGACCTCACATTTCCGTTGCGCCACCCGGCCCAGGTAGCCCAAGACCGCAAACGCGACAACCGGCGGTTCAATGAATTCTTACTGAGCCGCGTCAAGACTATTGTGCGGCGCCTTTTTGCCGGGCAAAAGCCAATGGCCTCGGGCCTACAAAGTCCCAAACAGAGCCAGCCCACGCCCGCGCCTGCCAACATTCTCTCGTCATGAAACTGCTCTTATCCGCTTACGCTTGCGACCCCAACCACGGCAGCGAGGAGGGCAACGGCTTCAACTGGCTCTGGGAGTCGGCCGCGCTGGGCCACGAAGTATGGTGCCTGACCACACCCCGCGGCCAGGCCAACCTAACCAAGCTGCTGGCTGCCCGCGCTGCCGACCCAGTGGCCGCCCGCATTCACCCGGTGTACGTGACGGTGCCGAAGCTGGCAGACTACGCTTACCGCTGGCAAATAGGAGTATACCTGCATTATATCGTGTGGCAGTACCGCGCGTGGCGCGTAGCCAAAAAGCTCGATGCGCAGGTGAATTTTGAGGCTGTGCACCACGTCACATATAACAGCCTGCAAATGGCCTCGTGGCTGTGGCGGCTGAAAAAACCGCTGCTGCTCGGCCCGCTGGGTGGCGGCATGAAGGCCCCCGAGTCGCTGCGCCAATACCTGCCCGACTGGTTTAAGACCGAGACGGTGCGCAACTTCATCAGCAGTCTGCTCACCACCTTCGACCCTAATGTGAAGCAGTCGATGCGCCACGCGGCGCTGGTGATGACGGCCAATAGTGATACCGCCGCGCTGGCCCGCCAGCTGGGTGCCCATAAGGTGGCGCTGACCATGAGCGCGGCCCTGCCGACCAGCTTTATACCTGAAGCCTATGCGCCCCGCCCAGCCCTGGCTGGTCGCGAGCTGCGCATACTGTGGCTGGCCCGGCTGTACCCCCGCAAGGGCCTGCCGCTGGTGCTGGCCGCACTGAGCCAGGTCGATAAGCGGGTGAAGTTTCACCTTGATATCATGGGCGATGGGCCGATAGGTTACCTCGTGCCCGGCTGGATTGCCGAAGCCGGCTTGCAAGACCGTGTGACCTGGCACGGTCGGGTGCCTTATGACACGACCCGCGCCGCCTACCTCAGCCACGACTTGTTTATGCTGTGCAGCCTGCGCGACACTTACGCCAACCAGTACCTGGAATCCATGGCGTTGGGCCTGCCCATTCTCACGCTCGACCACCACGGAGCGGCCGATTTTATTCCGGCCGCCGCTGGCATCAAGGTACCCGTGCAGTCGGCGGAAGCTACCACGGCGGCGCTGGCGCGGGCCGTCGAGCACCTCTACGACCACCCAGCCGAGCTGGAGCAGATGGGCCGGACCGGTTTAGCCTTTGCCTCGCAGTATACCGTACCTAAGCTGGTAGCCAGCCTATACCAGCAGGCGGCCGCGACGGCCCCCGAGCTGGCAGGCTTGGTTATCAAGCCCGTAGTGGAAGCCGTACCCGCTGCCTGAAGCTGCACTTTTGCTATACTGCTTACTCTCTGAATATCACGTATGCTCTACATCGTTATCCCCGTTTTCAACCGATGGCGCTATACCCGCGAGTGCTTAGAATCGCTGCGCCAGCAAACCACCCAGGATTTTAAAACTGTGGTGGTCGATGATGGCTCGACCGACGAAACGGCCGCCGCGCTGGCCCGCGATTACCCCGAGGTAGAAGTAGTGACCGGCGATGGCAACCTGTTCTGGACAGCGGGCGTGAATATGGGTATTCGCCGCGCCCTCGAGCTAGGTGCCGACCGCGTGATGACGCTCAACAACGATGTAGTGGCCGCGCCCGACTTCGTGGCCCAAATGCTGGCCGCTGCCGACCAAAACCCAACCGCCGTGCTGGGGGCACTAGAA
>CAXUKA010000480.1:0-3976 GCA_964251335.1 uncultured Hymenobacter sp.
GGGTGAAGAAAATCGCCTGCTTGACGTACTCGAAAACGAGGACGAAGAGACGCCGGATTCGGGCCTGCTGAACGACTCGCTGCGTAAGGAAGTGCAGCGTGCGCTCTCGACCCTGACCAAGCGTGAGGCTGACGTAATTACGCTCTACTTCGGGCTGAATGGCGAGGCTGCCTTGACGCTGGAAGAGATTGGCGAGAAGTTTAACCTGACCCGCGAGCGGGTGCGTCAGATTAAAGAAAAAGCCATTCGTCGTCTGCGTCATACGTCGCGCTCGAAGGCGCTGAAGCCATATCTGGGCTAATTTCTTCGTAAATTTGTTAACTTAAAACCCCGACCGTTAGGTTGGGGTTTTTTGTAGCAGATACTCCTGTTTATGCTGTAGGAACGCTGATTTTATGGCTACCTCTATCATCGCATTTACCTGCTGGGAAAAAGATGAACCTATTGAAATTCAACTAGAGCCCGAAGCATTTCTTTTTAAAGTTTTGCCAGGCAGCGAGATAACTTTCAAAGGAATTCCCTTGTCCGATAATGATTTTGAATGGAGTTTGAGAATTGACCATAAAAACCAGGGCATACAGCTATTCCCAGGTGAATGGCCGTATGAGATAACAATTTTTGAAAACGGAGTTTTGTTGGAAGATTGGTACAAATACATGTAGCGACTAGCGGTAGCCGCTGAGAGTATTTGTAAGTAACTGTTTACTAATGCGTGAGAAAACTTCACGCCACAATGTGAAATGTCAGAACATATTCATTGCCTGATTATTGGCTCGGGTCCGGCTGGGTATACGGCCGCTATTTATGCGTCGCGGGCAGGCTTGAAACCCGTAATGTACATGGGCTTGCAGCCCGGTGGTCAATTGACTATCACCAACGACGTAGAGAACTTTCCGGGCTACCCCGATGGGGTGATGGGGCCGGAAATGATGGAAGACCTGAAAAAGCAGGCCGAGCGCTTTGGCACCGACATTCGCTACGGCATTGCGACGAAGGTTGATTTTTCGTCGACTCCGCACAAAATCACGATTGACGAAACGATTGAGTTGACCGCTGATGCGGTGATTATCGCCACCGGTGCTTCGGCCAAGTGGTTAGGCTTGCCTTCGGAGGCTCGGTTGAATGGCTCGGGTGTATCGGCTTGCGCCGTGTGCGACGGGTTCTTCTATCGGGGCAAGGAAGTAGCCATTGTTGGTGCCGGCGACACGGCTGCTGAAGAAGCTTCTTACCTCGCAAACTTGTGCTCGAAAGTGTACATGCTGGTGCGAAAGGACGCCATGCGCGCCTCGAAAATCATGCAGAAGCGCGTGCTGGAAAACCCCAAGATTGAGGTGCTTTTCGACACGGCGACCGATGAAATCCTGGGTGAGCATGGGGTGGAAGCCGTGCGGGTGAAAAACCTAGTGCCCCACGAAACGCGTGAAATTGCTATCGACGGGTTCTTTGTGGCTATTGGGCATGAGCCTAACTCCAAGATTTTTCAGGACTACTTGCACCACGACGAGCAGGGTTATATTAAGACGCTACCAGGTACTTCTAAAACCAACGTGGATGGCGTATTTGCCTGCGGCGATGTGCAAGACTTTACCTACCGCCAAGCAGTGACGGCAGCTGGCACTGGTTGCATGGCCGCGCTGGACGCCGAACGTTATCTGGCTGGGCTGAAAGGCTAGAACCGGCTAGATGCAGCCTGCCTAGCAGGCTGCGCGACTTTCAGCGTTAGTACTATTTACCAACATTCAGCAGTGGCCCGTGCACCGGGTCACTGCTGCCATTTTTGGGCTTCTTTTGATTTTCCCTAAGCTTCTCTTTCGTCTGCCCACGCTGCTGGTGCTGCTAGCCTGCTGGCTAGGCACTAGCATGCCCGCGCAAGCGCAGCACCGCAAGACAAAATCCAAGTCTAAGTCCGGCCGGACGAGGACGAGCCGGACGCGCAGCAAAGACTTTTATAAGGCCCGCACGCCAACCATGCATTACGTGCAGCCCGACACGACTACTATTGTCGAGACGGAACAACTGCCCGACACACAGTCAGACGCGGCTAAGTCCATCTTCAACCCGGCCCGCCAACTGAGCATTGTGAGTGAAGACACCACGACGCTCAACGAAGGCGGGCAGGAGATTGTGGAGATGTCGGACGAGGTGCTCATCGACTCGTCGTGGGTGAAGGTAGCGGGCTACTATTCCATTTGGGATACGCACAACATCAACCCCTACCGGGTCGATGGCCGACGCATTCGCGATACACTTACACTGAAGCTGGTAGACCCGGTGCGGCAGCATTTTTCCAAAATGCCGCTGACCAGAACGCCGATTACGTCGGGCTTTACGTTCCGGTGGGGGCGCTGGCACTTTGGCGTGGACCTGGACCTAAATACCGGCGATTCGGTGCGGGCGGCATTCGACGGTGTTATCCGTATCAGTAAGTATGATGGGGGTGGGTATGGTAATTATCTGCTTGTGCGCCACTTTAATGGCATCGAAACGCTCTATGGGCACTTGAGCAAAGCGTTGTTGCCAGTCGGCACCTTCGTGAAGGCTGGGCAGGTAATAGGTCTGGGTGGTAGCACGGGGCGCAGCACGGGCTCGCACCTGCACTTCGAAGTGCGTTATGAGGGCAATCCCATCAACCCGACCCTGATGTACAATTTTCCTGGCTACGAGCTGCGGAGCGAGAATTTTACTATCACGTCGGCGCTGTTTAACTACTATAGTCAGGCGCTACGGCGGGGCCGGGGAAGCAGCCGCAGCCGTAGTAACAGTAGCGAGCCCACAGCCGCTCGGCGCGTAGCGCAGCATCAAATCCGCTCGGGCGATACGCTCTCGGAAATTGCTGAGCGGTATGGGGTGCGGGTGAGTACACTCAAGAAGCTGAATCCGGGGCTGAGTAATACGCTGCGACCTGGCAAGAAGCTGCGGGTCAAATAGCCCGCAGATTAAACGGATTTCGCAGATACGCCGCTGACGCGGCTAGCTTTGCTTGCTATGAAGGCTGTGTTGCTCTGTCTTGATATTTCTGATATTGTTTCTTTGGTACCATTGCACCTGCATTGGTTGTGTTGCTTAGTATAGTCAGCCCCGCAGGGGCGTATCTGCGAAATCCGTTTAATCCGTTAAATCTGTGGTCAAGGTAGATGTTCTGGCCCTGGGGGCGCATCCCGACGATGTGGAAATGTCGTGCTCGGGCACGCTGCTGGCAGCCGTGGCAGCTGGTAAAAAGGTAGGCATCGTCGATTTTACACGGGGCGAGCTGGGCACGCGGGGCACGCCCGAAAGCCGGGCAGCTGAGGCAGAAGTGGCCGGCAAGATATTGCAGTTAAGCGTGCGCGAAAACCTGGGTTTACCCGACGGCTTCTTTAAGAACGACCGCGAGCACCAGCTGCCGCTCATCGCGGCTATTCGGCGCTATCAGCCCGAGGTAGTGCTGTGCAATGCCATCAGCGACCGGCACCCCGACCACGGGCGCGGCGCGCAGCTGGCTACCGATGCCTGCTTTTTGAGTGGCCTGCGCATGATTGAAACCCTGGACCACGATGGGCAGCCACAAGCGCCGTGGCGGCCGAAGAATGTGTACTACTACATTCAGGACCGGCAAATTCCAGCCGATTTTGTGGTGGACATTACGCCGTATTGGGAAGGCAAGTGGGCAAGTATCAATGCCTACGGCACCCAGTTCTTTAATCCTAACTCCAGCTTAGCGGCTCCGCAGACGTATTTATCGGGGCAGACGTTTTCGCACTTCATGGAGGCCCGTGCCCGGGAATTTGGCCACCTGATAGGAGTGGAGTTTGGCGAGGGCTTCACCTCACAGCGGCCGGTGGGCATACGTGAGATTGGCGACCTGATTTAGAGAAGCATCGAAAAGGAGGCCTGGGGAATTGTATGTTATCTAGCAATTCCCCAGGCCTCCTTTTCGATGCTTTAAGCCAATCCTAATAAACGCTCGGCGTTGCCGTAGGCTAGCTTAGCTATGTCG
>CAXUKA010000481.1:0-3969 GCA_964251335.1 uncultured Hymenobacter sp.
TTCATCCACCTGGCCCAGGCCGTGGGCCAACAAGGCCTCACCGGCGTGCCCACCGGGCTAGCCCAGCTCGATGGCCTCACCGGCGGCTGGCAGCCCAGCGACCTCATTATCCTGGCCGCGCGCCCGGCGATGGGCAAGACGGCCGCCATGCTGCATTTCGCCCGCACCGCCGCTTTCGACCACGGCCAGCACACGGCTATTTTTAGCCTCGAAATGCCCATCCTGCAGCTCATGCAGCGCCTAGTGGCCAGCGAGGTGCCCGGCTACTCCAACTCCGACCTGCGCCGCGGCAACCTCCCCGGCGGCCTGGAGCAAGTGGCCCACATCCGCGAGCAGGCCCAGCGCCTGCGCACCTACGGCCACCTGCTGCACCTCGACGACACGCCCGGCCTCACTATCCAGCAACTGCGCGCTAAGTGTACCCGCCTGCACGCCCAACATCCGCTGCACTTGGTCCTGGTCGACTACATCCAGCTCATGCGCGGCGACACCAAAGGCAACCGTGAGCAAGAGGTAAGCGGCATCAGCCGCGGCCTCAAGGAACTAGCTAAAGAGCTAAACGCCCCGGTTATCGCGCTCTCCCAGCTGAGCCGTGACGTGGAGAAAAGGGGCGGGGAGAAGCGCCCGCTGCTCTCCGACCTGCGCGAGTCCGGTAGCATCGAGCAAGACGCCGACTGCATCATCTTCCTCTGGCGCGGCGAGTACTACCATATCGCCGAGTACGAAGACGGCACCGCCACCGCCGACACAGTACTCTTCGACGTGGCCAAGCATCGCAACGGCGCCACCGACGAGGTCATTACCGGTTGCAACCTGCGCCGAGGCCTGTTTCACGATTCCACTACTGTTTTCTGAATATCATGGAAGCCAGTGAGTTAATCTGCCTCACCGTGCGCTGTCCGGTCGAGGCCGTAGCCTACCCGCTCACCGGCGAGCCCTACCTCACCCAGCTTCTGCCCGGTACCTCCTACTTAGTTCTGGAACTGACTGTCGAGACGCTGACAGTGGGCCGCCTCGACGCCGGCCCAGAAGTGTATCTCATCTGCTTCACGCTGGCCGACTGGACCCACTTCATTTTCACCAACGGCCCTGTTAGCCCTTCCCACTAGCCCTATGCCTACCCCCATTGTCATCAGCTGCTTCGACCTCACCACCACGCTCGCAAAGCGCTGGGCCGATGTCGGCATTATAGTGCAGTGGGGCGTCTACGTGTGTGAGGAGTTGCCGCACTAGGTACTTAATAGAATCCGTAACTTGCACCCTAGCGTATCAAGTCTGTCTTGGCTCTGTGCAAATGGTTTATGAATGCTTGTGTCGAATTGTGTCGTTATGTGTTGCAATAAACACGGTATTCAGCCCAAAAAGGCACCTTTTCAATGAAGCGTTATGAAGCAAAACAGCACAAAATGAATCAGACGGAGAAATAAGTGCAAAATGGAGCCAGAAGACTACACTGTTTACCAAAATACTCTTGACCGACTTTTACAGCTGGGCGAGCGGGAATGGATTGAGTTCAAAGAGAATAATACTAACCCCGATGAAATCGGTAAGCGCCTCTCTGCATTAGCTAACGGGGCCAGCCTACACGGACGCGAAAATGGCTACCTTGTCTACGGCGTGCAGGATGCCACGCTGGCCGTTGTTGGTACCAGCTTCCAGCCCCGCGCCGCCAAAAAAGGCAACGAAGACCTCGAAATGTGGTTGAGCCGGATGCTTGACCCGCGCCTGGACTTTCGCATCGTGGAGTTTGAGCACCGTGACCAACCCGTTGTCTTGTTTGAGGTGCCTGCTGCTTCCGACCGCCCCGTTCGGTTCCAGAATGAGGCCTATATCCGTGTCAATAGTATCACCAAACCCCTGCGTGAGTACCCCGACAAAGAGCGTAAGCTTTGGCACACCGCCGCCCACCAGGCATTCGAAAAAGGCGACGCTGCTACCCGCCTCACGGCCGCCGAAGTCATCAGGCTCCTCGATGTGCAGGCCTACTTTGAATTGCTCAAGCAGCCTCAGCCCACTACGCAGGAAGCGGTGCTCGAGAAGCTGAGCAAGCAGAAGCTGATAAGTGGCCGTAGCGGCTCCTACACCATCACCAACCTCGGGGCCGTGCTGTTCGCCCGCCGCCTGAATGATTTTGAAGAGCTGGCCCGCAAAGCCATGCGCGTTATCGTGTACGACGGCCCCAGCAAACGCAGCAAAATAGTCCGAGAGCAAACTGGTGGCAAAGGCTATGCGTCCGGCTTCGAAGGGTTGGTAGATTGGATAAACGGCCAACTACCTGCTAACGAGCTGGTGGGCCCCGCCCTGCGCCAGGAGGTTCGCCTGTACCCCGAGCTGGCCATCCGCGAACTGGTAGCTAACGCCCTTGTACATCAGGATTTCTCCCTCACCGGCACCGGCCCGCTGGTCGAAATCTATTCCGACCGCATCGAAATTACCAACCCCGGCCTGCCCATCATCGACCCGTTGCGCTTCATCGACGAAAATCAGTCGCGCAATGAGTCTCTGGCCACGCTCATGCGCCTGGCCCATATCTGCGAAGAGCGCGGCAGCGGCATCGACCGCGCTGTGGGCGAGGTGGAATTATACCAGTTGCCGCCTCTATTGGTGCAAACCCTCGACCGCCACACCAAAGTTATCCTGTTTGCGCCCCGCCCGCTTTCTGAGATGGACCGCGCCGAACGCATTCAGGCGGCTTACCAACACTGCTGCCTGCAATACGTCATGCACCAGAAGATGAGCAACCAGACCCTGCGTACCCGCCTCAACATCCCCGACGAAGCCTACAGCACGGCCACGCGCATCATCAACGACGCCCTTACGGCTAAGCTCATCAAATTACAAGACCCCGATAGTACGGCTCGCAAACACGCCCGTTACGTGCCATTTTGGGCTTAGGTGAGCAGTTATTTTAACCTATCTGAATCACCTAGTCATTCAGACGCGTGGTATATAGGCCACTTTCTTGCCTAGCGCATTGTTTTGCGCATACATTAGTTGAGTTTCACTAGATGTATGTTACTGAGTAATGAGTGTGACCTCTTTCAGAAAAGTTACCACGTTACCGGGATTCTCAAAAAACTGAGGTAACTCTTTGCTTTTCGCTAACATTAGTTCGAAGCCGCCAGCAGCATATTTTTCCATGGTCTTAACCAAATCAAGCCCCCTTTCATCCGCTTGTTCAGGACTCAATTCTTCGATTTCCTCAAATGGGAATTTAGCCAAGGTTAATAGGCCCATAAAAATAAAGTCGACCAAAGGCTGAGGCTTCCAATCCTTTATCTGTAGGAACTTAGGCCCCGCTGCGTTGCGCTCGGAAGGTGCTTGGTGCCGAGCTTTAATGCCAACTATCGTGGCATACATAAAGCACTCATAAACCGTCCCGAATGCTTTGCCTCGTTCAAACTGCTCCTCATCTGAACCTGCGCTTTTACTAACGTCTTTAACGCGTGTTAGTCGGCGCATGAAATCCTCATAGGTACTTGGGTAAAAAGCGTATTTCTCTAGAAATCTTTCCTTAAGTAATTGCATTAGACTGCGAGGCGAGTAATTTGTACAGACAGATTTTTACGGTTTTGGCTTGATTGTCCAGGGGGAATAACTAGCTGATATACCTTCATCTTTTTGCCCTCGGCTTCCACGTCAGCTTTAATTAGTGCTAGCTTTTCGGTGTCTACTACGTAACTACCTTCTTCATTAGGGTCTTCGTCCAAAAAGTCTTTTATGATGACAATGCTTTGTCCAAAAGCCTTTGCTGCTTCCGCAAGAAAGCCCCTTGTCTTTACTGCATCAAAATCAGAGGTAGGCGCGTCTGTAATCAATGGGTAATTTTTAGCCACACCACGGTTACGGTTTGCCGTAACGATTGCCATGATGATAGCCAGTTTGAATGAGCTTACTTGCGACGTATTCAGGTTTTCCATTGGGGTGCCCGCATCATCTTGTATTTCAGGTATGTAGCCACCAGCTTCA
>CAXUKA010000482.1:0-3963 GCA_964251335.1 uncultured Hymenobacter sp.
GTCTAGATCTAGGGCCAGTTCCCCCCTCTCCCCAAGGAGAGGAAGCCTAGGGGGAGATTAACCGGCGGCGAGCTAGAACTTAACAGCGCCGAGGCCAGGGCGTAAGGACCGCGCGCAAGGCAACCTCAGTTACTAAAACCGTGCATAGCGGCGCGTGCGCCACCACGCCCGCGCCGCGCCAAACAGCGCTAGCAGCAGCAGCGGCGCGCCTAGGTTCAGCAGCTGCCACGAGCGGCGGTTTTCGGCCAGCGCCACCTTATTCAAGGGGCGCAAGGTAATTTGCTTGCCGCGCACGGCGATGAGGCCGGTTTCGTCGAGCAGGTAATCGGTGGCGTTGAGGATAAGCTCGCGGTTGGCGAACTCGACGCTGGAAAGGCGGTCGTAGCCCAGACGCATGGGTCGCTGAGACTTGGCATCTACATCATTGCGCAGGAAGTCGCCGTCGGAGATAACCAGAATTTTGCTAGGCTGGGCGTTGGGGTTTTGGTCGGGCTGGTAGGTGGTCGTGCCCGGCTCGGCGCGGTTGGCGAACAGCGAGCGGAACTGGCCTTCGAGCAAATAACCCACCGACTGGTAGCTGTCCTTATAGAGCTTAGGGTTAGGCTCCAGGCGGGCATCGTTGAAGTTGATGGGCACCGGCGCGGGCAGCACGCGGGTGTAGCGCGAGGTGCTCATGAGCTGGGTTTTGCGCACGCCAACTGCCTTCACTGTGTCGATATTGCCCACAAACTTCAGGTACACCGCGTCGAGATTACGCGTTATCGGGCTCTTACTAAAGCGGTTGATGAGCGGGTAAAGCTGCCAGGGCAGCGGCTCGATTTTAGGCTTGTTGCCGGTCATGCCCGTCACCAGCGGAATCTGGCCCGAGTTGAGGTCGAGCAGCAGATTCTGGTTCAGCCGCAGGCCGTAGCGAAAGAATAAGTCGTCGAGGTTCAGGTTGTAGGGTGTAGCCAAAGCCACCCCATTATGGGCTACGCTGTCGAGGTCTACACGCAGGGCATCCACAAAAAACATGGCCCGCCCGCCGTGGGTGATGAACTGGTCGAGGCGAAATTTTTCCGCCTCCGAGTACGGCTTTTGGGGCTTGGCTACCACCACGGCATCGAGGTTGCCACGCAGGTCTTTCACTTTGTTCAGGTCCACGCGAAACACGTCGTAGTTCTGCGACCACGCCGTGAGAATGTCGGCCATCTGCACATTGGTCAGCTCATCGTGGCCCGAAATCACGCCGATGCGACGTTTCGTACCACCGGGCGGCGCCACCTGCCGGATAGTGCTGGCTAGCTCATATTCTAAGCCCTCAACACTCTGGTTTAGACGCTCTTCGGGGGCGGCTACCTGGCTGCCGCGCAGCAACAGCACGTTGCGAGTTTGGCCGCCAGCCTGCACCACGGCCCAGGGGAAAATCAGCTTTTCGATGCGCTTGCCATTCTCGTTCGCGCCGAGGTTGGTAGGCTTGAGGCCTTTCTTGAGCAGCGTTTCGTAGAACTGATTGCGCCCGGCCTCGGTGCCGGCCGCGCTGGGGTCGATGAAGATGTAATTCAGGTTGCCACCGCCGTACACCTGCATTTCGGTGAGGGTTTCGCGCACGGCCTGCTCTAGGCGGCGGAAGGCGGGCGGGAAGTCGCCGGTGAGGTACACCGTCACAGTCACGGGCTGCTTCAAATTACTGAGCAGCTGCTTAGTGGCCGGCGACATGGTGTAGCGCTTTTCTTCCGTCAAATCGAGACGGAGGAAAAAGCGCTGGGCCACGAAATTCAGGACGAACAGCGCGCCAACGAGAGCGGCGAAGCGCAGCAAGTCCTGGCGTTTACGCGAGGTAGGGTGAGCGTTAGCTTGCTCGGGAACAGAGTCAGTTGGATTCATCTTAATTACTGCAATGGCAAGCTAAAGCTTACCCTACACTTACCAATTGCGGCTACGCAAGGCTAGCCGGGTGCCCAGCAGAGCCACGGCCACCACGGTGAAGAAATACAGCACGTCGCGCGAGTCAATCAGCCCCTTGCTGAGGTCGCGGTAGTGCGCCGCAATGCCGAGCTGACTGATGTAATACGCGGGTGCCCCGTCAAATACCGAGGCCAGCGAATCGAAGCCCGAGTACACCAGAAAGCACGCCACAGCGGCCAGCACGAAGGCAATAATCTGGTCGCGGGTGAGGGCCGAGGCCAGCACGCCCAGCGCCGAAAACACCGCCGCCAGCAGCGCCAGCCCCAGGTACGAGCCCACCGTAGCCGCCGAGTCGATATTACCAGGAGGCGAGCCTAGCTTATACACCGAGAAGTAATACAGCAGCGTGGGCACCAGCGCCAGCAGCGCCAGCAGCAAGCACGCCAGGTACTTACCGCCCACCAGCTGTCCATCGGTGAGCGGGCGCGTCAGTAGCAACTCTATCGTGCCCGCCTTCTTCTCCTCGGCGAAGGTGCGCATGGTGATGGCCGGAATCAGCAGCAGGAAAATCCAGGGCGCGAGGTTGAACAACGATTGCAGGTCGGCGTAGCCGTAGTCGAGCACGCTGCTCTCGGGAAACACCCACACAAACAGGCCGGTAGCCACCAAAAACACGCCGATGACGACGTAGGCGACGGGCGAGTTGAGGAAGGCGTTGAATTCTTTTCGAAGAATTGTTAGCATGAAAACTACAGAACTATATTTAATAGGCTACCTCACAGTATGCCTCCGGATTTTTAGAATCTATTTTCACCTGTATCGAGTCGCCCACGCTGAAATTGTACTCACCCGTTTGAAAATGATTGTGGTAAACGCGGCCTCCATACAAGTAAATTATTTCGTATCGACCACTAACAGAACCATTTTTGTAATGTGCATCCTCTTTACTTACAACTTTGGCTTTAATCGCAATACCACGAAGCTCTAAATTTTCTTCGTTGATAAATATTCTGGCAAGAACGTAAATCCAAATAATCAGAAGACAAGCAGTTATTGGCACCACGACAAGCATTCGCTGCTTTTTAGTCCAGCCCTGTACCATTGTGATTGTAAGGTCTACTTCGTCAACTCCCCAAACACCGCCTCTAAACTCTGCTGCTCCTGCCGCAGCCCCAGCAGTAGCCAGCCCTGCTCCACGGCCAGGCGCGACACGGCGGCGCGCACATCGGTGCCCGGCGCAGTGCGGATGAGCACCACGCCCGCCCCGGCCGCCTCCACGGCGCGCACGCCCGGCAGGGCGGCCAGCGGCGCCGTCGTCACGGGGCCTTCAAACTCGGCGCGGAGCACGGTTTCGCCGGCGGCGCGGGCAGCTAGCTCGGCCACGGGGGCATCGGCCACGAGCTTGCCCCGGCTGATGATGACCACACGCGAGCACAGCGCTGTGACTTCGGGCAGAATGTGCGTGCTAAAAATGACGGTTTTATCTTCGCCCAACTCACGTATGAGCTGGCGGATTTCGCTTATCTGGTTGGGGTCGAGGCCGGTGGTGGGTTCGTCGAGGATGAGCACATCGGGGTTGTGGACCAGGGCCTGGGCCAGGCCCACGCGCTGGCGGTAGCCTTTGCTGAGCGCTCCAATTTGCTTGTTTTGTTCGCGGGTGAGGCCCACGCGCTGCACCAGACTAGCTACACGCTGGCGCAGGTCGCGGCCTTTCAGCCCGTGCACGCCGCCGATAAATTCGAGGTACTCGTGCACGTACATGTCAAGGTAGAGCGGGTTGTGCTCGGGCAGGTAGCCCACCCGGCGGCGCACCGCAATGGGGTCTTGCTGCACGTCGAAACCCGCGATGCGCACCGAGCCGGCCGTGGGCGGCAGGTAGCCCAGCGCGATTTTCATGGTCGTGCTTTTGCCCGCACCGTTGGGGCCGAGGAAGCCCACGATTTCGCCCTTATCAGCCCGGAAGCTGATGTCGTCCACGGCGTTTTGGGTGCCGTAGGTTTTGATTAAGTGTTCGACTTCTACCATTCAGGTTTAGCTTTTCATTTTAACGGTCGTCATGCTGAGCTTGTCGAAGCA
>CAXUKA010000483.1:0-3915 GCA_964251335.1 uncultured Hymenobacter sp.
CAGTACGGGCTACGCTAGCTGCCCGGCTAGCCAGCGGAATTGCCCAGCTAAAAACAACGAATTGAGCAAGAAATATCCAGATAGATTTTCGTATAAATAGCAACATCGCAGGATGATAAATTGGTGGGAAATCGCCTGCAAGTATATAGCATAATTACCAATTAATAAAAATGCGTTCAATCATAATTAACTATGATTCTGAATGATAACTTATAATTTGAACAATCTATTATTGGTTTAATTAAAATCAAAGCTTCTGCAATAATTTTTGTACAACAATAACTAGTTTTCAAACTATTTCAAGCCTGCTTTGAGCGGTCAACCACCTATTTTTCAGAGCCACTAACTTTTTTTCCTGCTCCATTTGTGAGCTTCATTTGGGTCACGGCAATCGTCACAAGAAGGCGGCTACCGCAATGGTAGATGAATAGGTCCAGCGCTTACCTAGGCCACGACAAGACAAGCGCGCTTCAGACGGCGGTCACGGAATCGGAGGCCATGTGTATCGACGCGCCTAAGGATGTGCGATGGGCGCTGCTGCGGAGTGCAACCCAAAAAGAGGCGCAGTATTTTAAGCCTTTTGCCTGACTACCAATAAATAAGCTAATCCATTGGCTGTCAGATACGGCAATAGTACGGTGCCCAAGAAAAGCAAAAAGCTCAAAGGGATTATTTTCCCGAAAGAATTCTTCATCACCCATGCCAGGCAAACCAGCATAATCCCCGCAGCAGTAAGTGTGGAGACAACATACAGCATCTGAGGTCGCAGGCGCCCCCACCGAGTGCCAGCATACACCATCAGGCTAACGCATAGAAAGGCTAAGCTGTACAGCAATAAGAATTGCGGGTAAAAAGGCAAGCCTCCCGCAAGGGCTAACGCACCCAATAACAGCGTCATGCTCCCCAAAAAAGCCAGCGATAAGGTATCGCTTATCATGCTTGCTCGCTCGGACTGTTTGCCACAGCCAGCCCCAGCGCCGCGCCGCGCTTCAGCAGCAGCGCGTAGGCCGGTTCCCACTCGTTGGGTACTTCGCCTTCCAGAATCGCCTCTAATACAGCTTCCTTCAGCTCGCCTACCTGGCGTGAGGGCTTGATGCCGAAGGTTTCCATGATAACCTCGCCGGTAATGACGGGCTTGAAATTACGCAGGTGGTCTTTGGCTTCGATTTCGCGCAACTTCTCCTCCACCACATCGAAGTTGCTGAAGTAGCGGGCTTTGCGCTGGTGGTCTTTGCTGGTGATATCGGCCCGGCAGAGCAGCATGAGACGGTCGATGTCGTCGCCGGCTTCGAAGAGCAGGCGGCGCACGGCCGAGTCTGTCACGATGGCTTTTGACAGCACGATGGGACGCAGGTGCAGGCGCACCAGCTTTTGCACCATGCGCATTTCTTCGCCCAGTGGCAGCTTGAGGTCGGTGAAAATGCCGGGCACCCAGCGGGCGCCTTTGTCTTCGTGGCCGTGGAACGTCCAGCCCACTTTGGGGTCGTAGCGCTTGGTGGCGGGCTTGGCAATGTCGTGCAAGATGGCGGCCCAGCGCAGCCACAAGTCACCGCCAGCGGCGGCCACGTTATCGAGCACTTGCAGGGTATGGTAGAAGTTGTCTTTGTGGGCGTGCGTGCCCACTTTGTCCACGCCGTGCAGCAGCGCCATCTTGGGGAAGATGAGCTGCAAAAGGCCAGTTTGGAATAGGAGCTTAAAGCCGTAGCTCGGCACGGGTGACTCCACTATTTTATTTAGTTCAATCGTGATGCGCTCCTGCGACACGATTTTAATCCGCTCCTTATTGCGACTAATCGCATCGTAGGTATCGGGCTCAATATCAAAGTTGAGCTGCGAGGCAAACCGGATGGCGCGCATCATGCGCAAGGGGTCGTCGGAGAAGGTAATATCCGGCCCGAGCGGCGTGCGGATGGTTTTGGCGGCCAGGTCCTTCATGCCGTCGTAGCGGTCTACGAGCGCGCCGAAGTCTTCTTCATTTAGGCTCAAGCCCAAGGCGTTAATGGTAAAATCGCGGCGGGCGAGGTCGTCTTCCAGCGTGCCGGCTTCTACTTCGGGCTTGCGGCTTTCGGAGCGGTAGCTTTCCTTGCGAGCGCCTACAAACTCGATTTCACCGGCTTCCTGCGTGGGCAGCATAGCGGTGCCAAAATTCTTGAAAACCGTGACACGGCCCCGGCCGGGCAGCTTTTTGCCCACAGCTTGTGCCAGCTGGATGCCGTCGCCCACCGTTACTACGTCGATGTCCTTACTGCTTCTGTTCAAGGCCAAATCGCGCACGTAGCCGCCTATCACGTAGGCGGGTTGGCCCAGCTCGTGGGCGGCCTCGGCGATGGTGCGGAAAATGGGTAGGTCGGGCAGCGTGGGCGTAGTCATGGCGCAAAATTACGCCTAGTTATATCGTGGACCCTGCGGGTCTGCGAGTGGGTATGCTTGCTTCGGTACCACTCCACACGCGGACTCGCATAGTCCACGGTACTTACTCGCGCACCACTTCGAGCACGCCGCCCGGCCCCAGCCGCACCACCCGCGAGGGGGCTACACGCGTGGTATCGTCTTGCCGCCACCCCACCACGTGGTCGACGCCGCGCACGATGGCGGGGTCGACTTCGGCGAAAATGGCGGGCGTCGGCTCGCCGCTTTTGTTGGCCGATGTGCTCACCAAGCCGTGGCCCAGACGGCGCACTACTTTGTGGCAAAACTCATCTTGTGCGATGCGCAGGCCCACGGTCCCATCGGCCGCAATGAGGCCGGTGGCCAAGGCTTTGCTGGCGGGCAGCAGGTAGGTAGTGGGGCGCGTTTGGGCGGCGATGGCGGCTTCCAGCTCGGCGGGCACCTCGGTGGTATAGCGGGCCAGCATAGCCAAATCGGCCACCAGCACAATGCTGGGCTTGCCCTCAGGGCGGCCTTTCAGCTTATATATTTTCTCGACGGCGCGGGGCACTTCGGCATCGCAGCCGAGGCCCCACACAGTATCGGTGGGGTAGAGAATAATCTGCTGCGTGAGCAAAACATCAACAGCGACATCAACTTCTTGGCGGAAAAAATTCATGGGTAGGAAGGGTGTCGGGCCAGCGGTATGGCACTCGATAGACGGATAAAAGAGTAGTACGTTTTTGCTACTGATAATTACGCAAATATGCGCCCCTATGCCGACTCACTGGCTGGTACGCTAACCTCAACACTTGCAACCACGTCGCCGCCGCATCGTTCACCTGGCCCAAAAACCTAGTCTGCCATGCCTACTCATCATACCGTTGACACCGAAGTACTCCGCATTGCCTATGAGCGCAATGGCCCCGCCGATGCCCCGGTGGTCCTACTGCTCCACGGCTTCCCCGACGATTTCCATACTTGGGACGACGTATCTACGCAGCTCGTAGCCGCTGGCTATCAGACCATCGCACCCTCTATGCGCGGCTGCGGCGGTTCCGTTTTCCCCGACCCTAACACGCAGCGCAGTGGCCAAACTACCGCGCTTGCCCAAGATGCCATCGACCTGCTCGACCACCTTGGCATTCAGAAAGTAACGCTGGTAGGCCACGACTGGGGCGCTCGCGCTGGCTACCTCGTAGCCGCCCTCTGGCCCGAGCGCGTCGAGAAGTTGGTGGTGGCCTCGGTGGGCTACGAAACTGGCATCAAGCCCGGCGACAAAATCCCAACCGAGCAGATTCACGCCTACTGGTACCAATGGTTTTTCCACTCCGAGCGCGGCCACGAGGCCTTGAAAAACAACCGTCGCGAGTTTTGCCACTACATCTGGCACGCGTGGTCGCCGACTATGCAGTTTACAGAGGCCGATTTTGAGCGCACCGCCAAGTCGTGGGATAATCCCGATTGGGTCGACGTAGTACTCCATTCCTACTGCTTCCGCTGGGGTGCCGCGCCGCCCGACCCACGCTACGCCGCGCTGGAAAAGCG
>CAXUKA010000484.1:0-3904 GCA_964251335.1 uncultured Hymenobacter sp.
TGGTTGAGAGGGTGTAGCTTGGACTCTGCGAGTCCGAGCGTGAGCAGAGCGAACATCCCGCGTCTGGACTGTTCTAGGGTAAATGCGAGCTACGCTCGCGCTCGGACTCGCAGAGTCCAAGCTACTTTACTGGCCGGTGAACGTGGGCTGGCGTTTTTCTAGAAAAGCCGACACGCCTTCGCGGTAGTCGGCGGTGTTGCCGGCGCGTAGCTGGTAGTCGCCCTCGGCGCGTAGCTGCTGGGCCAGGTCGTTGCCGAAGGTGCTATTGAGCAACTGCTTGGTGTAAGCCAAGCCTTTGGTGGGCATGGCGGCCAGCTTAGTGGCTAGCTTCGCTACTTCGCTGTCAAAAACATCATCGGCGAAGGCCTTGTAAATCATACCCATTTGCACGGCTTCAGCAGCACTCACTTTATCGCCGAGCAGCATAAGGGCGCTGGCGCGCTGCATACCGACGAGGCGCGGCAGAAAATACGTACCGCCGCTATCGGGCACCAGACCTATCTTACTGAAGGCCTGAATAAACGAAGCCGATTCTTTCGCTACCACAATATCGCAGGCCAATGCTAAGTTGGCTCCCGCGCCGGCTGCCACACCGTTCACGGCGGCTACCACTGGCTTGTCTAAGTCGCGGATTAGCTGCACGATGGGGTTATAAAGCTTCTCTACTATTTCGGCCACTTCGGGAGCGTCGGGGCCGGTTATCTCGGCGAGGTCCTGCCCGGCGCAGAATGCTTTGCCCGTGCCGGTGAGCACTACGGCCCGCACGCTGGCATCGGCTTGGCACTCGCGCAGGTGGTGCTGGAGTGCCAAGGCCACCTCGCGATTGACGCTGTTGAAGCTGGCGGGGCGGTTGAAAGTGAGCGTGGCAACGCCATCGGCGAGGGAGGAAAGCAATTGCTGGGTGTCTGGCATGGGAAAGAGAGTGTAGCGCGAAGCTTCCGCTTCGCGCACGAGCGCAGCGAGTAGTAGCGCTCGGATTAGAAAACAACTACAAAGCGAACGGTAGATACTCGCTACGCTCGTGCGCGAAGCGGAAGCTTCGCGCTACTATTGCTTAGCTATGGCATTTAAAGTAATCGAACGGCTCGCGGCAGTCGTCGCACTGGTACAACGCCTTGCAGGCCGTGGAGCCAAACTGGCTGACCAGGTGCGTATGCTCCGACCCGCACAAGGGACAGCGCACGGCCGTATCCTTACCAAATAGATTGAGGACGTGGCCGCTAGCCGTGCCATCAATCGGCGGGGCAATGCCGTAGGCGGTCAGCTTGTCGCGGCCGGCCTGGCTCATCCAATCAGTCGTCCAGGCGGGGCTAAGCTGGTTGTGAATGGTGACCTTGGTAATGCCTTCGGCCAGCAGCCGCAGCCGGATATCGGTGGCGATGGCGCTCATGGCCGGGCAGCCCGAATAGGTGGGCGTAATGGTTACGGCCACCTGCTCACCATCTACTCGCACGCCGCGCACGATGCCTAGGTCCAGGATGCTGAGTACCGGGACTTCGGGGTCGAACACGTCTTCTAGCAGGTGCCAGATGGCGGCTTCGGTGGGCGCGGCGGCTACCATGTCAGGCCGGGATAGGTGCGTTGCAGGTATTGCAGCTCGGTGAGGATGTAGCCTAAGTGCTCGCTATGGCGGCCTTCCTTGCCACCCTTCATGTCAAAGCTCCCGGTGGGCAGGGGCACCGTGGCTTCTTCAAATACGTGTGCCAGGTGCGCGGCCATTGCGGGTTGCAGCGCGGCATAATCGGGGATAATGCCGGCTTCCTGCAAGGCCTTTTCGGTGGACGTAGGCGTGGTCTGCTCGTTAGCATAGCGCCAGAGGCTAGCGAGGGCTTTGTCGAGGCGCTGGCGGCTTTCGGGGGTGCCATCGCCGAGGCGAATTATCCACTCCGAGCTCCATTTGAGGTGGTAGGCAGCTTCCTTCACGGCCTTTTCGGCAATGGCGGCCAGCTGGGTATTGGGACTGGTTTGGAGCTGTTGCAGAAAAGGATAGTGGAAATTATCGAACAGAAACTGCCGCACGATGGTAGCCGCGAAGTCACCGTTGGGCTGCTCGACCAGCAGCGGATTACGGTATTCCACGGCCGGGCGCAGGTAGGCCAGGTCGTCCTCGGTGCGGCCCTGGCCTTCGAGTTCGGCGGCGTACTGGTAGTAGCTGCGGGCCTCGCCGAGCAGGTCGAGGGCGATGTTGGCCATCGCCAAATCCTGCTCCAAGATGGGGCCGTGGCCGCACCATTCAGATAGGCGATGGCCCAGGATGAGGCTGGTATCGGCCAGTTGCAGCACGTAGTGAAAGAGCTGCTGCCGCACCTCCGCAGGGTAGGTGGCCAGGGCAGTAGTCTCGGAAGAAGCAGCTTGCATAAGAAGCAGAATTACATGTGCTTGATGGAATCCGGCACGTCGTAGAACGTGGGGTGCCGGTACACTTTATCGTTGGCCGGGTCGAAGAAAGCGGCCGCGTCGTCGGGGTTGGAGGCGTGCACGTGCGTCGACTCGACCACCCAGATGCTCACGCCTTCGAGGCGGCGCGTGTACACATCGCGGGCATTTTGGATGGCCATGGTGGCATCGGCGGCGTGCAGGCTGCCCACGTGCTTATGGTCGAGGCCCTGCTTGCTGCGGATGAAGACTTCCCAAAGGGGCCATTCGAACTGGTTCATAACATTATAAGTCGTTTATCGTGCTTTGCTTTATTAATCATTGTCATGCTGAGCGCAGCGGAGCGGAGTCGAAGCATCTTGCTCGGTGAACTAACTCTTGACGCTAGCAACGAAGCGGCCAAGATGCTTCGACTCCGCTCCGCTGCGCTCAGCATGACGGACGTTGGCAGTTAAGCTGCTACCGCTTCCCGCGCCTTGCGCTTCGCGGCGTGCGCCAGCGCGGCCTCACGCACCCAGGCACCCTCTTCGTGCGCCTGCACGCGGGTCTGCACGCGGTCAGCATTGCACAAGCCGTTGCCTTTCACCACGTTCCAGAACTCTTCCCAATCAACATCGCCGAAATCGTAGGCCTGGCGTTCTTCGTTCCACTTCACCTTTTCGTCGGGCACTTTCAGGCCCAAGAACTCGGCTTGGGGCACCATCATGTCCACGAATTTTTGGCGCAGCTCGTCGTTGGTGAAGCGCTTGATGCGCCACTTCATGCTCTGCTCGGTATTGGGCGATTCGGAGTCTTTAGGGCCGAACATCATCAGCGTGGGCCACCACCAACGGTTGAGGGCTTCCTGGGCCATCTCTTTTTGGGCGGGTGCGCCTTCGCAGAGCGTCTGCATAATCTCGAAGCCTTGGCGCTGGTGGAAGCTTTCTTCCTTGCACACGCGCACCATGGCCCGCGCATACGGGCCGTAGCTGGTGCGGCACAGCGGCACCTGGTTGAGGATAGCCGCGCCATCGACCAGCCAGCCCACGCAGCCCATATCGGCCCAGCTCAGGGTGGGGTAGTTGAAAATGCTGCTGTACTTGGCCTTGCCCGAGTGCAGGTCGGCGAGCATCTGGTCACGAGTGGTACCCAGGGTTTCGGCGGCGCTGTAGAGGTAGAGGCCGTGGCCGGCTTCGTCCTGCACTTTCGAGAGCAGGATGGACTTACGCTTGAGCGAAGGGGCGCGGGTTATCCAGTTGCCTTCGGGCAGCATGCCCACCAGCTCGGAGTGCGCATGTTGCGAAATCTGCCGGATGAGCGTCTTGCGGTAAGCCTCTGGCATCCAGTCTTTGGGCTCGATACGCACATCGGCATCGATGCGGGCCTGGAACTGTTCTTCCTGGGTGAGGGCAGGCGATTCTAGCGTTTCCATATACTTATTGAATTAGAATTTAATGCTTTATTAAAAACGATTGTCATGCTGAGCGCAGCAAAGCGGAGCCGAAGCATCTTGGCTGGGGTACTAACTCCTTAACGCAAGCAACGAAGC
>CAXUKA010000485.1:0-3896 GCA_964251335.1 uncultured Hymenobacter sp.
ATTTACACCTATCGACCAGCGGCTTACGACCAGAATTTGAAGTGGGAAGAAACCAAGACTTACGACGCGGGCCTGGATTTTGGCTTCTTCAAAAACCGCCTCACGGGTACGGTCGATGTGTACCTGCGCAAAACCAACGACCTGCTAGCTGTCATTCCGATTCCGGCCGGCAGCAACTTGTCCAACACGCTGCTGACCAACATCGGCAGTCTGGAAAACAAGGGCGTGGAAGTGGCCTTGAACTATAATGTGCTTCAGGGTAAGAAATTTAACTGGTCGGTAAATTTCAACGCGACTATCAACCGCAGCAAGATTACCAAGCTCTCGCAGGTAGAAGACCCTACGTATCTGGGTACGCCCACGGGCAACGTTGGCAACTTCCAGTTTGTGCAGGTAAATGCCGTGGGCTACGCGCCCAATACCTTCTTCCTGTACCAGCAGAAGTACGAAAATGGTAAGCCGCTGCAAGGCCCCACGGCCAGCCCCAGCCCGGTGCAATACGTGGACCAAAACGGCGATGGCATTATCAATGAGCGCGATAAGGTGTATGGCAAGAATCCCGCGCCGCAAGCCATTCTGGGCTTTAGCTCAAACCTGAGCTACGGCAAGGCCAGCCTGGCCTTCACGGTGCGCTCCAACATCGGGGGCTACGTGTACAACAACGTGGCGGCGGGCCAAAACAACTATTATGGCACCAACACCGGCCTGCAATACGCGGCCAACGTGGTGCCCGCCATCTACGCCACCGGCTTCAAAACCGGGCAGCCCTACAGCGATATCAACCTGGAAAATGGCTCGTTTGTGCGCCTCCAAAACGTGACGCTGGGATACGATTTCGGCAGCCTGCTGCACGCCGGCACCAACCTGCGCCTGACCCTGGCCGGCCAGAACCTGCTGCTGCTGACTCGCTACACCGGCCTCGACCCCGAGCGCGCCACCGGCATCGACAGTAATTTCTACCCCTTGCCCCGCACCGTGACGCTGGGTCTCAATGTCGGGTTTTAATCGCGTTTGTCATTGCGAGCAAAGCGAAGCAATCGCACTTGAACGGTACCAGATTAGCTCGTCCTGATGCGATTGCTTCGCTTTGCTCGCAATGACAGCTACCTAATAACCGTCTGACAATCAAACATCTAGCAATTCAATCATACTATCTATAATGAACTCCCACCCCTACCTGCGTCGCGGCGGCTTGAAACTGGCAGCGGCCACGCTGCTCCTCATGGGCGGCCTGTCGGCCTGCACCAAAGACCTCGACCGCTCACCTTTCTACGACCTTAATACCGAGTCGGTGTACAGCGACCCGGCCAACTACATTCGGGTGCTGGCCAAGTGCTACGCGGGCTTCAACCTGAGCGGGCAGGGCACCACCGGCTCGCCCGATGTATTTGCCGGGCAGGGCAAGGACGAGGGCGAAACCTCGTACCTGCGCGCCTACTGGTACTTGCAGGAGCTGACCACCGACGAGGCGGCCGTGGCCTGGAACAGCGGCCCCCTGCAAGAGCTGAATAACATGACCTGGACATCAAGCAACGACTTGATGAACAACAGCTACACGCGCATTTTCTACGAAGTGGCGCTGTGCAATGAGTTTATTCGGGAAAGCAGCGACGACAAGCTAAGCAGCCGCAACATCGCGGGCGCCGATGCCGAAAACGCCCGCCTCTACCGGAATGAGGCCCGCTTTCTGCGCGCGCTGGCCTACTACCACGCACTCGATATGTACGGCAACGTGCCCTTCGTGACGGAAGCTGACGCACCCAGCAAGAACCTACCCAAGCAAATCAAACGGGCCGACCTGTTTACTTACATCGAGTCGGAACTGAAAGCTATTGAGCCGCTGCTGAAGCCCGCCCGCCAGGGCCCTTATGGCCGCGCCGACCAGGGAGCTGCGCAGGCGCTGCTGGCTAAGCTGTATCTGAATGCGGAGGTGTATACGGGCACGGCTCACTACACCGATTGCCTCACGTATTGCAACAAGATTTTGGGCGAAGGCTACGCACTGGCCGCTAATTATCAGTGGCTTTTCCTGGCTGACAACAACGTAAAGGCAGCTTCGGAAATCATTTTCCCCATCACCAGCGACGGGCTGGTATCGCAGACCTACGGCGGCACCACCTACCTGATACACGCCGCCGTGGGCGGCCGCATGATTGGCAGCAACTTCGGCATCAGCAGCGGCTGGGCCGGCAACCGTTCGCGCAAAAACCTACCGCTACTGTTCAGCAGTGCCAATGGCAATGACAGCCGGGAGATGTTCTTCCAGGTAGGCCAAAACCTGGATATCAACGATTTGACCCAATTCACGGACGGCTACGCCGTGACGAAGTGGAAGAACGTGACCTCGACCGGCGCGGCCGGTTCCGACCCGCAGGGCACTTTCGTCGATACCGATTTCCCGCTGCTGCGCCTCGGCGACGTGTACCTGATGTACGCCGAAGCTGTGTTGCGCGGCGGCCAGGGCGGCACCCAGGCCCAGGCCCTGACCTACGTAAACGCCCTGCGCGACCGCGCCTACGGCAACCAAAGCGGCCGCATCACGGCTGCTGACCTTACCTCGACCAACTTCATTCTGAACGAGCGCGGCCGCGAAATGTACTGGGAGGCTACCCGCCGCACCGACCTCGTGCGCTTTGGGCAGTTCACAAGCAGCACGTACCTGTGGCCGTGGAAGGGCGGCGTGGCCGCTGGTAAAGGCGTAGCAACTACGCTCAACCTCTATCCGATACCCTCGACCGATGTGGTTGCCAACCCTACGCTCACGCAAAACCCTGGCTATTAGCCGCTGATAAACAAGCCTTGGTACTTAGTATCTGGTACTGCCGTTGCCGATGCTCGGGTGGGGAAAACCGGGCCGCTTTCCAGCGGCGGCCCGGCACCAGTGGAAGCAGCCCGCAGGTAAATCCAGATACTAAGCCAAGGCTTGAATTGGTAATTCGGCCGCGGGGCACCTCACCCCCCGGCCCCCTCTCCAAAAAAGAGGGGGAGCCTGACGACTTGCTAACTACAGTTAACATCCGCCTACGTTGGGCTCCCCCTCTTTTTTGGAGAGGGGGTCGGGGGGTGAGGTGCCTCGCGACTGAGCTACAATCCCCTAACATTCTTCTATTTACCCACCCATTCTCTCATTTTCCCATGAAAAAAATAGCTACTCTTGCCCTGGCCACCACCTTAGCTGCGGCCACGCTCAGCGCCCAGGCTCAAATAACTTTGGACGGCGTTATCTCGACTGCCGAAATCGGAACGGGCGGCGCTAAGTACCAGTCGCTCGGCGCGTTTACGACGGCGCACAATGCCACGACCGGCCCGACGGGCTTTGGCAACGCTGGCCTGCTGCGCATGTACGGAGCCAACAGCAGCACGAAGCTTTACATCGGCATTGCGGGCAGCATTGAAGTGGGCAGCAAGAATAACTTCCAGCTGTACATGGATTTGCCGAATAGAAGTGGTGTGCCGGTAGGCACGGGGCTACCTACCATTGCTAGCGCGACTACGGCATTTGGCACGTTCCCGGCGGGCAGCATCGGCGGCACCAAGCTCGACCTGGAAGCCGACGTGGCGATTGCCGTGAACGGGCAGGCCGACGTGATGGCGGCCGTGTACACCCCGACCACGGGGGTAGCAAAGTCGCTGGCTGGCGGGGCCATCATTCTCACCGATGGCACTCCCAACCAAGTGTACGGCGCTACCAGCGACTACGCCCTGTTTGCCAATACCCGCCTGTCCTATAAAGCTTCGCTAACGGGCCTCACTGGCAATCCTGGGAATACCAACGGTGGCGGGGCCGGCTCCTACGCCCTCGAATACGAGTTTGACCGCACAGCGCTGGGGCTGCCCTCGGGCGCATCCATTGTAAAAGTATTTGCGGCCTATGTGAGCGGCGACGCGTATTGGTC
>CAXUKA010000486.1:0-3878 GCA_964251335.1 uncultured Hymenobacter sp.
CAGTTCCGCCTGCCCAACTGGTTTCTGCGCGGTATCAAGCTGAAGCTTAGCGGCCTCTTGCCAAGCCGGCATCACGGGCTGACCGCTTGCCAGCTGCGTGAGGCGCTGTTGCAACAGGGTAGCTACGATAGACAATTGCGCCGCTAGCGGAGCATACTCGGCCATCGTCGGCGATACCACAAATAGCGGCGTCAGGTCGTGCGTGGCTTGCTGCCACTGCTGCACCTGCTGCTGAAGATGCGCCAGCTGGCCCCGTGCCACGGGCGTGAGGGGCATGGGCGCTACCGTAGGCAGGAGGCCGGTGAGCACCGGCTGCGCAGTCATCAGGCTATCAACCGTGGCAGCAAATCGACGGGCCACCTCCGACTCGGCCGGGGCAGCATCGACCAGGCGGTTGAAGGGCGTTTCGGTGGTGTATTTGAAACCCTGGAAATGCCGCTTGTATTCCTTCACCGGCTCCAGCACGGCGGCTAGGGTGTGGAGGGCGGGCAGGCCAGCGGGGTAAGGGGCAGCCATTTGGCGCAGCAGCATGGCCGGGGCACGGCGGTGGCGCAGGCCCAGTGCATCCAGTTCTTCGCTCACGAAGGCTAGGCGGCGATACATATCGGGCACGTCTTGCGTCTGGGCGGCGGGGCTCCAGAGGCGCTCGGCCACGGTGGCGGCGCGGGGCCACACGCGGCTATCGTACACCACACTATCGGCAAATTCGGCCCACATGGCGGCCTCGCCGCCTAGCACGCGGGTTTTCAGCGAGTCGGGCACGCCCGCGTGTGGGTCGGCGGCGTAGGCGCTGGCCGCCGAGTTGTACAGGTCGAGGTAGTAGCCAGCCGAGAGCAGCGCCGGGTGGTTTTGCTGCACTATTTGGGCCACGGCTTTGGGGCCGCGCCAGCTTTGCACCACCACGTCGTGGGGCAGGCCGGGGCCGAGTATTTCATCCCAACCAATCATGATTTTGCCGTGGCGACGCACCAGTGAGTCTACTTTCTGGCTGAAATACAGCTGCAACAAGTGCTTATCAGGCGTGACGCCATCGGCCTTCACTTGCCCATGTGCCCGCATAAAGGCCACGATGCGCGGCGTGCGCCGCCACTGCCGGCCGTCGTTTTCGTCGCCCCCGGCGTGGAGATAGCGGGCGGGGAACAGCGGCATCGTCTCGGTCAGCAGCGAGTCGATGAAGGCGTAAGTGCTGCGGCGGGTGGGGTCGATGGCGACGTTGGTGGTGCGCCAGAGCGTGTAGGGCGCGTAGACAGAATCGACGGAAGCCAGCCGGGGATACGCCACAATCCAGCTCGTGGTGTGGCTAGGCATATCGAACTCGGGTACCACCCGGATGCCCCGGGCAGCGGCGTAGGCCAGCACCTCGCGCACCTGGGCGCGGGTGTAAAACTGTTTATCGGTACTAGCTTGGTTGAGGCGCGGAAACAAGCGGCTTTCGACCCGAAAGGCTTGGTCATCACTCAGGTGCCAGTGCAGTACGTTTAGCTTCACGGCGGCCATGCCATCGAGGTTGCGCTTGATAACGGGCACCGGCAAAAAGTGCCGGCTCGCATCAATCAGCAGGCCCCGCCAAGCAAAGCGCGGCCAGTCGCGGATGTCGCAGTATTGGGCCCGCCAGCCTTTTGTAGTATGCTCTAATACCTGCCGATAGGTAGCAATACCGCGCTGAATCCCTAGCGCGCTCACGGCCGTGAGGCTGGCCCCGCCCACGCCTACGCGCAGGTGGTAGCTCTCATCAGTCGAGCCGGCCGGGCCGGTTACTTGTTTGCGCAAAGCCAGCAGCGGCGCGGTTTGGAAGCGGTAGTAACCCGTCTGCCACTCAGCCTGCACGGGCACGGGCATCAGCGGGCGCTGGGCGTGGGCGGCTAAGCTGAAGAGAAACAGCAGGATAAATTTCCCGCAGAGTTTCGCAGGGTTAAACCGCAGGGTTTTGCAGGGCGTAGGAGAAAAAACTTTGCGGAACCCTGCGCCTAACTCTTCGAAACTCTGCGGGAAAAAACTCATATCAATCCCCTGGACTTGAATTCCAGGTACTTATTTATCGTGTTCACCGTCAATAATTGCGGCGGGGTTAGCAGGGCCTGAATGCCGTAGCGCTGCAATTCGAGCACTATTTGCCGCTTTTCCTGCTGAAATTTTTCGGCAATGGTTTGGTTGTATACGTCGGCCGTGGTTTCGGCGGGCGCGTCGAGGTAGGTGCGTAGCTCGGTGTTTTCGAAGAAAACCACCAGCAGCAAATGCGACTTGCTCAGGCCCCGCAGGTAGGGCAGCTGGCGCTGCATGCCCTGCAAGGTTTCGAAGTTGGTAAACAAAATTAACAGACTGCGCTGCTTAATCTTGGCGCGCACCGTGGCGTAGAGCAGCTCGTAGTCGGTTTCGAGGTACTGGGTTTTCTGGCGGTAAAGCACTTCCAGAATGGTCCGCATGTGGCCCGGCCGGCGCTCGGCGGGCACCGTAGCGCCTGGTTTATTAGAGAAGGTGATGAGGCCCGCCTTGTCATGCTTTATCAGGGCGATGTTGCTCATTACCAGCGTGGCATTGATGGCGTAGTCGAGCAGGCTCAGGCCTTCGAAGGGCATCCGCATCACGCGGCCTTTGTCGATGAGGCAGAACACCTGCTGCGCCCGCTCGTCCTGGTAGTGGTTGACTACCAGCGAGTCGGCCGGGCCACCGGTGGCCCGGCGGGCGCTGGCTTTCCAGTTGATGTTGCGCGGGTCGTCGCCGCTGGTGTAGGGTCGGATTTGCTCAAACTCCTGGCTCTGGCCTACTCGCCGAATGCGCTTCACGCCCACCTCCGTGAGGCGGTTGTGGATGGCCAGCAGCTCGTATTGCCGCATCTGCAAAAACGACGGGTACACCGGCACCACCCGGTTTTGGTCGAAGCGGAAGCGCCGCCGCACCAGCCCCAGCGGCGAGGCCGCGTACACGTTTACGGCCCCAAACTCGTATTCGCCGCGCTTGGTGGGCCGCAGCTGGTAGGTGATTACCTGCGTCTGCCCCGGCTCAATGTTGGTCTTGAACAGCACATCGCGCCGCTGAAACTGGTGCGGAATCTCGTCAATCACCTCCACATTGATACCGAAGCGGTAGCGGCTTTCGAGGTAAAGCTGGATGGCGTTGTCGTCGCCGTTCGAGAGCTTATTGCCCAGCACCCGCCGCCCAAAAACCGGGCTGCCACCCTTGCCGGGCGCGTACAGCAGCAGTGTATCGAGCACCGTCAGGAGCACAGCCGCGCCCAGCAGCACCTGCATCGGCCCCAGCAGCCACGGCAGAAAAAACGCCACGACAAAGCCCACGATAATCGCCGTGAACAAATAGAAAAAACGCAGGGGCAGGAAAAAACTCATGAGCGGCGGAGCTGGTCGCGGACTTCCATCAGGGCAAAGCCCAGTAAATTTTCACCGGGCCACTTGGCCGGCTGCATCGCGTCGGGGTGGCTGGCCGCCAGCCCAATGCCCCAAATGGCATCGACCGGACTAGCCTCCACCAGCACCCGGTCGCCGGTGGTGAGCAGGTAATCTCGTAGCGCTAGGTGCTGGCTGAACTTCTGATAATTACCGGTTTTTACCAGCTCGTATTTCTGCGCATCCCACACCTGCGGGTCGAAATTCAACACTTGCCGCCCCAATTTCTTAGCCTCATCCGGGTGCCGGGTCGCGATGATGCGCTGGCGTATTTCGTCGTTGCCAAACAGGCGCGCTTTCTCCGCCATCATCCAGTGCTCGGCCGTGGCATAGGTTTCGCCGGCCACCTCGAAGGTCGCCGGAAACCACTGGCTGAAGCAGCTTTTATCTACTGTATTTGGCTGCTTCGGCGTGTGGCCCCAGAAGAAAAGATACTTGGTTTCGGTGGGCGGTTGCTGAATGAGCCAAGTGATAGAG
>CAXUKA010000487.1:0-3871 GCA_964251335.1 uncultured Hymenobacter sp.
GTACTAAACCGCCCCGTGGCGGCCGATGCCAACCACACCATTACCCTGACTTTGGAAAACCCAGTGCAGGTGGTGCAGTTCAACGACTTCCGGGCTGAGTTTATGGCCGAGCTGCGGCGGCGCACCGGCCACCCCGGCCTGCTGGTGCAGACGGAGGTGGCCACAGCCGCCCCCACCGGCCGCAAACTGTACACGTCTAATGACAAGTTTGCCTACCTGGCCGAGAAATATCCGGCTTTGCAGGAAATGAAGCAGCGGCTGGGGCTAGATGCTGATTTTTAAGTTATTGAACAGACTATAAAGGCTGCCATGCTGAACGCAGTGAAGCATCTTGGCCGCTTCTTTCGCACCGTATTTAAGGCGTGGAGGAAGCGGCCAAGATGCTTCACTGCGTTCAGCATAACAACCGGCTTGGTAGTTTTCACCGCCTGCCAGCCTACCCCGCCGCCGCTGCGGGTGAGTGTAGTGGGCGACATATTGCTGGCTCGCGGCGTGCCTACTGCGCTGGCCCGCGACAGTGTCGCCTTACGCCGTACCACGCGCCAGCTATGGACGGGCAGCCGCTACGTCATAGGCAATTTGGAATGCCCACTAACTGACACGGCGCAGCCAGTAGCCAAAGCCTTTGTTTTTCAAGGCAAGCCGCAGTGGGCAAGCTGGTTGCGCAGCTTGGGGATAACTCACCTGTCGCTGGCCAACAACCACACGCTCGACCAACACCTGCCGGGCCTGTATGCTACGGCTCGCGCCGGGCAAGCGGCACGGCTGGGTCTACTGGGCTATCAGCCCGATTCACTGACTGGCTGCCTGCCCACAGTATTGGGGCGCGATAGCAGCGTAGTGGTTTTTGCCTATTCGGCTTTGAATCAACATGTAGCCGGTGAAGGCTGCGTGTGCGGGCGCGATTTTGCCGGGCTTTGCGAGCGGGTTGCTACTTATAAAACGCTTTTCCCCGAGCGGGCCATTCTTATTTACCTGCACTGGGGCATTGAGTACGCAGCCCAACCCAGCGCCGAGCAGCGCCAGCAGGCGCACGACCTTATCGATGCGGGTGCAGCGGCCGTGGTGGGTGCGCATCCGCATGTGGTGCAGCCGGTAGAGTTCTATCGAGGCCGGCCGATACTTTACAGTCTGGGCAATTTCTTATTCGACCAACGTGGCGGAGCTATGTCGCTGGCGGCGCAGGCTGATTTTGACGTAGCCAATGGCTGGGTGACGGCTACGCACATCTGGCCCCTACGCCTGGCCGGCGCGGTGCCTCAAGTGGCCGATGCTGCTGCTCGCCTGGCCTTATCGCAGCGGCTCCATGCTGCTGATGGCAGCTCCCAATTACTTGATTCAGAAAACACAAGTTGGTTGCTGCGCCCCATTGCTCCGGCTGTAGCCGCCGACTCGCTACCGGCCTACCTCGTGCCACATCTGATACTGAGTGGCTCGGCTAGCAGCCGCACCACGGTGCAATTGCGCTACCTGCCGCATCTGCATCAATACCAAGTGCTAGCCCGCACCGCCGATGCCGAATCGCGACTGATGCTGGGGCCAGCGGTGTACCGCCTCGGGCAGGGCGATGTGGACAACGATGGCCAACCCAATTTGCTGGTGGGGCCGGTCAAGCGCACGCCGCTCGACAAGGCGGTGCGGCGGCGACTATTTGTATATAGTCTCGATAGCAGCGGGCGGCTGGTGCCACGCTGGCGCGGGTCGCAGCTGATGTTTAACCTAATCTATTTTAAGGCCATCCGCAAGCAGCAGCGCACCTACGTCCTGACTATCGAGCAGGAGCAGAGGGGGCAATATTGTATCGGGCAGTATTATTGGCAAGACTTTGGGCTGGTGCTCGACCATTTTCTAGCACGTGGGCTGGGACGGGCGGGCGCGTACCGGGCGTTCACGCAATCGGGCAGGCAATAGTCTTTCATTTCTAATTTGTTACGCTGGTGAATCGCAAATCGTTATTGACTGCGCTAGGGGCGCTGGGAGTTCTCTTACTATGCCTGAGCGGCTACTGGCTGTGGCAGCAGCGGCAGCCCAAACCGGCCGCTACCAAGCTCGTGGAGGCCACCGCTCCCGTCCAGTTTTCGGCCACTGTGCAGGACAATGGATTTGGCGAGCTGGTGCCCGTAGTGCTCACCGAGGACAAAACCCAACTGGCCAAGCTATATCAAAGCCCTGACATTAAGGAATTTTACAACACGGGGGAGGCTAACAACGACTTTGCGGCAGCCGAGGCCAAGCACCACGACCAATTGCCGCCGCTCGACTTCGAGCAGTCGCTAGCTGGCAAGTCGTACCTCGACCTATTACTGCTGCGCAATTCGCTGTACGCCCGCAACGGCTACTGCTTCATGAACAGTACGGTGCGCAGCTATTTCGACCAGCGCAAGTGGTACCGCCCCCTGTGGGCGGAAGATACATATGGTGACAATGGCCAGATTATCCGCAAAGCCGATACCATCCGGGTGCCGCTCAATAAGCAGGAAGCGGCTTTTGCCCAGCGTATTCACGCCCAAGAGCTGGTGCTATTGGCCCACCGCATAGCGCCCCAGGGCGGCTACCCCATGCTGGGGCTCGACTTTGTGGTGAACCAGCGCGAGGAGCCCTTTACGCCTGCCATGCGGCCGGTGCTGGCGCGCAATAATTTCGTGATTGTGCCCACCCGCGAGGAGCAGCTGTTTTATCTCTATGACCAGAATGACTACAGCTACACGCCCAATTTCGTCACGACCGACCTCATCTTGCAGTTGCTGCACAAGTACTTGAATGGTATTTTGAGCGATGTTGAAGAAAATCGCCTCGCGCCCGTGGTGACCCAGATGCTGCGTCAGGGCGTTGCCCAGGCCGAGGCATTGGCCACTCGCTGCCAAAATCCGCAGGCCCGCGATGCCGCCGAATGGGCCGCCGCCTACTACGCCATCGGCCACAACCTGCTCACGGGCGGCACGGCCCCGGTAGCCGGCGCTTATGCCGGGCTGGTATCGGTAGAAGTTGCGCAAGGCACAGCTGCGGAAGGCAAGGGTTCGGGGTTTCTGCAAGATTCGCTGTTTCAATACCCGGCCCTGAAGCCACGCGGCTCGTACACGCGCACCGACACTACGCGGCGCTATTTCCGCACGGTGAAGTGGCTGAATACGGCCCCAGTTTTTCTCGATTCGGATGCCGGGCTGCTGCACGCCGTGGCAATGGCTAAGGCACTGGCCGCCAGCCCCGAGGCCACCCGCAATTTTGCGCAGCTGACCCAGGTGCTCGATGTGCTGGTGGGCAATGAGGATAACTGCTCGCTCACGCACCTGCTGCGGCTACTCAAAACCGACTACGCCGGGCAGTCGCTCGACCAACTGGCCGCCGCGCCAGCTACCCTAGCCCGCATGCGCCAGCAGCTGGTGGCCGCTGGCACCGACCGCATTCGTGCCCGGCCGGCCTCCAAAAAAGCTGTTGAGGCGCTGGCGCGGCCTACGCTGCTTTTCACGGCCGGGCGCTATACGTTCGATGGCGAAGTACTTGGCCGTTTGGTCGATGTATTTAAGAATAAGCCCCAGGATAAGCCTCGCCGCCCCTTCCCGAAGGGCCTCGATGTATTTGCCACCTTCGGCAACCGCACGGCCGAAGATGCCTTGCTCAACCACTACCACGAAGCCGCCGCTTGGCCCGCCTACCCCGATTCGCTGCGGCGGTTGCAGCAGCAGTTTGCAGGGTTTACCGATTGGAACCAGAACCTGTACACCAAAACCATGCAGGTACTGCTGGGCCTGAATGCGCCCAACCCCGACCCCAATCCACCCTACTTTGCCCGCACCCCGGCCTGGCAGCGACGCAATCTGAGCACCGCCCTCGGCGGTTGGGCCGAGCTTAAGCACGACCTATTGCTCTACAC
>CAXUKA010000488.1:0-3820 GCA_964251335.1 uncultured Hymenobacter sp.
AAGGCGGGGAAGTGAACCTCACCCCCGGCCCCTCTCCAAAAAAGAGGGGAGCCTGACGACTTTCTAGCAAGAGCTTACGTCCGCCGCGGTCGGCTCCCCTCTTTTTTGGAGAGGGGCCGGGGGTGAGGTTCACACGGCCTAATTCCCATCTGGCTTGGTCACTACGCTACGTGGGCTCTCAACCCAACGCCACTGCGCCAACGCATCAGGATGCACGGGGTCGAAGGGCGGAATATCCGACCGCAAAAACTTAACTAATCCCAACTTATCGGCCTTCATGCCTTCGACCACGCAACGAGCTATCTCATAAGCGCCGTAAGGATTGAAGTGCGTATTATCAGCCAGCGGCTCGGGCTGGCCGGGGTAGGTATTGGCGGGGTAATGCACGAAGGCTTTTTTTGATTCCTCCTCCCCCATTGCCTCGTATAGCTTGGTAGTCATGGCATTAAGGTCGATTAGCGGCACATTTTCTTGCTGCGCCACCTGCCGCACGGCAGCCGGAAAGTCGCCCAAGCTATTCTCAATTTTGCTCCCGGCCCCGAACGAGCGCCGGCTGGTCGACGTTACCAGCACCGGGATGCCGCCTTTCTTGCGCGCTTCGCTGATGTAGAGTTTCAGCCGTTCGGTATAAGCTAGAAATGGCCCGTCGTTGGGGCCTTTTTCCTTCTGGTCGTTGTGCCCAAATTCGATAAATAAATAGTCGCCCGGCTTCAGCACGCTCAGCACTTTTTCGAGCCGGTGCGAGCCCAGAAAACTCGCCAGGCTCAGGCCCGATTCGGCGTGGTTGGCCACGGCCACGCCGGGCTTGAAGAAGCTAGGCAGCATCTGTCCCCAGGCCGCCCAGGGCTCGTCGTCCTGGTTAACGACGGTCGAGTTGCCAGCCAGGAAAATGGTCGTAGCCGTGGGCGCAGGCGTTATTTCCAGCGCCACCAGCGCGGTGGGCGCGCCATCAAATTCCAACGTCAGCTTATCGTCCCAATCCAGCTTTTTCAACTCGCGAGGCTTGAGCGAAACTTCTCCACCGGTGCTGATATGAGGGTTTTTGACGTTAATAGTCCAGGTTTGAGTGACGAGCTGGCCGGGCTTCGTAGGCGTGGTTTGCAGCAATAGCCGCCGCGACTCAGCCTTGATAAAATTGCTCGATGCACCTTTCACATCGCCCAGCGTCACAGTCACGTTGTAATTGCCTTCCGGCACATTGGCCGAGAAATAGAACGGCTGTTGACTGGTCACGAAGTCGCTCGTCAAGGCATTTTTGCCACCCCAGTCTACGCCCGTCACGGTAGTGCCAAAGTCGAAGCCATAACCGGTTTCCTTAGCATATACCGCCGTGGGTACTACCTGCTGGTAGCCAGCCGCCGCCTTACCCGGCCCAAAATCAAACTTCCAGCTTGACTTACTAGGTTGCGCCCCGGCTGTGTAGGCCCCACCTAGCAGCGCCAGCCACAGCAGCGCCTGGCTTTTTTTAGCGGTGATTTCCATGCGTTAGCGAGTGGCGGGCAGCAAGTACTTATTCAGCGCCAGCTTTTTATCGGCCCGAATGCCATCGACTACCGACGCGGCATTGAGCTGCGCGCCAGCCGGATTGGTGTGCGTGTGGTCGCCAGGAAAAAACTTCTTGGTCTCCTCGGGGCCGAGCTGCTCGTATTTGCGGGCCGTGATGTCGTTCAGGTTGATAAACTCCACGCCCTCCTGCTGGGCTACTTCGGCAGCCCACTTGCCAAAATCCTGGTCGGCGCGCAGCACTTTGCCGTCCTTCCACTCGTTGCGCGGAATCATGGAGCACACTACGGGCGTGGCTCCTTTGGCCTTGGCTTCCTGAATGAATTTGCGCAGGTACCAGCCGTAGGTGTTCACGGTTTCGGGGTGGCCGTCGGGCCACACGAGGCTCTTGGTTTCGGGGCCAGTACCGCGCAGTACGCCCCGGCGGCCAGCTTTGGTGGTGTCGGGCGGGCTGCCTTCGTTGTGCCCGAATTGCATCAGCACAAAATCGCCCGGCTTGATGGCAGCGATGGTTTTAGTCCAACGCCCTTCCGTAATGAAGGTGCGGGTGCTGCGCCCGGCCATGGCATTATTGACAATATGGAGCCGCGTAGTGTCGAAAAAAGCGGGCAGCGCCTGCCCCCAGCCCAACTGGCCCGCGCCGGTGTTGCGCACCGTCGAGTCGCCGATAATAAAGAGCGTGGGAACGGGCTTAGGCTTGACGATGAAGGCGCTGAGGGTTAATAAGAAACCGAGCGCCAGCAGGAGGAGGATTTTGGACATGAGTTGAACTGCCTGGGAAGGTTACTAAAAACGTTTGTCATTGCGAGCGCAGCGAAGCAATCGCACCCGAGCGGCGCGGCTCAACAGGTGCGATTGCTTCGCTACGCTCGCAATGACAAACGTTTTATTGATTTGAAATACAGCTACTCAGCCGCCACTGCTCGCTCAGGCACCACTTTCGCTTGCGCCGCTGCTGGCTTTTCCGAGCCGAGGTAATTGCCGTAGCCCACGACTACCGTCGAGAGTACCACGGCTAGGATACCCAGCTGTACGGTGCGCAATGTCAGCTTATTAGCACCGCGCCACTCGTGCAGCAGCAGGCCCCACATCGAGCTAAAGGCGATAATGAACGCCATGTGCAGCGTCCAGCCCGAGAAGCGGTACGCGCCCATTTGGCTGTCGCCCATGCCGTAGAAGAAGAACTGGAAATACCAAGTCGTGCCCGCCAGCGCGCAAAAAATAACGTTGCGCAGCGCTGGCATCGTGGGGTTGAGGTAGTCGGTGTACGTCTTATTTTTGACGTTCAAATAGATGCACCACAGCGCATTGGTGGTGAGGCCACCGGCCAGGATAATCACCAGAATGGCGTTGTTCACAAACAGCGGGTTGGTGCCATTGGCTTCGGCCAGCTTGGCGATGGGCTGCCCGGCCGTGAGCCCGAAGGAAAAGCAGGCGCTCATGATACCCGAGAACACGGCCACCATCAAACCCTTGCGCAAGTCAAATTCCGCCACGGATTCCTTCTTTTGCTCTGTGGTCAGCGTCTTCTCTTTTAACAAGCCCGCCCGGCCGCAAATGAGAATACCCAGCACGCATACACCCAGGCCCAAAATAATAAACCGACCCGACGACGTAGCCACCAGCTCGCCCATTTTGCCCTCGTAGATGGGCGGCACCAGCGTACCAAACACCGCACACAGCCCCAGCGTGACCGCCATGCCCAGACTCAGCCCCAGATAGCGCATCGCCAAGCCAAAGGTGAGCCCGCCCGTGCCCCACAAAATCCCCCAGAAGTAAGCCCAGGCAATGGTAGACGATGGCGCTTGGTGCAGCACATCGAGCAAATGCGGCACCGTGAGGTAGCCCAGCACCCACGGGGCCACCAGCCACGATACTAGGCCACCTATCAGCCAGTAACTTTCCCAGGACCAGCCTTTTACTTTTTTGTAAGGCAAATAAAAACTGCCGGAAGCAAAGCCCCCGAGTGCGTGTAGAATAACGCCCCAGATAACGGCCATAAGAGTGGGTGGGAATAAGATTTGAGCAAACGTAACCTAGGCAAAGCTGAGTCCCGTCGGGGCCGCAACTCTCCTGTTCCCTCCTGACAACCGGCTGGGGCTCCTGAACCGATGCTTTTCCACCACGTATTTTTTACGCGTAGGCAGGAGAGTACAGGAGGTTATGAGCCGCCCGAGCGGGGAATTTTGCAAGCAAACTACATAAGGCCTTATTAACCCGGCTCTTTATTCTGAAACCCCTATGAATCCCACACTCACTTTTCAGCACGTCAGCTATTTATGGGATGAAGCCAAAGCCGCCGAGCTGGCTGGCGACG
>CAXUKA010000489.1:0-3780 GCA_964251335.1 uncultured Hymenobacter sp.
TTTTTACTCCTCGCGGGGGGAGTGCTGCTGGCATCTGCCTCAGACGTGCTGGCAAGCGGCTTTCAAATAGGCCTTTCGGGCCAGAAAAACATTGGCATGGGTGGCACGGGTACCGGCCTTTACCTCGACCAAGCCGCACAGTTCTACAACCCCGGCGCATTTGCTTTTGTGCAAGGCAATGGTATCCAGGGCGGCTTTAACATTGCCGTTCCGCGCATCTCTTTCCGAGGTGAAAACGGAGGCGACCAGCAGACGCTGCAAAACAAAAACGTGTTTCCGTTCAACGGCTACGCGGGCTACAGCATCACCGACAAGTTTAAGGTAGGACTGGGCGTGTACACGCCCTTCGGCAGCGAGCTGCACTACGGCCAGGGCTGGTCGGGCCGCTACACGCTTACCGATATCAAGCTGACTTCGGTATTTACGCAGCTCACGGCGGCTTATGCTATTACGCCTAAGCTGGCCATTGGGGCTGGCTTGGTGTACTTTACCTACGGCGATGTGGATTTGCAGCGCGACGTTCCGCTGCAATCACAGAATGGCGCCACTGCCCACGCTCAGCTCACGGGCAAGGCCGACCACAAGTTTGGCTACAACGTGGGGCTGATGTTTAAACCCTCCGACAAGCTCAGCATTGGCGCCAGCTACCGCTCGTCTATCAATGCCCACGTCGACGCGGGTAGCGTTGCACTCTCCAACGTGCCCGCTGCAGCGGCTGGTAGCTTCACCGCCACTGGCTTCAACGTGACACTGCCGCTGCCCGACGTGTATAGCCTGGGCATAGGCGTGCACCCCAGCGATAAGCTGACCCTGGCACTCGATGCCAACCTGGTGCGCTGGAGCAAGTACCAGTCGCTCGATTTCAACTACACGGGCGGCGTGCTCGGCGGGGCCGGCCTTACGTCGTCGTCGTCGATTCGCAATTATAAAGATGCCCTGGCGCTGCGTTTGGGTGGGCAGTACAAGGTGGCTGGTGGCCTCACGCTGCGGGCCGGCACGTTCTACGATTTTGCCTGCGTGCGCGATGGCTACATGACCCCCGAAACGCCTGATGCCGACCGCTTGGGCCTCACGGCTGGCTTTACCTACCAGATTGGTGAGCACTTCGGCATCGACGGCTCGTTCTTGTTCGAAGACTTTCAACAGCGCAGCCAGAGCCAGGCCGACCTGGTGGCCAATGGCACCACCGACCGCGTTGCCGGCACTTACAAAACGACCATTAGCGTGCCCGGCATCGGGGTGTACGTGAAGTTCTAGTAATCGTCTTTTTCCCACCAGCTTATTATCATGACTACTTTCTCTTCTCTGGCGGTAAAAACAGCGCTACCCGCGCTGGCACTGCTGGGCCTCGGCCTCTCAGGCTGTCAGGTTGATATCGACGCGCCCGCCTCTTCTGGTTCCGCCAACTTTGCCCGCTACCTGGCCGTGGGTAACTCGCTTACGGCTGGCTATGAGGATAATGGCTTGTACTTGGACGGCCAAGTCAACTCGTACCCCAATATGCTGGCCCAGCAGTTTGCGAAGGCTGGTGGCGGGGCTTTTACCCAGCCGCTCTTCACCAGCGCCCAGTCCAATGGTTCGGGATACTTGCGTTTAGCAGGCTTCACCGCTACGGGTTCGCCCATCACGGCCGCTGTCACCACTAGCTTGGCCGTACGCGGCGGCACGGCCGCTGCTCCGCTCTACACCAAATACACCGACGTTATCAACAACCTGGGTGTGCCGGGTATTAAGCTGGCTGATATTCAAACTGCCGGCTATGGTAGCACGCAAGGCAACCCATATTTTGAGCGCATTACGCCCGATGCTACGCCTACCCAAACCTACTTTCAGCGGGTAAAGGCTGAGGTGGCGGGCACGGTTAACGTACCGGCCGTGACGTTCTTCACTTGCTGGCTGGGCAACAACGATGTGCTGAGCTACGCCACCAGTGGCGGCGCGCTCGGGGCTATATCCAGCTCCTACGCCATTACCCGCACCGATACCTTCGCCCTGAAAGCCACGCGGATAGTCAACGCCTTGACAGCCAATGGTGCCAAAGGGGTGGTGAGCAATATCCCCGACGTAACAGGCATCCCCTTCTTTGCCACTGTCGGCCCGTCGGCGCGCGCCACCTTCGCCGCTGCTAACGTGCCCACTGCTGCGCCCTTCATTTATACCACTGGGCCGCTGGTGCCGGGTGCCACCAGCACCAAGGTGACGGCTACGCTCGGCGACATCCGCAATGCTAGCGGCGGTAGCCTGCTGCTCACGCTTACCTCATCGCCCTACATCGCGCTCTACGGCCAGCCCACTGGCAAATACTGGCGCGACTTCTACGCGCAGCTCAAACCCAGCCTGCCGGCTACTGTTCCGAACCTGAGCGTGTTTCTGGCTGCTTTGGCAGTCGATACTACCAAGGCTTTTGGGGCCAGCACCGGCAATCCTTTCCCCAGCACGCTGGTACTCGATGCCACCGAGCAAGCTACCGTAACGGCCGCTACCACAGCCTTCAATAGCTCGCTACTGGCTGCCGCCAATGCCAAGGGGCTAGCTTATTTCGATGCCAATGCCTTCTTCCGCAACGTGGCAGCAGGCAGCACGATTACCAATGGGGTCAATAATACCGCCGGCTTTATCACGGGTAATTTGTTCTCGCTTGATGGGGTGCACCCCACACCTCGTGGCTACGCCTTGATAGCCAATGAGATTATCAAAGTTATCAACGCCAAGTATGGTGCGACTGTGACGCAGGTAGACCCCAGCAGCTATCGGGGCGTGCTCTTCCCGTAAGCAATGCGCACACGTTTTTGCAAAAGTGCCTTCCTAATAATAGGAAGGCACTTTTTTTATGCTGGCCAGCACCCGACTGCCAATTGCTTCAGCAAAGCTCGCCGCCGTTGTATCTTCGTAGTCGCTGCTATCCAGAAAGACCGAGGGACCAGGCCCGATGACGTCTTGGCAACCGCCCCAGGGCTGGTGCCAACTCCTGTTCGGCCAAGTTTAGTAGGCCGGAGAAGATATCGGCCGGAACCTGCGCCGCCTGGCGCGGCTTTCTTTCTGGATAGCGGCCCTTGCCTCCGCTTTTGCTTTCCAGAAGACTATGTCCGCCGCTGCCGTTCTCATTGCCCCCGACCCTGCCATTACCTCGTCGTTGCCCACGCTGCTGCGCCAGCGCCTGCTGGTGCTCGATGGCGCAATGGGCACCATGATTCAGCGCTACCCGCTCGAAGAAGAGGACTTCCGGGGTGCGCGCTTTGCCGACCACTCGCACCCGCTGCGCGGTAATAATGACCTGCTGAGCCTCACGCGACCCGATATTATTCGGGCTATTCACGACGAGTATTTTGAGGCTGGGGCCGACATGGTCGAAACCAATACCTTCAGCGGGACGACCATCGCGCAGGCCGACTACGCGCTCGAACACATTGTGTATGAGCTTAATTACGAGTCGGCCCGCCTGGCTCGCGCAGCCGCCGACGAGTACACCGCCCGCACTCCCGAGCAGCCGCGCTTCGTGGCCGGGGCCATCGGCCCCACCAACCGTACCGCCTCGCTCTCGCCCGATGTCAATCGCCCCGGCTTCCGCGCCGTGACCTTTGATGAGCTGGCCACCGCCTACCTGGAGCAGGTGCGCGGGCTGGTCGATGGCGGCGTGGATACGCTACTCATCGAAACCATTTTCGACACCCTCAATGCCAAAGCGGCCCTCTTCGCAGTGCAGCGGTTTTTTGACGAAGGTGGCCGCGTGGTGCCCATCATGATTTCGGGCACTATTACCGACGCCTCGGGCCGCACCCT
>CAXUKA010000490.1:0-3760 GCA_964251335.1 uncultured Hymenobacter sp.
TGATTCTTACACCACGCAGAATGAGAAGTTTACAGGCATCGTGACGGCCATTGCCAACACGGCCAAAGATGCCCTCTCGGCCGAGGCCGTAACCGAGTTTGAGGTGCGCGTGCGCCTGCTGCCCGATAGCTACCGCCATCTCATCAAAACTGGTCCTGGCGGGCATGTCACGGTGCCCTTCCGGCCGGGTATGACGGCCTCGGTCGACATCATTGCCGAGCGCAAAGCCGGTGTGCTGAGCGTGCCGCTGGCCGCCGTCACCACGCGCTCCGACTCGACCAAAGTGAAAGCTGAGGCGCAAAGCGGTATTCGCATAGGCCCCAACCGCGGCACGGCCACCAAGGCCGAAAATGCCCCCGCTAAGCCCAAGATTGAGGAAGTAGTATTTGTGATTAAAGATGGCAAAACAGTGATGACTCCGGTGAAAACGGGTATCAGCGATTTCCAGAACATCGAGATTGTGAGTGGCCTGGCAGCCGGTACGCAAGTGGTTAGCGGTCCCTTCCGGGCGGTGTCGAAGACGCTGAAAAACGGCCAGCACGTGGTGGTAAAAGACGCCGCCAGCCTCAGCAAAGCCAGTATCGACGAGGCGGGTAAATAACTTTGCCTCTGTGCCGGCCAGTTTTGGTTGGGCCGCCCCGCGCCGACAGGTGCGGGGCGGCTTCTTTTTTTGAAGCAACAATGACTACATCTTTACTTTCTGCGGGCCAGCTGGCGGGGGCGGCAGCTCGCCGGCAATTATTGGCAATAAGCTTAGGTACCAGCTTATTACTGGGCGCGGCGCGGCCTGCGCTGGCCCAGGTGCCGCTAAACCCCGCCACCGCGCCCATCGATACCAGTGGGCACAAGTACCAAACGCCACCCGGCGCACCGCGCCAGCCCTGGTACAACAGCAAGCTGGTACGAGCCACGGCGGTGCCAGCCGTACTCATCGGCTACGGCATCAGCGTGGTCGATGGCCACGGGTTTTACTCGTCGTACGATGCTAAGCGCGACATTCAACGCAACTTCCCCAATTTCAGTAATCACCTCGATAACTACCTCCAGTTTGCGCCCTACCTAGAGCTGGGCGCGGTGCTGGCCTTTGGAGTAGAAGGTCGCAACGACCGGGTAAACCTAGCGCTCATCCTGGCCAAGTCGGAGGCCATTATGCTGACCTCGGTGTACATCGTGAAAACCGCCACCCAGCACGAGCGCCCCGATGGCTCCGACCATCTATCGTTCCCGTCGGGGCACACGGCGCAGGCGTTTCTGGCCGCCAGCATCGTGCACACCGAGCTGCGCGAAAAAAGCGTGTGGTATGGCATTGGAGCCTATACGCTGGCCACCGGTGTGGGCACTTTTCGCATGCTGAACAACAAGCATTGGGAGGCCGATGTATTCGCTGGGGCTGGCTTCGGCATCTTGTCGGCGCATTTGGCCTACCTCACGCACCGCCACCGTTGGGGCAAACACCCAGCCGACCGCACGGGCATAGGTATGGCCGCACCAGTAGTGCCAGCGCGCGGGCTGTGGCAGCTAAACCCAACGATGCTGCCCGGCGCAACGCCCGGCGTAACGCTGACTTGGCAGGCACGCTAAAATACTAATTGTCCTTACGGGGAGGCACGACGAAGCAATCGCATCAAAATGAGCCGTTGGATGGCCGTTTGGGTGCGATTGCTTCGTCGTGCCTCCTCGCAGGGACAGTACTTATCGTTGGTTACGCAGAATAAAGTTCTGGAAGGTGGCCGTAGTGCTTTCAGCCCCTTGAGCTACCAGGGCCAGGCGCACGCCCCGGTCCCAGGGCGGCAGGTAGGTGCCATTTACGGTGAAGTTCTCGGTAGGCAGCGGCTGCCAGGTAGCGCCGTCGGTGCTGTAGGCAAAGCGGTAGCGCTGGCCACCCCATACTTCGAGGCGCAGGGTGAGAGTCGCGCAGGGCTCCACAAACACTGATGTGAGGCATTGCTGTTTGCCGCTTTTCAAGTGCCATACTTGTAGTTGGCCATTGCCCGCCATCAGGGCCAAAGCATTATAGGGGTCGCCCACGGCTGCCAGTCCGGCGAAAGTATCGGCTGGCAGGGCCGCAAAGTCGATGGTAGTAGCCGCCTTATAGGTAGCCGTGTGCGTGCGCCGGGCCACAACGGCCCCCAGGCGCGACGACTCTGCCCCGAGGTGCAGCTGCCCATGTTGCACGCTCGTGGTGGGGCGCTGGCCGATGGGCCACTGCCACTCCAGCCCCAGTTGCGTACCCGCAAACTCGTCGGCAATGTGCAGGTGGCGGAGGTCGGTAATGGGCGGGGCCTGCGGGCTGCGGCGCACAAACTCGGGCCAGCCTTCTGCATTCCAGGTAAACTCGCTCAGCAAGCCTTGCCGGCCCACAAATTCATGACTTTGAGTGAAATAGGCGTGATGTAGCAAAAACCAGCGCCCATCAAGCTCTGTCACGGTGCCGTGGCCGGGGCACTTCCAAAGGTCGTTGCCATCCAGAATGGGATTCTGAGCATACTTCTCCCAAGGCCCTAGTAGTGCCCGCGAGCGCGCCACGCCGGTAGCGTACTGGCAGCCCTTGCCGCAGCAGCTGTTGCCAGCATAAAACATGTAAAACCAGCCGTTGTGTCGCACCAACGCTGAGCCTTCCACCAAGGGGCCTTCCCAGCGCGCATCGTTGCCAAACAGTTCGGTAGCCTCGCCGATGAGCGCCGTGCGCTCATCATTCAGGCGCTGCGCCCAGATGGGCGTATCCTGGTAGCACGAGTTGCCATCTTCCTTCCATATCAGGTAGAGGTCGCCGTGCTCATCGGGAATGGCAAAGCCATCGATAGAGCCGGCTTCCTGGCCCACCAACGGGCCGTGGTCGAGGTAGGGGCCGGCTGGGTGGTCGGCGCTGGCCACGGCCACGCACAGCATGCCCCCTTTTTTGCGGGCCGTATAATACACGTAGGTGCGGCCATTTTCCTGATAAAACTCAGGTGCCCAGAAGTTGGAGCCGGCCCAATCGGGCAGCTTATCAGGAAAAACGTGGCCGACCAGCTCCCACTCCAGCAGGTTTTGGGAAGTAAAAATCGGAAATACCGCGCCCCATTCAGCTGAGGTAGCGCTGGCCCAATACGTGTCGCCAATTTTGACAACAGTAGGGTCGGGATAATCGCCCGGCAGCACGACTTGGTCGTAGGAGGGGAGGGCCGGGGCGCTTTCGGGCGAAAGGCCGGGGGCCAGAGTAGTCGCTAAGGTTAGTTCTAGTGACACGGTAATAAACTTAAAATAGAATAGAACAAAAGCTTGGGTGGGCAGTAACAGCTTTCCAGATTATAAAGGTACACAAATAGCGCGAATATTATAAGGCAAATATGATTTTTTGGGTAAGCTGCTATCGTGTTGAAAAGCGTAGTAAGGATACTCGATACCGATAGCAATTAAGGCCTAATTGCTTGTTGAGGCTGCGTAATGACGTTATTGTGTAATAGTAGGTACATGCTAAAGCAGAGGTTGTCAAGGATAATTTTAGCGCGCTGACATAATCTGATAATGGGTTATTTAAGATAATATAAAGAAATTATTGCGCTTGCTAACTATTTGCATATGCCAGAAAACTCACAAGATTGCGATTTCTAGGCCACAGGCTTAGTAGCACTTATCCCATCTGTAGCCAATGAGTAAGCTTACTTCGCTCATTTCCATTAAGGCCTAATAACCAATATCAAACCCGAGTTGCTAAATCCTGCTCAGCTGGCGTCTGTATCGCTGTTCAGCATGGAGTCATGTAGTGATTTTAATTCCA
>CAXUKA010000491.1:0-3742 GCA_964251335.1 uncultured Hymenobacter sp.
GACCTCACCACCTGGCGCGATGATGGCGTGATTTTCGATGTGGACCCGCAGTGCCCCTGGACCACCAAGGGCCAGTACCAGGGTGGCTGGGCCCCGTCGGTGGTGGCGCGCAATGGGCAATACTACTTCTACTACACGGCCCAGCTGAAAATCGGGGTGGCCGTGGGCAGCTCACCCACCGGACCATTTGTCGACAGTGGTCAGCCACTTATCGCCGCCGACCCTTTCACGGTGGATATCATTGACCCCATGGTGTTTGTGGACGATGATGGCCAAGCCTACATCTACTACGGCGGCTCAAACGGCTCGAAGCTGGTGGTGCGCAAGCTCAACCCCAATATGGTGTCGCTGACTGCCGACGCGCCCCAGAATATTACACCCCAGAACTACACCGAGGCTCCCTACCTGGTGAAGCGCAACGGCCGCTACTACATGACCTACTCCAATGGCTCGTGGACCAACGACTCGTACAACGTGCAGTATGCCAGCAGCACGTCGCCCACCGGCCCCTGGACCTACCAGGGCTCACTCCTGAGCAGCGACGCGCAGAACTTTGGCCCCGGCCACCACTCCATTACTCAGATTCCGGGCTGCGACGACTACTACATTGTGTACCATCGCTACCCCAACCAAGCCTATGCTACCCGCAAGGTATCTATTGACCACCTGACGTTTAACTACGACGGTACTATCCAGAAGGTCAACATGACCAATTACGGCGTGGCCCCGCGCACGGTCAGCGGCCCCTGCCCAATAAGCCCCATATTTGCCTCGGGCGCTACGTATAAGCTCACGCACAAGGGCACCAACCAGTGCCTCGAAGTGCCCAGCAATAGTGCTAACCCTGGCGTAGCCCTGCAACAGTACACCGACAATGGCAACGATGCCCAGCGCTGGGTCATTACGCTGCAAGCTGATGGCTACTACAAAGCCACCCACAAAGGCACCACCCAGTGCCTGGAAGTAGCCAGCAACAGTGCCGCCGCCGGGGCCATAGTGCAGCAATACACCGACAATGGCAACGATGCCCAGCGTTGGCGCCTGGAGAACATGAGCGGCGGCTTCTACAAGCTGACGCACAAGAACACGACCATGTGCCTCGACGTGGACAACAACTCGGCCGCGCCCGGCACCGCCGTGCACCAATACACCGACAACGGCAACGACGCCCAGCGCTGGCAGTTTGCCCTCACCGACCTGCCCATTGTGTCGGGGGGCGTGTACCGCCTCACCCACAAGGGCACTACGCAGTGCCTAGAGGTGCCGAGCAACAGCTCGCAGCCCGGCACGGTGGTGCAGCAATACACTGATAATGGGAACGATGCCCAGCGCTGGGTCATTACGCTGATGCCCGATGGCTACTACAAGCTCACGCACCGCAACACCAACCAATGTCTCGAAGTAGCCAGCAACAGCACGACTGCGGGCGCAACCGTGCAGCAGTACACCGACAACGGCAACGACGCCCAGCGCTGGGCCATCGTGTCGACCGGCGATGGCTACGCCAAGCTCGTGCACAAGGGAGCCACCCTCTGCCTCGATGTAGATAATAACCTCTCGAACCCCGGCACCGGCGTGCACCAGTGGATTGATAACAGCAACGACGCCCAGCGCTGGCGCCTCGACCTGATGCCGCAATCAGCTACCACGCTGGCTACCAGCACCTCGGTCGCTACTCCCGCGCCGCTGGTAGTGTACCCCGTGCCCGCTACCGGCCAGGTGCATTTCCTGGTGACGCCGAGCCAGACCGGTCCGGTAGCCCTCGACATCTACGACGTGCAGGGCCGCCTGATGCGCCACCTGGCCGATGCCACCGGCGTGGCCGGCAAACCAGCTGAATACCTGCTCGATGGCAGCACCTGGGCCGCTGGCGTGTACACCGTGCGCCTGAACGCAGCCGGCCAGGTGACGCATAGCAAACTAGTGCTGGCACAGTAGCGCGAACTTTGTAATTCGCGTTCGTTCGAGCGTTCTCCGACGAATGCGAGCTACAAAGTTCGCGCTACTGTGCTAGTCAGATTTAAACTACGCTCCAGCGAGTGCCAGCCCCAGGCAAAGCGTCCGCGCTACGCTCGGTTGCTGGCACTCGTTTTTATAAATGCCTCGCATGAAACGCTTTCTTTCCTTGCTACTTAGCAGCGCCGCCCTGCTACCTCTGGCAGCCCACGCCACCGTGCGGCTGCCACGCTTTGTGGCCAACCACATGGTGCTTCAGCGCGATGCACCGGTGCCGCTCTGGGGCTGGGCCACGGCCGGCGAAACCGTGACCGTCACCTTCCGCCAGCACACTTATACAGTCACACCCGAGGTCGGCAGTGGGCGCTGGCAGGTGAGTTTGCCAGCGCAGCCAGCGGGCGGGCCGTATGAGTTGACTATCAAGGGCCAGAACACTATTCAGCTGCGCGACGTGCTTTTTGGCGATGTGTGGCTGGCCTCGGGCCAATCGAATATGGAATGGCCGCTGCGCGACGCGCTGAATGGCGCTCAGGAAGTCGCGAGCGCTGGTATTCCCCAAATCTCGGTGCCGAAGCTGGCCTCGAAGCCGGTGAATATGGCGTGGCCGCAACGCGATGCGCTAAATAACGCGCAGAAAACGACATTCGATTTCCCGCAAATCCGGCTGCTGAATGTTGACAACGTGCCAGCATTTTCGCCGCAGGCGGATATCCGCAGCGCGGCGGGCTGGCAGGTGTGCGAGCCGGGCACGGTGGGCGGCTTCTCGGCCGTGGCGTATTTCTTTGGCCGCGACTTATACCGGAAATACCACGTACCTATCGGGCTGATTGGTAGCGAGTGGGGCGGCACGCCGGCCGAAGCCTGGTGCAGCGCCGCCATGCTGCGCCCCCTCCACGACTTCGATGCGACGCTGAATGAGCTGGCCCCGTTCACTGGCAGCGGCGAAGCCGTAACCGCCCACTACGCCGCCCAGGAAACGGCTTTCCGCCAAGCCCTCAACACCCGCGACCAGGGCCGCCGCACCGCGCCCGGTGGCTGGTGGGCCGCCCCCAGCTACAATGCCAGCGCCTGGGCCACCCTGCCGCTACCCGGCTTTTGGGAAGACCTTACCACCCCCGCCCAACTGCACGAGCTGGATGGCGTGGTGTGGCTGCGTCGCGAGGTGCAGCTGAGCGCCGCCGAAGCCCAACAGCCCGCCGTGCTACACCTAGGCCAGGTCGATGATGCCGACTCGGTGTGGGTGAATGGCGTGCCTGTAGGCGGCGGCGAGGGCTGGGACCGCTTCCGTCGCTACGTGGTGCCCACCGCTGCCCTGTATGCGGGCCGCAACGTGCTAGCCGTGCGCGTGACTGACTACCGGCGCGGGGGCGGCATCGTCGGCCCACCCGACAGCCTACGCCTCGACGTAGCTGGCCGCAACCTGCCATTGGCTGGCCCCTGGCCTTACCGCATCGGCCTCGATTTGCGCGACTTGCCTACCAATGAGCGTCAGCCACCCGAGCCCCAAAAGCAGCCCACATTGCTCTACAATGGCATGATTGCCCCGCTGGCTGGCGTCGGGCTAAAAGGCGTTATCTGGTATCAGGGTGAGGATAATGCGCCCCGGGCGGCGCAGTACCGCACGTTGTTTCCGGCGCTCATCCAGGGCTGGCGCGCGGCGTGGCAGCAGCCCGATTTGACGTTTTTATTTGTGCAGCTGGCCAATTTTCAACCCGACCAGCCCCAGCCCGCTGACTACGAATGGGCCGAGCTACGCGAAGCCCAGGCCCGCACGCTTACCCTGCCG
>CAXUKA010000492.1:0-3714 GCA_964251335.1 uncultured Hymenobacter sp.
CTCCCACACTTGCGTGCAGGTAGCCAGGGTTTTGTATTCCTCACCGGCTTCAATAGTCAGTAGCTCGTGGGCAGGCAGGTGCGGCTGCAAGCGCGGGTAGCAGTCGCGGGCCGTGTTGCCATCGGCGAGCACAAATACGCGGCTCGGCGCGCTTTGCCGGATAAAATCGGCCAGCGCGGGCAGCGCCTGCGGGCCAATGACGGGAGGATTTTTCACCAACGAACTACTTACCTGAAAACTAGAAATCTGCTACAAAGAAACGGCGGCCCAGTTGGCATTTTTTGTGAAGCCTTGCAACTGAAGCACCTTTTAGCGGCTCTTTCGCTATATTTAGTGTGCTACTGCTTCCCACCGCCTTGCCTGTTCTGTTCCATGCAAAAACCTTTGCTCCTGCTTGTTACGTTTGCGCTGCTTTCGGTGGCTGGTTGCCAGCGCCGGGGCGACGAGGTGCAGCCTCGCAACTACGACGCGCTGGCTCTCGAAACTGGGCACTGGGAATGGGAAAGCACTGGCTACTTCCGCCAGCAGCGCACGCCAGCCACCGAGGGCTACACCCGCCAATTAGTGTTCGGCTCCGATGGCAACGTGCTGATTCAGCACGATGGCAAGCTGAATAAAAAGCGCCCCTACACCCTGGATATGGGCACGTTATCCAGCTGCGGCACCTCGCAAACGGTGCTGCCCATCATCACCTACGAAACTGATTCCGACCTGCCTAACAACGACCGTAAAACCTACACTATCACTAAATCGCCCACGGGCCAAAGTTTGTCGCTGGTCGGCGAGGGCGCTTGTGTCGATGCGGGCGCGTTTGAGTCCTATCGCTGGGTGAAAGAATAGTACCCATCATGCTGAGCTTGTCGAAGCATCTTGGCTAGGAAGCTAACTCCTGACGCTAGCAACGAAGCAGTCAAGATGCTTCGGCAAGCTCAGCATGACAGATGTTATTTTTCAGACTATTCTCTACAGCCCCGGCCCCAGATTTACCGGCCCATCTACCGGGCGGCCGTTGAGCACCTCCGTCTGCTTGCGGATGCTCTCGATGTGAATAAGCTTGTATAGCTCGCCCACGAATTTTTCGTCGATGTTGAGCTTCCGGCCCCACTCGGGGCGGGTTTTGAAGATTTCCTGCCAGCGCTCTAGTTGCAGGATTTTCACGTTGTTTTCCTTTTTGTATTCGGCCAGCTCCTGAATGAGGGCCATGCGGCGGGCCAGCATTTCGAGGATTTCGTGGTCGGCGGTGTCCATTTTCTGGCGCAGCTCCTCAGCCTTATTTAGGTAGTCGGCGTTGTCGGAGGAGCGGTAGCGGTAGTTCAACTCGCTCAGGATTTGCTGCAAGCGGGCGGGCGTCACCTGCTGGGCGGCATCGCTGAGGGCGTGGTCGGGGTCGGGGTGCGTCTCAATGATGAGGCCATCGTAGTCGAGGTCCAGCGCCTTTTGGGCGATGGGCAGCAGCAAGTCGCGGGAGCCGCCGATGTGGCTGGGGTCGTTGATGAGCACCAGGTCGGGGCGGCGGGTTTTCAGCTCAATCGGGATGGCCCAGGTGGGCGCATTGCGGTAGCGCGAGGGCGCAAACGTGCTGAAACCCCGATGAATAGCTGCAATATCAGTAATACCGGCCCGCTCCAGCCGCTCAATAGCCCCAATCCACAACGCCAGGTCGGGGTTCACGGGGTTTTTCACCATCACGGGCTTGCTAGTGCCGGCCAGCGCATCGGCTAGCTCCTGCACCGCAAAGGGATTGACCGTGGTGCGCGCCCCAATCCAGAGCACATCGATGTCGTGCTTCAGTGCATCCTCGACGTGCTTGGGCGTGGCTACTTCGATAGCCATCGGTAGGCCGGTTTCGGCGCGGGCGGCTTGCAGCCAGGGCAGCGCGGCGGTGCCCATGCCTTCGAAGCCACCGGGCTTGGTACGCGGCTTCCAGATGCCGGCACGATACATATCGGCTTGGCCGGCCGCTTTGAGGGCGCGGGCCACTGTCAGTACTTGCTCTTCTGATTCGGCCGAGCAAGGGCCGGCAATGATGAGGGGTTGGCCTTTTTGGGCCAGCCGACGGGTAAAAAACGTGTCGGCGGGAGGAGTATTTTCCATTAAGAAAGTGTAGCGCGGAGTGGCACCCCACGCCCGTACGGCCGGGCAAACGGCTCAAAAAAGACAGCCCAACAAGCGCTGGCGGCCGGAAACGGAGTGCCACTCCGTTTTACAACATAAAAGTAACCCGGCCGGGCCGAACCGGGTTTTGCGGCCTAACGTTACCTTCGTGGTCCGGCCCTCTCCCCGGCCTTTTATTCTGCTTTTTCGCATGGCTACTTCGCCCGCCGTTCCAGCCCCGCCCGTGGCGCCTATCTCGTTTGAAGACACCCGCATTGCCTTCGAGGCCAAGTCGGATGGTGAGCTGCGCAAGATGTACGCCCTCTTCGCGTCCATGAACAACGGCAGCCTGGTAAAAGTCGGCAGCGGCTTGATGCAAACGGCGTTGAAATTCAGTTTACCCGGCACGAAGTTTTTAATTAAGAACTCGATTTTCAAGCAGTTTTGCGGCGGCGAAACCATTCAGGAATGCAAGCCGGTAATTGCTGAGCTGGGCAAATACCACATCGGCACTATTCTCGACTACTCGGTGGAAGGCACCGGCAACGACAAGAGCTTCGACCGCACCCGCGACGAGATTCTGGCCACTATCAACCTAGCCGCTTCCACGCCGAATATTCCGTTTTCGGTGTTCAAGGTGACGTGCCTCATGGCTACCGAACTGCTCGAAAAAACACAGGCCGGAACCAAGCTAACCGAAACCGAGCAAGCCGCCTTTGAGCGCGGCCGCCAGCGGCTCGATGCCTTGTGCGCCAGCGCCCACCGCCACGGCGTGCGCCTGTTTGTAGATGCCGAGGAAAGCTGGTTTCAGCAAACCATCGACGACCTGGCCGAGGACATGATGCGCCGCTACAACCAGGAAAAAGCCATCGTCTGGAATACCTACCAGCTCTACCGCCACGACCGGTTGGAGGCCCTGCAAGCCGCCCACGACCGCGCCGCGCAGGGCCAGTACTACTTGGGCGTGAAGCTAGTACGCGGGGCCTACATGGAAAAAGAAGCCCGCGTGGCCCAGCAGCGCGGCTACCAAAATCCCATCAACCCGACCAAACAGGCCACCGATGACCTGTATAACGAGTCGCTGCGCTACGCCATTCAGCACATCGACCGCATTAGCCTTTGCGCAGGCACCCACAACGAAGCCAGCTCGCTGCTGCTCACGCAGTTGATGCAAGAGGCAGGCCTCGCGCCCGGCGACGAGCGCGTGTGGTTTGCCCAGCTCTATGGCATGAGCGACAACCTGAGCTATAACCTCGCTCACGCCGGCTACCACACCGCCAAGTACGTGCCCTACGGTCCCGTTGAGGCCGTGATGCCCTACCTGCTGCGCCGCGCCAATGAAAATACGGCCATCGCGGGCCAGAGCAGCCGCGAGTTTTTGCTTATCCAAAAGGAATTACGCCGCCGCCAGGGCCGCGCCTAGTAGCACTGGTGCGCGGAGAAGTCGTGCGGACTGGCCTAACCAAATTACCTCTAGTTAGGCCGGAGTCTGACTAATTAAACACGGCCGCTCCAGCGGCCTTGCGGCAGGCCAGCGGGGTTTGGCCGGTTTGCTTCTTGAAGAAGTTGTTGAAGTAGGTTGGGTAGGCAAAACCCAGGCTGTAAGCAATTTCGGCTACG
>CAXUKA010000493.1:0-3678 GCA_964251335.1 uncultured Hymenobacter sp.
CCGCTGTGGTGGCCCTGCAAGATTCGCACCTCCTCGGCCAGGGTGGGATAGCCCACGGTCAGCTTAAACAAAAAGCGGTCGAGCTGGGCCTCGGGCAGGCGGTAGGTGCCTTCCTGCTCCACCGGGTTTTGGGTGGCCAGCACCACGAAGGGCGTGCCCAGCTGGTGCGTCGTGCCGTCCTGGGTCACGGTGCGCTCCTCCATCACCTCGAAAAGGGCCGACTGCGTCTTGGCGGGGGCGCGGTTGATTTCGTCAATCAAGACCACGCTGGCGAAAATGGGGCCGCGCCGAAACTCAAAGTCACCCTGCGCCGGCCGGAAAATGCTGGTGCCCAGCACGTCGGCCGGCATCAGGTCGGGGGTAAACTGGATGCGGCTGAATGGCACGTCGAGCGTGCGGGCCAGGAGCTTGGCGGTGAGTGTTTTGGCTACGCCGGGCACGCCTTCGAGCAGTACGTGGCCATCGGCGAGCAGCGCTACTAGCAGCAGTTCTAATAAGTCTTGTTGGCCTACAATAACCTGGGCTATCTGCTGGCGCACGGCATCGGTGCGAGCCGTCAGGGTAGAGAGGTCGGTGCGCGGGGCGAAGGTGGTCGCTGTTTCGTTGGAGGCAACCGGAATAGGCTGATACGAGTTGGCGACACCTTCGGTGGTGCCAAAATCATCGGCTAGGCCAGAACTAGTGCCTGCGTCTTCAGCCACGGGCTGTGCGCCGGGGGTAGTTGGTAAGTTAGTTTCGTCGAGAGGCTGGGGTTCCATAAATGGACGAGTTGACGGAGTAAGTGTAGCTTCGCTTCTGTAAAAGCGGGGTGGTAAAAAGTATGCCTGAGATAATGCTATTCTGCTTACTAAATAATGCTTGAGATATTGATAAAAATGGCGCTCAGCGGCATTAGAATGGGTTTATGGGAATAGTGCAAACTGAGAAAAAGCTAATTTATAGATTGAGTGCAAAACCTTATTCTACTGTACCTCACGCTTGAAATCGCGGATAGCGCGGCTCAAGATAAGCAGGTCGCGGTCGGTGACGGCGGGGGCAGTGCGGGCGTGGTTGATGAGGCGCACCAACTCATCGACGCGGGGGCGCGGCAGGCCGGCTTTCTGGCTCAAACGCTCGCGGAAGCTATCGTCGGCTAGGTCGGGCGTGGGCTCGTGGAAGCGGGTGCGCAGGTAGTCCAGAAACAGCGCTACCTTCTTCTCGGCAATCTGCGAATGGTTGCGGTCCTGCTGGTAGAGGCTCGCCACGGTGCGCGTAAATAGCAGCGTAGTATTGGGCAGCGGCTTGAGCGTGGGAATGATGCGCTGCCGCCGCCGGGCTTCCACAAAGACAAATAGCAACCCGATGATGCTCAGTAAATAATACGCGGCGCGGAGAGCCGGATGCGCCATTAGCACGCGTAGCGACGACTGCTCCCCGGTGCGCCCCTGCTTCTGGTACTCGTCCCACCAAGCGGTGCGGCCGGTAGGCAAGTAGGAGAGGGCCGCAAAGGCAAAATCGGCAGTGCGAGGCCGCAGCACCAGGTAGTTGCCGAAAGCCAGCGGCACCGAGCATACGTAAAGGTGACCCCGACCTACATCGAGCCGCACCAGCACGGGGCGGCCTCGCTCGTCGGCGGCCAGGGTAGCGCCGCGGTGCACGAAGTTTTTGTATAGAACAACCCGGTGGCCCGCCACCGAAGCCGGTAGCCGGAAGGTGCTAGGCTGCCCCGGCCGGGCCGCCAGCAAGTGCAGCTGTACCGAATCGGCCTTGCCAGCTGGCCGTAATTGCTGGGTGTCGGTCGTGTCGGCTCGCACCGCGTCGAAGCCCAGCGAATCGGCCAGGGTGGGCGCGCTGCCGTTGGCAAAGTCGTCGGCGGCGATAAAGACACTATTGCCACGCTCCAGGAAGCGTATCAGCGCCTTGGTTTCGAAGCCGCTGCTCGCAAATGTCTTTGCTACAAAAAGATACGTGGCCCGTTGGTGCGTGAGCTGCGCCAGCACAGTTTCGGCGCTGGGCCGTTGGGCGGCGGCCAGAGTGTCGTCATACTCTAGGTCTTCGCTGCCCAGCAGCTGGTTAAAAATAGGCTGCCGCACATTCTCTACCGAGTCGGTGCCCAATAGCTGCGGCAGGGCATCGTACAGCACGTAGGTGCCGTACGGAATTTTATCCTTGCTGCTGAGCGTAGGCGACCAGTCGAGCGGCTTGGGCCGGTAGTATTCGAGAGCCACGTAGCCTCCGAATAGCGCGATAATGCCCAACAGATACCAGCGAAAAGTAGTCAAGGCGTGGTGAGATAACGAGTGGTGAACGAGTGAGTTAGTAGTCCAATAACTCTTGATAAACTTCCAAATAATCAGCTGCCGACTGCGCCCAGCTGAATTGTGCCGCCTGGGCCTGCGCGGCGGCTACGCGCTCGGGCGAATGGTGCGCCAGGCCGGTGGCCAGCGTCTGCTGCATAGCAGCCGGCGCAAAGTCATCGAAGTAATAAGCGGCACTGCCGCCTACCTCGGGTAGCGAGGTGAGCCGGCTCAAAAAAACGGGCTTGCCTAGTTGCATTGCCTCTACTACTGGCAGGCCGAAGCCCTCGGCCAGCGAAGGCTGTATATACGCCAGGCAGTGTTGGTAATACCAGGCTTTATCGGCTTCGCTGATGCGAATGAGGACATGCACGCGCTCGGCTACGCCGGCCTGCTCGGCGGCGGCCATAATGGTTTTCACATAGTCGCCTTCGGCAAAGCTACCGGCAATAACCAACTCATAATCATTGTCTTGCAGCAAAGCCGGCAGGGTGTGCCAATTTTTCTTCGCATTAATGGTGCCCAGCCCGAACAGAAACGGCCGCTGGGGCGCGTAGACGGGCGCGTGGCCGGCCGGCACGGGTGCCAGTGGCTCCACGCCGCGGCGCACGTAGCGCAGCGGCGTGGTGGGCTGGTAGCCCAATAGGTCGGCGTGGCGCAGAATGTCTTGCCGCACATAGTCGGAGATGGTGACCAGGTAGTCGGCCCGCCGAATGTTGCGGCGCACCATAGCCAGCTGCCGGGTGTAGGTGCGCTCGTCGGGTTTTTCATGCAGAAAGTTCAGGTCGTGTACCGTCAGCACCACTTTGGTAAGAGGGCTGGTGGGCACGTACCAGCTCAGCTGCGAGGTGGCGTGCCACAGCCGAAAGCCGTAGCTGGGCGGGTTGAAATACTTGTGAAAGCTGCGCTGCGTGAGGTAGCGCACGCCCGTGCGGCCCAGGCCGCCCACCTCAGCGGGCGGCACGTAGCAATACAGCTGGTAGCGCTGGTTTTGGCGAATGAGCTCGTGGGCCAGCGGCACCACAAAGTGACTAAAGCCACTGTTGCGGTCCTTTAGCGGCTCACAGTCAAGAATAATTCGGGGAAGCGACATTAAGTAAAAAGCCAGGTATTAGGCCACGCGGGCAGCCCGGCCCGCGCCGCTGAGCTGCCGCCCAAACTGCAATTGAGCCTCACGCACTTGCTGATACAGGGCGGCCGACACCGGCAGCTCGCCGTACCAGGCGTACTCAAACTGCCGCGTGAGCTCGGCAAAATCGGGGCGGGCGGCGGGGCGGCTGGTGGCCAGCTCGCGCAGGTAGGCTTGGTTGGTTTTGTCGGGCTGCCAGTCGATAAGGTCGCGGTCGGTGAGCTGCTTGAGCAGCTGCAAGTAGCCCAGGCGCACGGCCAGGCGGAGGTTGCC
>CAXUKA010000494.1:0-3674 GCA_964251335.1 uncultured Hymenobacter sp.
GCACATCTAATAGGCGCGTTTCTTGGTCGGAAACTGTATTAATTCTCTTGCCTTTAATCAATTCTTCGAAGGCTAGGCGGTAATTCTTTCCGACAGATGAATTAGTATCAACATAGAATACAGGGTTAAGTCCCTCACGGCGGCCCCATTCTTGGCTTAGGCCTATTCCGTAAGAGCCATATTTTACGATATGCTCTTTTATCTGCGACATAGGAATATCGCAGAAGCTGACCATTGGAACTGCATACTCAAATGCGCCAGGAGGAGTAGCAATCTTCTCTAAGCAGTATTTGACCCTGAAATTTTCAGTCAGGATGCCAATTAATGATTCCTTTGAGTTAGTCAGGTGGATGAGAGAACTAGAACTGAGGGCCATTCTAACGAAGGGTTAATTCGGCCGGTTAAATGCAGCCTTAAGCAAATCAATAGTCTCATCCTTAGCAGCAATGAGGGCATCAGCTCGCTCTAGCTGCCCACGAAGAAGAGCAGCCTCACTCAGTGCCTTATCAAGCTGGGCCTTGTAGCCATCGCGCTCCTTCTCGCAATCAGTGAGGTTATATGTCTTCTGGATAGCTTTGCCGTTTTTACCGCTCGCTACATTATTTCCGTTGCCAGAAATATTTGTTTGGTTTGGCGCTGCATTCTCTCCGTCTGTGAATGGCTCACCCTCACCTAAAAGGAGCCAGGTAGGATTAACGCGGTTAAAATGCCGCAGTATGCCCTCTAGGTAATCTGAATTAGGCTTTGTGCCCTTTGACAGGTAGTTACGGGTGTTAGTGTCGCTCACGCCTATGGCGGAACTAAAGGCGCGGATGCTCATGCCGAGCTTTTCTATTAGAAAATTTATTCGCTGGTTGATAGTTGTTTGCGTCATTTTAATCGCAGTGCGCAAAGATTTTGTGTAAAATATTCGCGCCACATTAGGCGTGCACTCGTATGTTTGTGCGGTGTACAGTACTGAGCGGCTGCAAGAAAGCAACTGCCGGGCGAATTGTGCCAAACACGAGCTATGACTGAGCGTCAGAAATACCTGCGGCTGCTGTCCTACGTCATCGAGGACCTGACCGGGGCCGCCGTAGATGCCGCCGTGCGGGCAGGCTACGAGGCCAGCACCACCATGCTCAACAACGTACGCATCGGGCGCAATATGAACCTGCGGCACCTGGTGGCGCTGGTGGGCTACGGCCTGCCCAGCTACCACATTCCGGCCGAGCTACTGCCGGCCCCGGCCAAGCAAACCCTGTTCGCCTAATGGAAAGCCGCGCTCCCTACCACGCCGCGCCCAAAGGCCCGCGCAACCTCGCCGCCCCGCTGGCCGCCTGGCTGCGCACGCTGGGCTTCACGGCCACCGAGCAGTACCAGGGCACGACGCTCGCAGCGCACTGGCTGAGCAGCCGGGGCGAGCGCTTCGAGCTTGACTATACCTGGGTGGCCGGCCCCAGCCCCGACGCCACCTGCCGCCTGAGAGTGAGCCGTGCGGGCCAGCTTCACTACGAGACCCTGTTCACGGCCCAGCGCGTGCGCCGCCTCAAAGAGGCGCGTCTGCTGCTGCTCGGCAACGTGTGCCTGCATAATGCCCGGCTACTCGCTGAGGCATCCCCAGCTACTGCTACCACCTAATCCACCCGTTTCTTTACCTCATGCAAGCTACCCTGCACCTGCCCAGCGCCGCTCCGCGTCTTCTCACCGCCGCCGAACTGGCAGTCCTTAACCCACATCAGGGCAGCAACGGCCTGACCCTGGATTTTATGGACGTGGCCCCAGCCCTGCGCGGGCTGCTAGGCACGGAAATTCCCGGCGAAGCACTCGCCAGCAGCCTCGACTATCTGGTCGTGAGCGTAGAAAACGCGGCCGATTTCGGCTTCGGCCCTACGCTCAGCGCCACCACCGACTTCGAGCGCCTAACTGGTATGGAGTTGGAGGAAGACGAGCCGCTGGTCGGCCCGCTGCTCATCATCGAGGCCTAGCCCCTTTGAGGTAATGACCGGCGCATTCGCGCCCGACGCCAGTGCCCCGGCAACTGGTGAGCGGCACCGCCATGCCCATTTTTTCTGCTGCTCTTCCCCTTAACACCTTCTTTTTCATGCACCTCAACACCACGCCTACGCCCCCACCCCGCCTGCCCAACATTGTGGAGCTAAACCAACTCACCAGTCCCACCGGGCTGCTATCCAAGTTTATCGTGCCTCTGATGTCGCTCAAGCAGCTCAAGCGCCGCATCCGCGAAATCAACGCCACGCACCCCCACTACCGCGAGGAAACGCCCCTGGTACTGGCCTGGGAGCAGCAGCGCCGCCAGCGCCTGAGCGGCCGCCTGCACGCAACTGTCACGAAAGCCCAGGTAGCCTGATGCCGCCGCGTATTTCCCTTACCGACGCCGCCACCGGCAAGCGCGTGCGCGTGTCGGCCTTCGCTCCCGGCGACGCGCTGGTGCCCGTGCCCCAGCCCGAGCCCATCCTGGGCTACTGCTACACCACCGCCCACAACTGGACAGTGTATGTGGCCGGCACCATGCCCCCCGCGATGCGCACGGCCGTGGAGGAAGGCTACACCGACCAGGAAGTGCTACTGGTGCCGGAATTGCCGGATGGCATCCGCGAAATCACTTTGCCCGACCACCGGCGCGACTACACCCTGCAACAAGCTGCCTAGCCCCTGCCCTGCTATGCCCCTGAACCTGCTCACGGCCGACGATTTGGCCCCCATCCTCGCTCCCATCCTCACGGAACTACGCGCCATCCGCCAGGCGCAGGCTACCGCCCAGCCCGCCGACGACTACCTGAGCGTGGCCCAGGTAGCCTTCGCCACCGGCACGAGCGAGCGCACGGTGCGCAAGTGGATAGAGCAGGGCAAGCGCGACAGGCTGGGCCAAAAACTCATCAAGCTCTTTACCCTCGAATTCTCGCCCGGCTACGTGCGGGTGCCGCGCTCGGCCTTGCTCGCCTTCGGGCAGGGCGTGGGCTTTGACGCTACCCAGCTGCAACTGCCCCCGGCCGGGACCGTCCCGGTGGCCAAGCCCGCCAAGCGCCGCGCCGGCCCGGTGCTCGACTCGACCCAGGCCCTGCGCCGGGCCTCCTAACCCTGGTTTTTTACGCCCATTTTTTCGGTATGTCGCCCCGTAACATTCCCATTGACGAGTTTCAACACCTCGACCGCCAAGCCATTGCCTGCGCCCTGCGCCTGATAGAACTGGAAGTAGCCGGCACGCTGAGCCTGCTCACTACCGACGAGGCCGCCCGCCTCGACCAGGTGCTCCTGGACGAGCTCACCAGCGTGCTGACCCTACGCAAGGTCTTCCGCGCCCGCCTCGCCGAACTGCTCGCCGACGAGGAGCCCGCCCTGGCCAGCGCCGGCGTGGGCCGCGCCCCCCAGCTGGCCAGCGAGCGCTACCGGCAGCCCCTGTCGCAACCCCTGGTCGCCTGATGCTGATGCTCCGCCTCTACACTTCTTCGCCCGCCACGCTCAAGCTCGCCGAGCTAGGCATCACGGGCCAACTGGCCCGGCGCGTGCAGGTGCTGCCCTTTTCGGCCCTGCCCGCCCCGCTACCCGCCCGCACGGCCTCCCTGCGCCTGGAGAAAGCCGCCCTGCAGCAAATCGAGCGCACCATCCGCTGGACCCTGAGTCAGTACGTCGAGCACCGCCGGCTGCCCGATGCTGCTCGCGAGGCCGACCTG
>CAXUKA010000495.1:0-3671 GCA_964251335.1 uncultured Hymenobacter sp.
GCTCCATGTTCAGAAACTCGCGCAGCTCGTCCAGAATATCGGCCTCGCCATAGAGGAAGCGAATGTCGAAAAACGCTGCGAAACGCATCACGTTTTCGGGGTTTGACTCGTGCAGCCACTCCTGGTAGTTGCGCTTCCAGTGCGAAACGGAGTGCGTCCACTTCGGGTTTTTGGCCATGAAGCCGCCGTCACAAAAGCTAAAGCCGATTTCGTTGAGGCGGTCGCTCACCTGCTCGGCGAAGCGCAGGAAATACTCGCGCACTTCCTCGCGGTGCTCGTTGGCCTTGTCTTCGTAAATGATGGCGTTGTCCTGGTCGGTGAGCAAGGTTTGTTCTTGCCGGCCCTCCGAGCCCAGCACAATAAACACAAACTTGGCCGGCGGCGGCCCCATCTCGCGGATTACGTCTTCGATGACTTTCAGCGCGATGGTATCGGCCACGGTCGTAATAACCTGGTTTACGATTTCGGGCTTCACGCCCCGGTCGAGCAGCTGGAACACGATGTCCGGCACCTTCTGCCAGTTGCGCCGCAGCTCGCGCTGCGACTGCGACTGCCGCACCCCCTGAATGAACAAGAACGGCGATTGCGCCTGCTCGGCCAGTAGCTTATTGCGGCTGATAAAGCCCAGATAAGTGCCATCTTGCTCCACCAGCAGGTAGCGCGTTTTGGTCCGAAACATCAATAGCAAGGCCTCATACACAAAGGCTTCGCTGCTGACCGAGCGCGTGGGCGAGTCGACAAAGGTGCTGATGGGCAGCCGAGCATCGCCCAAGCCTGCTACCACCTTGTCGCGCAAGGTAATGTCGGTGACGTAACCCACGATTTTTTCGGCCTCATCGAGCACGAAGTAGCAGCTGCTGCGGGCGCGGGCCATACGCCGGGCCACCTCGTGGGTGGGCGTGCTGCCGGGGCACGCTAGCACAGGCCGCAGCTCCACAGAGGCTATGCGGCGCGAGTATAGCTCGTCGGCCGCGATGAAATTTTGCGGAGCCTGCGGGCCGGGATGCACCAGCTGCGCATACTCATCGACCAGCATCAGCTGCCCGTAGCGGCTGGTAAAGTAGTGAAAGAAAGCCTCGTAGCCCAGGCACAGCCCCCGAAACTCGTTGCGGTGCAGGAAGTACACCCGCGTGCCGGCCCGCGCCTGCACCGTGCGCAGCGAGCGCTTTTTATTGAGCAGCACCGATACGCCGCCGTAGCATTCGCCGGGGCCGTACACTTCGGGCAGGCGGCGCTGCTGCTGGCTATCGAAGAAAAAAGTGTCGTAGGCGCCCTCAATAATGAGGTCGACTCCGCGCATCTTGGTTTCACCCTGGTGGTAGATAACGGCCTCGCGCGGGTGGGTTACTTCCTGAAGCAGGGCGGCTACTTCTTCCAGCACCTCGGGCGGCAGCAGGTTGAAGGGCTCAACGGTGCGAAGAAAAGCAAGGCGGTCAGTCATAGATAATTATGAATTATGAGTTATGAAGTAGGAGGTGTGAGTGGCGAGGCAGGCCAACTTTCAACTCATAATTCTCAACTCATAACTGCGAAGCTATATCATTCCCAGCCAGTATTTCCAGAACGGGCGGCGGGCGGCGGCCAGGGCGGCGTGGGTGGGCGGGGGCAATAAGGGGGCCTGCGAGGCCAAGGCCTCGTCGTCGATATCGCCGGTGCGCTGTAGCTCAAAGAAGCACTGCGCGGTAGCCTCAGCATCGGCCAAGGCATCGTGCTGGCGCAGCATGGGCCGGCCAAACTGCCGCTGGTACAGTTCGGCTAGGCGCATGTATTGCTGGCGCATGGGCTGCATAAAGCGCTCGGTGAGGCGCATGGTGCAGAAAGTCGGCAGCTGCAAATCGACCAACGGGTTGCTCAGCCCCGAGCGGTGAAAGCTGACGCCCATCATATTGAAGTCGAGCACCAGGAAGTGGCCCACTACCAGCGGCTTATACTGCACCAGGTCGTCGTGCAGGCGCTGCATTACCTGGCGGCGCGGCTCGCCTTTATCATTCAAGAACGCCAGCGTGAGGCCGTGAATCTGCATCGAGGCCGGCGTGAGGTCGTAGTCGCTGGGGCGGATGTAGTGGTTTTCGGTTTTCACCAGCTCGCCATCGGGGCCGTAGAGCAGCCAGGCTATTTGGGCCACGTGCGGCCACGCGCCGGGCTCGGCATACGGGCGGCGCCAGTCGGCGGGCAGGCCCGAAGTCTCAGTATCAACGAAGAGGACGTAGCCGGGCACGACAATGGGAAAGAAGGCGAGTGGGAAAGGCTGGTAAAAGTACGGATGCCAGCCCACTGGCGATGCCTGCAAAACAGAATTTGTTATCCGCTTAGTTCTAGATAACCTCGCAATAAGCCAGTTGGGCCACGGCTACAGCAGCTCGTGGCGGGTGCGGTAGGCTGTGCCCTTAAACATAGCCAGCAAGGTGCCGTGCTGGGTGGTGAGGCGCAGCTGGTACACGCTTACCTTTTCCTGAAGGCTTTCTTCGCGGGCTTCTATGGTGAGTACATCGCCGAGGCGGCCGGCGGTGAGGTAGTCGATGGTGGCCGTGAGGCCCACGCTTTGGCGGCCGTGGCTGTTGCAGGCCAGGGCAAAAGCCGTATCGGCGGCGGCGAAAACCACGCCGCCGTGCAGGGCGCCAAACCCATCGAGCATGTCGGGGCGCACGCGCAGGTACAGACAGCAGTAGCCCGCGCGCACTTCGCCCAGCGCCAGCCCCAGCCACTGGCTGAAGGCATCGCGGGCTAGCAGCCGGGCCGCAATAGCTTGGGCGTGAGCGTCCAGGCTAGCGTCAGACGCAGACATAAAAACTAACGGATAATAAAGCGGAATAGCAGAGTGCGCAGCAAGTTACAACCGCGCTCATTACGTAGCTCTAGAAAACCAGAGCAATTCCGAATTATGTACGCTACTGCTCAACGATAAGCGCGAATAGTAGCCCGTGCGTTAGCGCTTTTCCAGCCCGTTGAGCAGCATCGTGATGATGTTGTCCTCGAGTTCCTGGGCTGAGAGGCTGCGCCCCGGCTTAAACCACAACTCTATCCAGCGCACGGCCGACAAAATCGTGAATAAGGCCACCGTGGGATGCACGTCCTGAAACTCGCCAGCCGATGTGCCCGCCGCAATGAGTGCGGCAAACCCTTTTTCATAGCGGCGGCGGGCCTCCGTAAAGTCGGTGAGGCGGGCCGCCGGCAGGTACTTATAGTCGTGGTTGGCCACCGATACATCGGGGCCGTCTTCCACCATCAGCTGGATGTGCATGCGGATAAGCACCCGCACTTTCTCGCCAAATGAGAGGGGTAGCTGCTCCACCTCCTGTAGGTGAGCAATATAAATATCGGAAATGCGAAAGCAAATACTGTCCAGTATCTCGTCTTTCGACTTGATGTGGTTGTACATGCTGGCCGCTTCCATTCCTACCTGCCCGGCGATATCGCGCATGGAAGTGCCGACGTAGCCTTTGTCCTTGAACAACTTGGCGGCTTCTTCCAGAATAATTTGACGCTTAGTAGGTTTGCCGTTCTTGGTCATAGTGCATACACTAACGCCCTGTCCGGCAAAGTAGCCGGGCAGGGCGTTGGGCGATAGTAGTAAGAACCCATCCGAGAGGGTGGAGAGGGTGGGTGGGAATTGAAGCCGCTGGCGTAGGGTGGGAGGATTGCCAGTGGGTGGGAGTGGGGTGGCGGCCGGG
>CAXUKA010000496.1:0-3668 GCA_964251335.1 uncultured Hymenobacter sp.
CCCCCGAGCGGCTCGAAATCCTGTATTTCTCGCATACCGAGAATCAGTTTTACGAAGGTAAGTTCACCTTGCCCCAGCAGCGCATGTATGAGTTGCTCAAAGCCGGCTTCTGGGAGGCAAAAAAGGCCTCCCAGACTACCTACAATGAGTTAACAGTGAGCGTGCTGCCTAAAGGCCTGGTAGTGGTGTGGCTGGTGGGGCCGGGCCGCCAGACGTTGGTGGGCCACTACCGGGCGCAGGTGTCAAATGCCGACTACCAGCGCTTTTACCCTGGCGTCGACCGCGCCCAGGCTGTGCGCGGCCGGCAGGCTAGTATGCTGCCCGCCGTGCAGCAGCAAATCAAAGCCGGCACTATCAGCTCCCAGCAATGGGAAAACTACTTGCTAACCTATCCTTGGCAATTTGCGTTGTCGGCCGGCTCTACGCTAACTACCTACCGCCTTACGTACCTCTCAGGCGAATCGACTACTGGCCCCGATACGCCCGACCCGGCCCCCTACGTGCGGTCGCTGCTGAGCGCCCAGCCCCGGCCAGTGCCTCGCAATGGCACGTGGTGGGCGCGCGATGAGGCCGGCCATACCTACCGCTTGCGGGTGCGCCGTTTCGATGAAGCCGAAACCCAGGCCGCCTTTCGTACGCTACACCAAGCGCAGCCGACCAGCCTTATCACCCTGCGCTTAGAAACTGATAAGTACTTCAAGCAAGCCTCTTTTGTGCTCGTGGCTGGCCAGCAAACCATTCCGCTACCCAAAACTCAGGTGGAAATTCTGCCCGGCGTTTAATGTAGGCGGGGTAGTTGGTTTCGGCTGCTGCTAGGCTTTCTCCTCTGCTTATGTTTGGTCATTTCTATTGGCTAGTTATGGCTATGCATCTCTGGGAACTGCTTTCCGCATCGTGGTCACTAAAAGTGTCCGGCCAGGTACAAAAGGCCGCTCCCGAAGAGAAATTTCGTCTTTCGGCCGCCCCCTGCGCGGCCAAGGGCTACCCGATGACCATCCAGTTCGGGGCCTTCGTGCGCCCCGATGGCAAAACCCTGCCCGTGCCTTCGGGCCACTCGCTAAGCGGGAGCTGGGGGCGCTCGGGCATTGGCTGGGCCGTGGGCGACGAGCTCCAGCCGGTGCCCGTAAGCCTGGAAATCTTGTGCTTCTCGTACCTGGAGGACAAATTTTACGAAGGCAAATTTCCGTTGCCCTAGCAGCGCATGCAGGAGCTGCTGCAAACGGGGTTTTGGCGCCTGGACAAGCAGCAGCAGGCTACGTACACCGAGCTAATCGTCTGTGTGCTAGCCAAAGGCGTAGTCGTGGTGTGGCTAAGCGGTGCGGGCGAGCAAGTGCTGATTGGCCGCTTTCAGGGCACGGTGTCCAACGTGGATTTTCACCGCTTCTACCCCAAGTCTGACCGGGCCGCGATGCTAAAGGAGGAAACAGCCGATGCTCCGCCCGCTGTGCAGGCGCAGGTCAAGCAGTGCGCCAGCTTCCGGAGTGGCGACGCGCGGCTTCGCCTGGAAATCAGCGCTAATTGATAAGCCCAAAAAAGCGTGGCGGTCGGCCCAGCTCCACATTAATGGGCTCCAGCGTTTTCTCGATGCTGGCCTTCAGGTCGTCGCTGGCAGGGTCTTGCAGAATAGTGATGAAGGCTGTGCGGGCCTGTTCCAATAGCTGCTTGCGCTCCTTGCTGCGCGTTTTCTTGTCGAGGGCGCGCTGGCGCAGGCAGTCGGCATTAGCGAAGGCAATCTGGTCTTGCAGCAGCGCAATCTGCTGCTTGGCCCCGGCGCTGGGTGGGGCAGGGGCAGGCGCGCCGCCACCGCCGCTGGGCATGGGTGCCGGCCTGTTTAGGCTGGCTTGCAGCATGATAATCTGCTGCTTGGCCTGGGCCAATTCTTCGGCCAGGCGGGCGTTTTCCTGGGTGGTGTTGCCACTCTTGGCGAGCTGCTGGCGCAGGGCGTCGATGGTGCTGCGATTGGAGCGGAACAGGTCGAAGTCGCGCAGCTCGTCGCGCACCAGCAGGCGGTGAGCGGGCACTTGCAGCCGGGCCGAATCGACGCGCAGCTGGCTTAGGCTCACGGCAATATCGTTGAGATAATCCTGATTCGTAGTAGCTAGGCGGCCCAGCACCAGGTCGTTGGTTTCGACGCGCAGGCGCTGGTCTACCGCGTCGATGCGCTGTAGATGATGGGTCAAGGTGTCAAACTGCGTTACCAGGCGGCCTTGCTCTTGCTGGGTGCGGTCGAGCTCTTTCTTGAGGCGGGCGTTCTCATCGGCCAGGCTATTGTTGGAAAACAGGTAGTACGAGGCCCCCAGCGGCACTAGCAGGGCTACTAGATACAGCAGTGTAAATTGCCAGAGGCGCGTGCGGCGTTCGGGTTGATTCAGGGGAGTCATGCGGGCGGGCGGCAAAATACGTTGTTGGTGCTCAGTGCCTGATGCGTAATGCCTAGGAGTCAGGGGTAAAACATTGAACTGCTAAGCAATAGGTACTTAGCACTAAAAACTGGACTTAAAACGGGTTCCAGCGCAGGCCACTGCCTGGGGTGCGCGACTCGGGTAGCGGCGCGATAATTGGGTGGTTGGCCACCGGGTTCTCGTTGATAAAGCTCTGCCAGCCTTCGCGGTTTTTGCCAATGTATTCGAGCTGGCTCAACTGCCGGAAAATGAGGCCCAGCAGTTGCCACAGCTGCTGTTGCTGCTGCAAATGCTCGTGCACCCGCTGGTGGTCGTAGGCGAGTGTCACAACGGCTTGTAACGCGCCGAGCACCGCCGCAGGAGGCGTTTCCGACCATTGCTCGAAGTATTTGAGCAATTCTTCGCGCTCGGCTTCGGTGAGCATATCGAGCGAGGTTTTCACCTGTTTGGCCACCCGCAATAGCGTATCGAGCAGGTAGCTCGGGGGCTGCTGCGGGGCTAGCAGGCGCAGCGTGGTTAGCTGTTGCGCCAAAGCCAGCACAGTGCGCTCGGCCAGTTCACGCACTAAGTCGGCCAGCGGGCTGCGCTTGTCGGCGCGCAGCTTCACTTTATGAATAATCTTGAAAGCGTCTATTTCTAGCTCGGTCAGTTGAAAATCAAGCTGATGCAAAGCCTGCAACAAAGCCGGATGGCTGGCCAGCGCCATACTCGGCGGAATGTACTGCGCCACGGGCCGCAACGCGCCATCGGTATAAAGCAGCTCGCCTACCTCCAGCGCAAAAGTCGCGCTGGCTGGGCTGCCCAGTTGTCCGGTAGGCACCAGGTTCAGGCTGTAGCTGGGGCGGGTGTAGGGGTGGCGGGGCGGCAGCTCGTCGGGCGCGGGCGTGCCGGTGGGCACCCGCTCAAACGGATTCACCGTGAGCACTACACTAAAGCGCAGCCCCTCACTGGCGGTCAGGCTGAACGCCGCGAGCAGCTGCGCTAAGCTGCTGCGCAGCGTAAGCGGAGCGCTGCTGGGCGTGATTTCGATGCGCACGCCACCGGCCGTCACGGCCCGGCACTGCGTGAGGCGGGCCTGCACTTCGTTCTGCACATCTACGCTCAGCAATAGCTCGAAAGCGGCCGGGCTGCCCAGCTCGTCGGGCGCGGGCAGCAGGCCGTAGAAATCGGGCCGCAAGAGCAGGGCCGTGGCGTCGCGCAGGTGGTCGGCCACCGCAAAGTCGGTTTCGGTGAAGTGGCGACGAGAGATTTTCATCCCATCCACCC
>CAXUKA010000497.1:0-3633 GCA_964251335.1 uncultured Hymenobacter sp.
GCGCTAAGCCAAGCTGGCGCGTGCTGTAACCTTTGCCCGCTACACCCGGTTTTAGTAGCTATTTCCTTTACTTTTGCCATGACTGAAGAAGAACGCCAGCACGTAGTAGATACCGACGATGACCACCTGCGCCGCCTCATCCACGAGCACCTGAAAGTATTCGCCAAATTCACCTCCGAAAACTGCGATGTCTGCCAGGCGCTGGCCCCGCCTTTCGCTAAGTTTGTGGACTCGCCCGAGAACGTGGGCATCCTCTTCGTGCGCCTCAATTCGGACGAAAATCCGGTAGCTAAAAAGCTAATGCAGGATAAAATAGCGCCCTTCTTCGTAAGCTACTGCCAGGGCCGATTACTCGAATGTGATGCCCTCACCGAAGAAACGCAAGTAGTGGCCCAGCTTGACCGGTTGCGGGCGTTTGTGCCGGTAGCGTCGAAGTAGGGTAGTACGCTTACGATAAAAAACGCCTATCATGCTGAACGCAGTGAAGCATCTTGCTCGCACCGTTGGGGGAACTATCCAATGGAAGCGGTCAAGATGCTTTACTGCGTTCAGCATGACAGTCTCTCTATTTCTATAGCGCCTGATACCTTGTTTTTCATCCTTTCCAAAACCCTGGATTTTGTGCTGCTGCCCGCCCTCTGGCTAGTGGCGCTGCTGCTCGGCGCATTAGTAGCCCAGCCCGGCGGCCGCGCCCAGCGCCGCTGGCTGCAAGCGGCGGCATTATTAGTCTTGCTGGGCACCAATAATGCCTTGGTCAACGAAGCCTTGCTAGCCTGGGAAAAGCAGCCCGTGCCGCTAGCTACCATAGCTCCGGCCGATGCCGTGGTGCTGCTCACGGGCATTACCAGCGGCCAAAAATCGCCGCACGACCGGGTGTACTTGCAGCGCGGGGCCGACCGCTTTACCAATGCGCTATGGCTCTACCGCTCGGGGCGGGCGCGGCGCATCGTCATTTCGGGCGGCTCGGGCGCGGTGCTTAGCGTGGCCAATAGTGAGGCCAAAGACCTGGCCACGCTACTGCGGCTGGCGGCCGTGCCGCAGGCGGATATCTTGCTGGAAGAGCGCAGCCGCAACACGCGGGAGAATGCCAAGTTCACAAAGGAACTGCTGGCTAAGCATCCCGATATCAAGTCGCTGGTGCTCGTGACTTCGGCCTTTCACGAGCGGCGGGCGTTGGGCTGCTTCGCTAAAGTAGGACTGCATCCGCAGGTTTTTCCGGCAGGTTTTTATACTGCTGACCGTAGCTGGACGCCCGACTACTGGCTGGTGCCAGATATCGACGCGCTGAGCCGTTGGAGTCTGCTTTTGCACGAAATGGCTGGTTACTGCATTTATAAAGTGGCAGGGTATTGCGCATAACGCCAAGCTCTGGCTTGGCGTTACACCGATGGACAACCGCAAAATCATACACCTCGACATGGATGCGTTTTACGCCTCCGTAGAGCAGCGCGACAACCCCGACCTGCGCGGTCGCCCCGTGGCCGTGGGCGGCGCCCGCGACCGGGGCGTGGTGGCCGCCGCCAGCTACGAGGCCCGGCAGTTTGGCGTGCGCTCGGCCATGCCTTCGTCCACTGCCCGCCGCCGCTGCCCCGAGCTCATTTTTGTGAAGCCGCGCTTTGAAGTGTACCGGGCCGTGTCGCAGCAAGTGCGCGCCATCATGGCCGACTATACGCCCCTCATCGAGCCGCTTTCCTTAGATGAAGCCTACCTCGACGTAACTGAGCAGCTGCCATCGCACGCTACGGCTACGCAGTGGGCCAAGGAAATGCGCGCCCGCATTCGCACCGAAACGGGCCTCACGGCCTCGGCCGGCATTTCCTACAATAAATTCCTGGCCAAGCTGGCCTCCGACTACCGCAAGCCCGATGGGCAGTTCGTAATTCGGCCGCACGAGGGCGCGGCCTTTGTCGAAGGGCTGGCAGTGGGGCAGTTTCACGGCATCGGGCCGGCCACGGCGGCGCGTCTTCAGGCGCTGGGCATCTTCACGGGGCACGATTTGCGCCAGCAAACGGAGGCGTTTTTGCGCCAGCACTTTGGTAAAGCGGGCGGCTACTACTACGCCATCGCCCGCGCCGAAGACCACCGCCCCGTGGTGCCCGACCGCGTGCGCAAGTCCATCGGCTCCGAAACTACATTTGCCCAGAGCCTCACCGAGCCAACCGAATTTTATGAGGCCCTCGAACCACTACTGGCCAGCGTGTGGGCCAGCGCCGAGCGCCACGGCGTGGTGGGCCGGAGCGTGACGCTGAAAATGAAGTACGATGATTTTCGGCAGATTACGCGCAGCCGGAGTTCGTTGCTGCCGTTGCGGACGTTGGCGCACTTCACGCAAGTGAGCCATGAGTTATTGGCTCCACTGCTGCCGCCAGCGCAAGGGGTGCGGCTGCTGGGCGTGGCCTTGGCGGGGCTGGAAGGCGCAGCGGTAGGAGGGGGGCAGCAGTTGGGATTAGGGCTTTACTAGCAGTAGGCGGTTGGTCAAATAAGCGCCTAGCATTTTGCCCACTGGCTTTTCGATAAGTAGGTGAAGGATATAGGCTGTGCCTACCATTACTAGTGATACGATAGCAAGTAGGAAATACTTGTTAACCAGTGTGCTGAAATGGTAAAAGGCAATAAACCCAATGTTGCCATGCACCAGATAAAGAGGATAGGTAAGCGCTCCTAGCCTAGCTAGCCAAGTGTGATTGTGCAAACTAAGTTTGCGGGTAGCAATTAAGTAAAAGACCCCAAAAAAGCAGGTAATAATGCCGGCCAACACAGTCGGTCGGATAGTTGCTTGAAAAGCACCCGTTATATCGCTGGCCTGTAAAACGCTGGCTCTCACTGCCAACAAATACGAAGCTGCTAGCAGGGTATAGCGTCGCCAGGTACGGCCTTGCGGCTGCTGAAGCAAATAAAATAGCATGCCAGCGGCAAAATAAGGCGCTTGCTCTGAAAGTAGCAGTGCCGACAACAACGTATTGGGCGCTGCCACTTGTAGGCCAACCAATACTACATAGCTCAGCCAAAAGCTAATAAACAGGTCGAGGTGCGGTAGCAGGCGGTAAGCCAATAGCAACGAAATGAGAAAATAGAAAATGAGTTCTTTCGAGAGCGACCAGTACACATTATCGATGTAGTTGGTATTGAGAAAGTTGCTGAATAGCGTCATGTTATAGACGTATTGCATAGTGCCCAAACGTAGAAAAGGAAAGGCGCTAACAGCCGCCTGCCCCCAAAGTCGCACCACAACGAACGTAAGCGTGCAAGCAGCCCAGAAGGCTGGGTACAAGCGCGCTGCCCGCGACACAATAAATTGGCCGACCGTTTTGCTTTGCGCGCTGAGCAGCACCACGTAGCCGCTAATGAGAAAAAACAGCTGTACACCTAAGTAGCCATACCGGGTGAAATGCCCTAAGCTATCAAATGTGATTGAACTTTGAGCACTCGCTGTATATCCTCTATATGTATAATGGTAGAGCATAACGCTCAGTGCGGCTAGAAAACGGAGCAAGTCAAGTTCGTATAAGCGCGGAGAGGACTTGGTAAGCGTGGGTTCCATAAGTAGACTGAAAACTAGCCCAAGCTACGTCAGTCCGTATGTAGCGCCATTGCCAAACGCGCTACTCTGTTTTCGCTTCCTGCACCTGCTCT
>CAXUKA010000498.1:0-3628 GCA_964251335.1 uncultured Hymenobacter sp.
ACGAAGTGGAGCGCGGCAATCTTTCCTTTTACGTGAGCGAACATCCGCAATGCGTAAAGGAAAGATTGCCGCGCTCCACTTCGTTGCGCTCGCAATGACAAACAATTAGCTGGAGGCCTTACCCTTTCATCACCTTCTCTTGGCGCATAACCGACTCCAGGTGAACGGCTTCCATGTAGCGCTCAATAAACTCGGGCGTCAGCCCAACTTGCTCGCCCTGTCGCTTACTGCGGTCCAGGATTTCATTCAAGCGGTTGGTTTGCAGGATGGTAATGTCGTTTTCCTTCTTGTACTGACCGATTTTTTCGGCCACGGCCATGCGGCGGCCCAGCAGCTGAATCACCTCCGCATCGAGGTTATTGATTTGCTGGCGTAGGCCGGCCAGCGCATTCAGAAACTCTTCTTTGTCAGTGGTTTCGTGCCGCCACACCAGGTCGGTGATAAGCTGGCCCAGCACCTCGGGCGTGATTTGCTGCTTGGCATCGCTCCAGGCGTTATCGGGGTCGATGTGGCTCTCAATCATCGTCCCGTCGAAGTCCAAATCCAGTGCCTGCTGCGCTACGCCAAACAGCGTATCGCGCCGCCCGCAGATGTGGCTCGGGTCGTTGAGAATGGGCAACTCGGGCAGGCGGCGCTTCATTTCGATGGGCAGGTGCCACATCGGCGCATTGCGGTAGTCGGTGTTGCCGTAGCTCGAAAAGCCCCGGTGAATCATACCCACTTGCTTTAAGCCCGCTTTCTGCAAGCGCTCAATCGCGCCTATCCAAAGCTCCAGCTCGGGGTGAATCGGGTTTTTTACCAGCACCGGAATGTCCACGCCGCGCAGAGCATTGGCGATTTCCTGCACCGAAAACGGGTTGCCGGTGGTGCGCGCGCCCACCCACACCAGGTCCACGCCGAAGGCCAAGCAGTCCTCGACGTGCTTGGCGGTGGCTACTTCCACGGCCACGGGCAGGCCCGTTAGCTCGCTGGCTTTTTTGAGCCAAGGCAAGCCCTTGGCCCCCACGCCCTCAAAGCCGCCAGGCTTGGTGCGGGGTTTCCAGATGCCGGCGCGCAGGGCCTGCACCTTGCCGGTGGCGGCCAGGCGCTGGCACGTTTCAATTACCTGGCTTTCGGTTTCGGCCGAGCAGGGGCCGGAGATGAGGAAGGGTTTATCCTCGGGTTTGCGGTTGAAAAGGTCGTTGAACATGGGAATCAATGAGTGAATGAGTGAGTTGTGAATGAGTGAATGAAGAGCGGGTATTTTTGGTGAGTTTGGCGGCGATTTGAGCATTTGCCCATTCACCACCTCACTCATTCGCTCATTCACTCCTTGAGTTTAGGGAATAATCTTGCGGATGGCATTGGCATGTTCCAGCTCCGTTGTTAGGCCGGCATAGTCTTCCTGCACCAGCAGTTCGCGCAGCTTTTGCAGCTGGTGTAAGTGCTCATCGAGCACATCAAGCACGTTCTCGCGGTTTTGGCGGAAGATGGGCACCCAGGTGGCCGGCGCACTCTTGGCCAGCCGCACGGTAGAGGCAAAGCCGCCACCTGCCAGGTCAAAAATGCGCTGCTCGCCGCTTTGCTCTTTCTCCAATACCGTGAGCGCCAACGCAAACGACGTGAGGTGCGAAATGTGCGACACGTAGGCCGTGTGCAGGTCGTGGTCGGCCGCGCCAAGGTGCAGCACCCGCATAGGCAAAGCCCGAAACAGCGCCTCGACGGAAGCTACGGCAGCTGGGTCGCTGGCTTCAGCATCGCAGATAACCAGCGTTTTGCCTTCGAACAAGCCGCGCACGGCCGCATCAGGCCCCGAGTATTCAGTGCCCGCCATGGGGTGCACGGCCACGAAGCGGGTCCGGCGCGGGTGCCCGACCACGGCCGCTAATAAGTTGCCTTTGGTCGAGCCTACGTCGATAACCAGCTGCTGGTCAGAAATTAAATCCAATACTTGCGGTAATACCGTGAGCATGGCATCCATCGGCACGGCCACGATGATAAGGTCGGCCGCTGCCACGGCGGTCGCTAGGTCAGAGTCGATTTCATCGACCAGCCCCAGCTCCAGGGCGCGGCGGGCATAGGGTGGGTTAGCCTCCACACCAATAAGGCGTTCGGCTAGGCCGTGCTGCCGCAAGCTGAGTGCCAGCGAGCCCCCGATGAGGCCCAGGCCGATGATTGTGATAGTCATGTTATTACTTTTCAAAACCGTCATGCTAAACGTAGCAAGGCATCTTGCTCACACCGCTGCTGACGTAGTTGATTACTGCGCCACGCGAGATGCTTCACTACGTTCAGCATGACGGTTCATTTTTAATTCTTTTACTCTATTTAAGGCTTCGCGCAACACGCTCTCGGGCTGGCACAAGCTGGCTCTTATATAACCATTGCCATTGCTACCGAAGATGCCCCCCGGCGTTAGAAACACTCGCGCTTCGGCTAGCACAGCATCGCTCAGGGCGTAGCCGTCGGCATACTGCGGCGGCACGGCAGTCCAGACGAACAGGCCCGTTTGGCCCGGCGCCGCCTCGCAACCCAGCGCCGATAGCAACTCGCGCACCAGCTCGCGGCGGGCGCGGTAAGTGGCGTTCAATTCCTGGAACCAGTCGTCACCGAGCGTCAGCGCGGCCACAGCAGCCTGCTGAATCCCGAGGAACATGCCCGAATCCATGTTGCTTTTGAAGCGCAGCACCTCAGTCAGCCAGTCGGCACGGCCTACTAGCATGCCCACGCGCCAGCCGGCCAGGTTGTGCGATTTGCTCAAGGAGTTGAGTTCCAGGGCAACTTCCTTCACCCCCGGTATACTCAGCAGGCTCGTGGGTGGCGTTTCATTCAGTACAAAGCCATACGGGTTGTCATGAACCAGCATGATATTATGCGCCTTTGCAAATACCACTAGCTCAGCCAGAAACTCGGGGCTGGCTGGCGTACCGGTAGGCATGTGTGGGTAGTTGACCAGCATCATTTTGACCTTGCTTAAGTCAGTTTTGACCAACGCTTCCAAGTCGGGCAGCCAGCCGGTGGCGGCCGTGAGGTCGTACTCGCGCACCTCGGCCCCGCAGATTTCGGCTACGGCGCGATACGTCGGGTAGCCGGGATTGGGGATGAGCACCGCATCACCGGCCTCCAGGAAAGTCATGCCGATATGCATCAAACCTTCTTTAGAACCAGCTAGCGGCAGCACCTCGGTTGCAGGGTCGAGGGCTACGCCGTAGTGCGTTTGGTAAAAAGAGGCCATGGCTTGGCGCAAGGCGGGCGTGCCCTGGTAGCTCTGGTAGCCGTGGGCGTTGGGCTGGGATGCGGTGGTGGACAGGGCCGCTACTACGCTCGGGTGCGGCGGCAAATCGGGGCTGCCAATGCCTAGGCTGATAATATTGGCCCCGGCCGCGTTGAGGGCGGCTAGCTCGCGCAGCTTGCGCGAGAAGTAGTATTCGCCGGTGTGGGCCAGGCGGCTGGCGGTGGTGATAGTCATATTGTTGTCTGTCATGCTGAACGTAGTGAAGCATTTTGCGTGCTACACCAACTTCGAAACGTTGAGATTACTGCGCCACGCGAGATGCTTCACTGCGTCCAGCATGACCCGTTTTTGAGTAAGGCTCATCTACTCCAAATTCCATACTCCCCCGCTCATACGCCCCCAGCACCCGTAGCT
>CAXUKA010000499.1:0-3625 GCA_964251335.1 uncultured Hymenobacter sp.
GTTGAGGCCAGCACCTTTGTTTTCAGAACAGTTCGGCACATCGACCAGCGAGGAGTAGAGGGCAATGGCATCATCGAGGGCTTTGAGGTGCGCGTCGGTCACGCCTTGGTTGGCCAGCAATGGGCCGACGCCGGCCGCTGCCGACGCGATGGTGTTTAGGGCTTCCAGCAGTTCTTGGCCGTGCAGGGGGTTGAGGCTGCTGGGCGTGTAGCTGGCGGCGATGCTGAGGGCAGTGTTTTTCACACCTAGCTGAAGCACGCGCAGGCCGCGCACCACACGGCCGGCTGCTTCTTCGGCGGCGTGCTCGGCGCGGTCTTTGGCGTCGGTGTATTCTTTAGCGCCTTTGCCGCCGGTGTGGGCCGCTACTTCGTCGAAGGCTTGCAGGAAGTTATTGAGCTGCTCAAAATCGGCTACCATGTCGGGGCTGCGCTGCTCCCACTGCGGGCGCTGGTCTGTGAGTTCACGGTACACGAGGCGGGCCATTTTGGCGTAGGTTATTTCACGGTCAGTCATGACGGAAAAGGGCAAAAAGTTAGGATGAGAATGCCATTCTATACTGCCCAAAGCGCCGCATCGTTGCGGCAAATAAAAAAGGCTGGTCAGTAGCTGACCAGCCTTTTAGTGAGTAACAGCCAAGTAGCTAGCGCTACTTCTGCACTTAGCCCAGAGCCGTGACGCCGGGCAGCTCCTTGCCTTCCATAAACTCCAGCAAGGCACCGCCGCCGGTTGAGATGTAGCTCACGCGGTCGCCGTAACCGAGTTGCTGCACGGCCGCCGCCGAGTCGCCGCCGCCGATGAGCGAGTACGCGCCGGCCGCCGTAGCATCGGCAATGGCGCGGGCCACGTACTCGGTGCCCACGGCGAAGTTGCTCATCTCAAACACGCCCATCGGGCCGTTCCAGAGAATGGTTTTCGAGTTGAGGATGATGTCAGAAAAATCCTCCCGCGCATCGGGGCCGAGGTCGAGGCCCATCCAGGTATCGGGGATGCTGTGGTTGGAGGCGATATCGGTATCGGCGTCGTTGGCAAACTTGTTGGCAATCACGCTGTCGCCGGGCAATACCAGGTTCACACCTTTTTGCTTCGCCTTCTCAATCAGTTGCTTAGCCAGCTCTACTTTGTCGGCTTCGAGCAGCGAGCTGCCCACGCTGCCGCCCTGCGCCACGGCGAAGGTATACGCCATGCCGCCGCCGATGAGCAGGTTATCGACCTTATCGAGCAACTTCTCGATAATCAGAATTTTATCGGAAATTTTGGCCCCGCCCATGATGGCGGTGAAAGGGTGCTCGGGGTTTTCAAGCACTTTTTGGGCGTTGTCCAGTTCGCCTTGCAGCAGGTAGCCGCCCACGCGGTTTTCGGGGGCAAAGTAGTGCGCCATCACGGCCGTGGAGGCGTGGGCGCGGTGCGCGGTGCCGAAGGCATCGTTCACATACACGTCGCCGAGCTGGGCGAGGTGCTTGGCAAAGTTCTCGTCGCCGGCTTCTTCTTCTTTGTGAAAGCGCACGTTATCAAGCAGTAGCACCTGGCCGGGCTGCAACGCCTGGGCTTTGGCCAGAGCCTCATCGGAGAGCACGTCGCCGCCCCAGAGTACCTCGCGGCCATACTCCTGCTGGAGGCGCAGCACGAGGCTTTCGAGCGAATATTTCTTTTCGTAGCCGCCCTTGGGCCGGCCCAGGTGCGAGAGCAGCACCACGGAGCCACCGTCGGTTAGGATTTTTTTGATGGTCGGCGTGGCTGCCCGGATGCGCGTATCGTCGGTGATGTGCAGGTCTTTATCGAGCGGCACGTTGAAATCGACGCGCACCACGGCGCGGTGGCCGGCGAAGTTGTAGTTGGCGAGGGTGTTCATGAAAAGTGAGCGATGAGAAGTGGATTTGGTGGTGCAAAGGTGGTCTTTTTTGTAAACTCTCGTCTGCTTACCGTGGAAGTGGCCGTTTGGTTGGCGGGCAGTAGCGCGAACCTTGTAGTTCGCGTTCGTGAGCGGGCAGCCAGCCGTACCGAACGAACGCGAACTACAAAGTTCGCGCTACTGCCCGCCCTCGTGGTAGCGCACCAGCGCCTCAATTGGCGCCTGAATAATCTGCCCCACGGCCATGCCATGGCGCGTGGCCGCCGCTGCCAGCGCTTCCGAAAAATGGTAGCCTATTGAGCCGACGCAGTTAAAGGTATAGCGCTGGTAGTCGGGATACTGCGTAACAATCTGCTCAAAAAACGCTTCAAAAGCCTGGGCCACTACCTGCTGGCAATAAGATTCGTGGTAATGGTCTTTGGCAAATTTGGCGAAGCCGGCCAGGAAACGATTGGGCATCGGCTGGTTGTAAAGCCGGTCTAGTACTTCGCTGACTTCGCCCAGCTGATACGTGGCCTGAAAGGCCGCTCCTAGCCCACCCGGCAGCCGCCCGCGCAAATAGTCACGCAGCAGCAGCCGGCCGATGTAGGTGCCGCAGCCCTCATCGCCGAGCGAGTAGCCCAGCGACTCGATGACCTGCGTAATCTGCTGACCATCATACAAACACGAATTAGTGCCCGTGCCTAAAATGGCCGCAAAGCCCGCCTCGTTTCCCAACAAGGCGCGAGCGGCGGCCAGCAGGTCTTCGGCCACGTGAATGTCGGCCTGCGGGAATAACTGCCGCAAAGCCCCGGCTACTATTTCGGCTTTGGCCGGCGAGAGCACGCCCGAGCCGTAGTAATAAACGGCCGTGATGGGTGCCACTTGCACGGCGACCGGCACGCCTTGCCGCAGCGACGCGTCAATGGCGGGAGTATCCCAGAAATACGGATTATAGCCTTCGGTGGTGAAGTACGTGGGGTGGGCATCGGCCAGCAGGCACCAGCTGCATTTGGTCGAGCCGCCATCGGCAACGAGTATCATGGGCCGCGAAAGTACGCGGTGCGCGTGAACCTCACCCCCCGGCCCCCTCTCCAAAAAAGAGGGGGAGCCAGACGATTTGTTAACGACAGCTTACGTCTGCTATCGGTCGGCTCCCCCTCTTTTTTGGAGAGGGGGCCGGGGGGTGAGGTTCACGCGCTGGGCACTAGTACATACTTTTGCTTAGCTCAATTCTGTCACTTTATGTCCTCACGCCGCAAATTTCTCCACACCTCCGCCGCCGGCCTAGCCGGACTAGCGGCCGCCCCGCTCGCCGCCGCTGCCCTGCCCGCCGCCCCCGCCGTGGGCAAACCCATCGTCATTTCGACTTGGGATGCCGGCGTGAACGCAAATAAAGGTGCCTGGAAAATCCTGAGCGCGGGCGGCTACGCCCTCGACGCCGTGGAAGCCGGCGTGATGGTGACCGAAAACGAGCAAGGCTGCTGCGTGGGCCTCGGCGGCCGCCCCGACCGCGACGGCCACGTAACCCTCGACGCCTGCATCATGGACGAGCGCTTTAACTGCGGCGGCGTGGCGGCCCTGGAGCGCATCAAGCACCCCATCAGCGTGGCCCGCCGCGTGATGGAAAAAACGCCCCACGTGCTGCTGGTGGGCGAAGGCGCGCAGCAGTTTGCCCTAGCGCAGGGCTTTCCGCTGGAGCCATCAAAGCTGAGCGCTGATGCCGAAAAAGACTACCGCGAGTGGCTCAAAACCAGCCAGTACAAGCCAGTGGTCAACGTCGAAAACTCCGGCCGC